>JAJZDA010000033.1 GCA_021851525.1 Actinomycetes bacterium | reverse complement strand
CAGCGGCCGCCGCCACCCCGGCCACAGCGGCCGCCGCCACCACGGCCACCAGCGGCCGCCGCCACAGCCGCCAGCACCGCCACAGCGGCCGCCGCCACCAGCTCTTGACGGGCCGGGGCCGCACGGCCCGGGCCCCGGCACCTTGGCGCTCGGTCGCTCGGTCGCGAGCGGCCAACCCTCAGGAGCAGCCCGCCAACGCGGATTAATCGTCTGGTGCCGCCGGTTGTGCTGGAATCAACCTGATGAGCTGGGCGCACGCCAGGAGAGCGCAGATGGCACGCCGTCGCCGTGAGGATGAGCGCGGCGTCCAGGAGCTGGACGTGCTGATTGTCGGCGCGGGCATCTCCGGCATTGGATGTGCGTACTACCTGCAGCGCGACCAGCCCCAGCGGAGCTACGCGATTCTCGAGGCGCGCGGGGCCACCGGCGGCACCTGGGATCTGTTCCGGTACCCCGGGATCCGCTCCGACTCGGACCTGCACACCTTCGGGTTCGAGTTCAAGCCGTGGGTCAGCGACGAGGCGATTGCGCAGGGGCCGGAGATCCTGCGCTACATCCGCGAGGCGGCCGCCGAGAACGGGATCGACCGGCACGTGCGCCTCAACCACCGGGTGGTCTCGGCGGACTGGTCGGCGCAGACCGGGCGTTGGCTGGTAGAGGTCGAGCGCACCGATGTGGCCAGGCGCTTTCAGATCAGCGCACGCTGGCTCTTCTGCGGTACCGGCTACTACCGGTACGACGCTGGCTACACGCCGGACTTCCCGGGCGTTTCGGCGTACCGCGGGCGTCTGGTGCACCCGCAGCAGTGGCCGCAGCGGCTCGACTACGCAGGCAAGCGCGTGATCGTGATCGGCAGCGGGGCCACGGCGGTCACGCTGGTGCCCGCGCTGGCGGAGAAGGCGGAGCACGTGACGATGCTGCAGCGCTCACCGACCTATGTCGTGCCGCTGCCGTCCAAGGATGGGCTCGCCAACACGCTGCGGAGGCTGCTCGGTCCGCGACTGGGCTACGACCTGGCACGGCGCAAGAACATCGCCCAGCAGACGCTGATCTATCGCTTCTGCCAGCGCTATCCCGGTTACGCGCGCGCGACGATCAGGAAGCTCAACACGGCGCGACTGCCCGAGGGCTATCCCGTGCAGGAGCACTTCGACCCGCGCTACGGCCCCTGGGACCAGCGCCTCTGCGTGGCCCCCGACGGTGACCTCTTCCGCGTGATCAGGTCGGGGCGGGCCTCGGTGGTGACCGACACCATCGAGCGCTTCACCGCCGAGGGCATCCGGCTCGCGTCCGGACGGCAGCTGGACGCGGAGATCATCGTCACCGCCACGGGGCTGCGGTTGCTTGCGTTCGGCGGGATCCGCTTCACCGTCGACGGTCAGCGGATGCGGCTTCAGGATCGGCTCGCGTTCCGCGGAATGATGCTCAGCGACATGCCCAACTTCGCCTATCTGGTGGGCTACACCAACGCGTCCTGGACGCTCAAGGTGGGCCTCGTCGGTGAGCACCTGAGCCGCATCCTGAGCCACATGGACCGCAACGGCTACGACGTCTGCGTGCCGCGCCTCCCCTACCCGAACATGACCACCGCGCCGCTGCTGGACTTCCAGGCCGGCTACGTCCTGCGCGCGCTGCAGGACTTCCCAAGGCAGGGCGCGTACGCGCCGTGGCGCCTGCCGATGGACTACTACACCGACCGTCGCACCCTGCTTGACGGGCCGGTGGAGGACCGCAACCTTCAGTTTCAGCGGCTCGCGGCGGAGGGGCAAGGTGTCGGTGACCGGGAAGCTACGGCGGCGGACGCGACCACTGGCTCTGCTGCGCTGCACGCCGCACGACCCGGCACGGACATGCGCAGCGGACGTGAGGCCACGGTCGGCAGCCGCGGCGCAGCTCACGTGGACGTGGCCGCCTGAGCCTCGCGGACCCTCAGCGGAGCGCTCCCCCGGCGCACGTGCCCAGGTCCGCTCTGGCCTGCCCGTGTGCCGCGGCACGGCCTGCCGCCAGACCACCCGGCGTGGGTCGCCGTAACCTCAGCGATCCCAGCTGACGCTCAGCTCGTCGCGCTTGCCGAAGCGCTTCAGGTGAGAGCCGATGACTTCACGCATGCGTTCCAGCTCCACCTCACTGGCGGCGCTCACGGTGAGCTGAAGCACGCCCGCGGCCGCATCTGCCTCCAGCTCGCAGCGGCCCATCGAGAACTCGATCCAGCCGCTGCTCTCGCCAAATTCAGCGTCGACCTTGTGGCCAAAGTGCTTGCAGAGCTGTCGCATGTAAGCGACCGGCTTTGCGGTCACCACCGCGGCACTTGAGTGCAGGTCGGTTTCCATGCTCTTCATCTCCGCGTCTTGGTGGGCTGTGCCGGGCGACTGCTCGACGACGCTGCCGATCCGCTTTCCGACCGCAGCGCTCCCGCTGATGTGGCGCTGGCTCCCCGCCGGTTGAGCCACAGGATCGTCGCGGAGGCACGCGGCCGCTTCCGGGCAGGGCAGCTCATGCGGCACCACTCAGCTGCGGAGCGCTGACGCCGAAGCGTTCGGCAACTTCGGCAACCTCGCCCCAGATCTTCGCCGGCAGTGGGACGCCCTCGAGCGTGCGCTGGACTGCGGTCGCAGCGCCACGCTGGCCGGGAGTGAGCACCGGCTGCTCGCCACTCGCGGGCAGCGAGGTAACCGCCGCGAGCGTCTCGTCGACGATGCGCCTGAACTCCTGCAGGGGCAGGAACGCCGTGACGTCGATCGCGACCAACAGCGCGTTCTGCCGATGACCGGTGACACCCGCGTGGAACTGAGAGACGATCGGGTGGTTCGCCAGTCCGCTGGCCAGCAGCTCAAATGCCAAGGACATCCCTGAGCCCTTGGCCCCGCCAACGGGCAGCGGGACCTTCGCCTCCGCCGGGTCGGTTGTCGGCTCGCCCTCGGCGGTCACCGCCACACCCTCTGGCAGCTGCTCGCCACGCGCGCGGTACTGGGCGATCTTGCCCAGCGCGATGGTCGCGGTGGCCATGTCCAGCACGAAGTCAGGGTGCGTCTGCGCCGGCAGGGCGACGGACAGCGGGCTGGTTGCCACCGCCGCCCCGCGCGCCCCTGCATACGCCATGTTCGGCACACCGGCGACGATCCCTATTCCAGCCATGCCAGCCTGTGAGGCCTGGGTGGTGTAGTAACCGATTGCCCCCGTGTGCACGGTCCCGCGAACGGTTGCCACTGCCACGCCGGTCTCGCGTGCCAGTTCGATCGCCTCTCGCATCGCGAGCGTCAGCGCCAGCGGACCGGGTGCGCGGTCGGCGTCAACCACAACGGCTGCAGCGCGCGAGCGCTCGATGCGGATTGCGGGCTGCGCATTGGCCTCGCCTCGCTCGAACAGTTCGACGTAGCGCGGCAGCCGTGAGATGCCGTGCGAGTCGATCCCACGCAGGTTGGCCCACACAAACGCATCGGCCACGACCGCTGCGTGTTCGGCGCTGACCCCTGATCGCTCCAGGACGCCGCGCGCGATGCGTCGCAGCTCCTCGGCGGGGACGGTGATTCTCGCTGTTGGCAAGGGAGCTCTCCTTTGCGGCGCCGCGGGTTGCGGGCACCTAGAACTTGACGTTGACGATTACGCTGCTGCCGGCCGCCACCTGGGCGGTGGCCTCCCGGATCACCGCGCGCAGGCCGGACGGGTCGCGGACCTCGTGTCCGGGGATGCCGAACGGCGCGCCGAACGCTGAGAGCGACGGCTGCGTGGAGAGGTCCACGCCGTCAAAGTCGTTGCCCGTCGCCGCCGCACCCTCGGGGTAGAAGCGCAGGTGGTTGAGCTTCATCGAGAGGTACTGACGGTTGTTGAAGATCACGATCAGCAGCGGCAGGCCGAGATCTCGTGATGCCATCAGCGCCTGGATCACCGGGTTGTAGAGGAACGACCCATCACCGATCGTCAGAACCACCGGCTGTTGCGGCCGCGCGAGCTTGACCCCAAGCGCCACCGCGGTTCCCTGACCTAGACCGCCCTGGACGTAGAACCAGCTGTCCGGCTGTTGCCAGCGCAGGTGGCGCTGCAGCACGCGGCTGTGGGTGATCGTCTCGTCGACGAAGATCGTGTCGCCCGGGAGCTCCTCGCGCAGCACCTTGGCGAGCAGCGCCGGGGTGATCCGGTCGGCCTGCTCGAGCGCCCGGCGCTCATCGGCCTCGACCGCGGCCATGAGGTTGTCATGCACGGCGGTCCACCTCGACCGCCGTGCATCCGCGAGCTCCCGGTCGACGCCGGGAGAGAGAGCGTCAACCAGCGCTTGCAGGGTGTTGGCGACCTCACCCTCCAGGTAGCGGTCGGCGTGCAGCACCTGGTAGGCGATGTGGGGGCGCTGCGGCACGTCGTCAATCACCATCACCTTGGCGTCCGGTGCCGGCGAGGCGCTCGGGGGGTACCAGGGTGAGCGGCATGCGACCAGCAGCACCAGATCGGCTCCGGCCGCCTGGCTGACATCGCCGCCGATGTGCAGCGGGTGATCCTTCGGGAAGTTCGCGCAAACTGCGGATTGCGGCTCTATCACCGGTGCTCCCAGCAGCTGCGCGAGGGCGACCAACGCGTGGAACGCCTCGGGGTCCCGGCCTGCTGATTCGGTCAGGATCACCGGGTTGCGGGCCCCCGCCAGAGCTGCCGCTGCAGCGTCGATCTCGTGTGTGGGGCTCCAGCGGGCACCGCGCGGCGCGACCGGCTTGCGTACCGGCGGCGGCTGCCAGGCGGCGAGCAGCGACTCCAGCGGCACGTTCAGATAGACGGGACCCGCCGGTGCGCGTGAAGCAAGCTCCGCAGCGCGCAGTGTCATCTCGTAGAGCACCTCAACGCTCGCAGCCTGGTTGGACCACTTGACCCAGGGCGCGGCGAATGTGTGCGGTCCGCCGACAACCGAGAGGTTGCGATACCACTGGGATCCGGGGTCCGGGCCGTGGGCTTCGCCGTAGGTGATGGATTCAGATGAGCAGATCAGCATCGGGGCGCCGGTCAGCAGCGCCCCGTGGATCGCGTTGGCGCCCTGCAGCAGACCGGGGCCGGCGTGCAGCAGCACGGCGGCCATGCGCCGTGCTGCCAGCCAGTAGCCGGTGGCCATGCCGACCGCCACCGTCTCATGCGTGAGGTCGTGGTAAGCGGGGCCGCTGACGCCATCCCGGCGCTGGCGCGCGAGCGCTTCCCAGACGGGCGCCCATTCGGAGCCCGGGCTGGAGAAGATGTGCTGGATCCCGAGCGCGCGTAGCGCCTCGAGCAGCCCCTCGCCGCCGTCGATCAACTCGCTCATCTGCAGAGAGGGATCAGTCGATCGGCCAGTCGAGTGTCTGGCACAGCGCTTTGCCCATCACCCAGTCAAGCTGCTCGTCGGTCAGCCCCATGTGGACGGTGAACTGCTCAATCGTGTCCTTCCAGCTCAGCCCGTGGCCCATCAGCCGGGTGATGTCGGTACCCCAGTAGCAGCGCTCCGGCCCCATCTTCTCGATCATCTCACGTACGTATCGGTGGATGTTCGCGTTGGGGAACGGCTGCGTCGAGTAGCCGGGGATCGCCGATACCTTGACGGAGATGTTGGGGTGCTCATGCAGGTCCGCGGTCTCCTGTACCCAGTAGCCGATCGAGTCATCTACGCACCGGGCCATGATGCCCATGTGGTCGATGATCAGCTTCAGGCCGGGGTGGCGGTCCGCGATCTGGCCCAGCTCGGTCTTCCAGATGGGCGCGTGAACCATGATCTTGATGCCCAACTCCTCGGCGTAGGGCCAGAGCCACTCACAGGTCCCGTCGATCATCCAATTGCGGTCGATCGGCCGGTGGAAGGTCAGCCGGATGCCCTTCACGGCAGGGATCGAGGCGAGCTCGCGCATCAGCGCCTTGCCCTCCTGGGGCTTGTTCTGCGGGACGCGCGCCATGATCCCGAAGCGGTCGGGGTGCGCCTCGGCTGCCTCCAGCGAGTAGTCGATGCGATCTCCCTCCCAGGAGGGAGGGACGATGATCACGCGGTCGACGCCGGCCTCATCCATCAGCGCTAGGCACTCGTCGTAGCTGAACGCCTCCTCGCGGTGGCCGTTCAGACGGATGCGCTCACGAGCTCCCGGCACCCAGGGGCGGTCGGGGGTCTCCTCTTTCCAGATGTGGACCTGCGAATCGACTATGAACACGAGTTGCTATTGCCCTTTTGGTCGTACGGAAGTTGTCGGCGTGGCAATCGTTACATGACCGCCGTTGCGCAAATCGCTGCTTGACGCAAGCATTGGATGCACCATCCGCCAGGCGCGCGGTGTGAGAATCCGGGTCATGTCTGAGACCGTGAGCTTTGGGAATCTGATCGGTGGCGAGTGGGTGGAGGCCGGCGGCGAGGGCACGCTGCCGGTGACCGATCCCAGTGACGTGGAGCGGGTCATCGCACACGTGCCGGCGATGAGCGCGGCCGATGTGGCGGCGCTCTTTGACGCCGCCGCGACGGGCGCGCGCGTCTGGCGGCAAACGCGTCCGCTCGAGCGGGCCCGGGTGATGTTCGGGGCCGCCCGGCTGCTGCGCGAACGTGGCGAGTCGATAGCTCGTGACCTGGTCTGCGAGATGGGCAAGACACTTGCTGAGGCGAGCGTCGAGGTAACCAAGGCCGCTGACTTCCTGGAGTACTACGCGTCGCTGGCGCGCCTGCCGCTAGGGGTGGAGCTGGCTGACGCGCGGCCGTTCGTGAACGTCGCCGTGCGCAATGAGCCGGTGGGAATCGTGCTGGCGATCACTCCCTGGAACGATCCGCTGCTGACTCCCGCGCGCAAGCTTGCGCCGGCGCTGTTCGCCGGCAACGCGGTGATCCTCAAGCCCGCGACTGAGACGCCGCTCGTTTCGCTGCACCTGGCCGCCGCGCTGCACGACGCCGGGCTACCGGCGGGGGTATTGGGGACTGCGACGGGGCGCGCCTCCCGGATTGCCGCGGCGCTGATCGCCGATCCACGACTGGCTGCCGTGACTTTCACCGGCAGCACCGCTGTCGGCCTGCAGTTGCACCGCGACCTGGCGGGGCGCAACGTGCGCCTGCAGACGGAGATGGGCGGTAAGAACGCGAGCGTCGTCCTGGCGGACGCGGACCTGGAGTTGGCCGCCGCGACGATCGGTGCGGCGGCGTTTGGCCAGGCGGGGCAGCGTTGCACCGCCACCAGCCGCGTGATCGTGGATCACGCCGTGGCTGGCGATTTGCTGCCACGGCTGGTGGCCGAGGCCACACGCCCCAAGCTTGGGCCTGGGTTGGCGCCCGAGACAACGATCGGTCCTGTCGTCAGCCGCGCCCACCAGGCGGAGGTTCTAGCGCACGTCGATCGTGCGCGGGCCGAGGGGGCGGAGCTGCTCGCCGGTGGCGGGGCGCCGAGCGACCCGCCACTTGCGCAGGGCTGCTACGTGCAACCGACGGTCATCGGCTCCGTCTCCCGCGAGATGTCGATCTGGCGCGAGGAGGTTTTCGGGCCGGCCGTAGCCGTGCTGGAGGTGGACGGGCTGGAGCAGGCCGTGCACGCCACCAATGATTCGGTCTACGGCCTCTCGGCTGCGATCTTCACCCGGGATCTGGGGTCTGCGGCGTACTTTGCTGAGCACGTCAACACGGGTCAGGTGGCGGTCAACCTGCCCACCTCCGGATGGGACGTGCACCAGCCATTCGGCGGTTTCGCTGATTCCGGGTCACCATTCAAGGAGCAGGGCCTGGAGGGCTTGCGCTTCTACACGCGGGTCAAGTCCGTGGCCGTGCGGGCGGCGCTCTGAGATGGCGGCGCAGCGGATCGGTGTTGTCGGCGGGGGGATCCTGGGGTTGGCGATCGCCAGGCGCTTGGTGCAGACACAGGATGGCGTCGAGCTCACGGTGCTGGAGAAGGAGCCGCGCGTCGGCGCTCATCAGACCGGCCACAACAGCGGTGTGGCGCACGCCGGGGTGTACTACGCGCCGGGTTCGCTGAAGGCGCGTCTCTGCCGTCAGGGAGTCGGCCTGCTCAAGGAGTACTGCGAGCAGAAATCGATCCGTTATGACGAGTGCGGCAAGCTGATCGTCGCCACCGATGCACGGGAGCTCGAGCGCCTGGATGAGATCGAGCGCCGCGCACATGCCAACGGCGTTCCCGGCCTCAGGCGCCTGGATGCCGGCGGGATGCGTCAGATCGAGCCTCACGTACAGGGGCTCTCGGCGCTGCACTCGCCTTTCACCGCGATCGTCGACTTCCCGGCTGTGACACTCGCCTACGCCGACGACGTGCGCGCCGCTGGCGGGAGCGTGCGGCTCGGCTTCGAGGTCACGCGCATCGTGAGGACCGGCGGTGAGGTCCGGGTGCAGAGTCGTAGCGGTGAGCAGCTGGCGTTTGACCGGCTTGTGGTGTGCGCTGGGCTTCACGCGGACCGCATCGCGCGGCTGCTGGGGCAGGACCGAGAGCCCGCGATCATCCCGTTCCGCGGTGAGTACTACCGTCTGGTCGCGGCCCGGCGAGAGCTGGTGCGAGGCCTGATCTACCCGGTCCCCGACCCGGCCTACCCGTTCCTGGGCGTGCACTTCACGCGCCGCGTGGATGGGGGTGTCGACATCGGTCCTAACGCGGTGCTCGCGTTCGCGCGAGAGGGGTATCGGCGCAGCGACTTCTCAGCCACCGACCTCTTCGAGACGCTGCGCTCCCCAGGGTTTCGTAGCCTGGCGCGCAGACACTGGCGGATGGGGGTCCGGGAGATGAGGGGGTCGCTCTCCCGCCGCGCGTTCGTCGCTGAGGCGCGCAGGTTCATCCCGCAGCTGCGCGTCACCGACGTGGAGCCTGCGCCTGCCGGGGTCCGCGCGCAGGCGGTTGATCCGGATGGCTCGCTGGTCGATGACTTCCGGATAACGCAGCTCGACGGAGTGGTGCTGGTGCGCAACGCTCCGTCCCCTGCGGCCACCTCCTCGCTGGCAATCGCGCAGTACGTGGTGGACGAGGTTCATGCCGCGCGCTGACGCCCCATTGCGGGGCCCGAGCGCGAGAACGTTATTGGGCGGCCTCGAAGCCCGCAACCCGCAGCGTGGGCCCGCCGATACATCGCCGCTCGCAGCGTGGCCTGGCCGGGGCGTTACGGGCGCTCGCCTGCGCCCATCAGGTCCGCGTCGGAGAGGTGCGCAACGGTTTCACCGGTGTCCGCGAACGTGCGTGTGACCTGCGGCTGCGTGTAGATCCAGAGGATCACCATCGGATCCGCTCCGGTGTTACGGAACGCGTGCACCTTGCCAGCCTCGATGTACGTGCTGTCATAGGGCTCCAGGGCGGTGACGGTTTCGTCAACCTCGACCTCGCCGACACCTGAGAGCAGCGTCACCTGCTCATCACAGTTGTGGGTGTGGAAGGGCGCGCCGCCGCCGCGCGGATAGGCGCTGATGCCGGTAACGATGCGGTTGGTGGCGCCGGTCGAGGCGGCCGTGACGAGCGGCACCGATGAAACCCCGCCGCCGCGGTCGAGGCGGCGTGCGGAGCCATATTTGATGATCGCTGCCACCACTCGATTATCCCAACGAACTGGCGCTGGCTGCCGCAACATAACGTTGCAGAACGGGTACGGGCCTGGCCTCTATGGTCATGCTCCAAAGCACGACTGCACCGGGGGTATCGATGAGACTTCAGAGACTCGCAGAGGATGAGATGACGCCACGCCAGCTGGAGCTCGCACAGCGGATAGCGGGCAAGCGGGGCGGTACCCGCGGACCCTTCCTGGTGTGGTTGCACAGCCCTGAGCTATGCGACAGGGTGGAGGCGCTGGGCGCGTTCGTGCGGTTCGATTCGAGCCTTGAGCTGCGCCTGCGTGAGTTGATCCTGCTGATTGCCGCACGCCACTTCGACGCCCAGTACTCGTGGAACGCGCACATCGACCGCTGTGTTAAAGCAGGGGTCAACCCTGCGGCGTTGGCTGCGCTGGCCAGTCGTGAGGAGCCCAGCTTCGAGCGTGAGGACGAGCGTGCCGTCCACGCCTTCTGCACCGAGTTGCTGTGCGAGCACTTCGTCAGCGACGCGACGTTCGCCGAGGCACAGCGCCTGTTCGGATCGCAGGGCACGGTCGACATCGTCGGCACGCTCGGCAACTTCTCGATGCTCGCGATGTGCCTGAACGCGTTCCAGGTGGACCTTCAGCCCGACCGCACGCCCCCCTTCCCCGATGTGCGCGGCTACGCTCGTGTGGAGCCGGCTGCGGCGGGCGCCTGAAACCCGGCCTCCACGCCCCACTAACGCCGTCGGCGTAGGCTTGGTCCGGGTGTTGCGCTCACCGGCCAAACGGCGACGCTGCGCCACCGTCTAGCAGCATGGATCGCATCACCATCATGAGAAGCTTCGTGGCGGCCGCACGGGCGGAGAGCTTCAGCGCGGCCGCGCGCAACCTCGGGGTCTCCGGGTCGCTGATCTCGCGCCACATCTCCGAGCTGGAGCGTCAACTCGGGGTCAGGCTCGTGAACCGTACGGCGCGAGCCGTCAGCCTGACCGAGCATGGTCATCGCTACTACGAGTTCTCGCGGCGCCTGCTGACGGAGATCGAGCAGGAGGACGCCGCCATCCGCGGCGATCAGGACCGGGCGGAAGGTGACCTGTCGGTTGTCTCGCCGAAGTGGATCGGAAGTCTCGATCTGTCTGACGCGGTGGCGGCATTCGCTCGCGACCACCCGCAGATCCGGGTCCGCTTCGATGTTGGTGGGATGGCCGACCGCACCTACGACTTCATTGAGCAGGGATACGACCTGGCGTTTCACACCAAACAGCTGCGGGACTCTTCGGTGCGGGTGCGTCAGGTCGCGACGCTGCCGTTCGTGCTGTGCGCCTCGCCGCTCTACCTGCGCCGGCGCAAGTCGCCGTTGGAGCCGATTGATCTGGCAGCGCACAACTGTTTGGTGCATCGCAACGACCCCGTGTGGCATTTTCAGCGTGACGGGCGCACCCAGCACTACAAGGTGCCGACCGGTGGGTTCAGCTCCAACACCTACCTGGTACTCAACAAGGCCGTGCTGGAGGGGCTCGGGATTGCGCTTCTGCCGCTGCGCCCGATCTTCGATGAGATCCGCCGCGGCCGACTGGCGGTCGTGTTACCGGAGTACGAGGTTCCCTCGCGGCCGCTCTACGTCGTGTATCCGCCCGGCCTGCAGTCGGTGCGCAAGTTCCGCGTCTTCATCGACTACATCGCGGAGTGGTTCCGGCGCTTTCCGATCGATGCGCCGGTCACGCCGACGATGCCGTTTGAGGGCGCGCCACCGGCGAGCGAACCTGCAGAGGCTGCAACTTAACGTTGCGCCGAGCGGCCCAAACGCCGTCCCGTGCTCCGCTAGCGTTCGCCGTCAGGGAGGATGACCATGGGGATAGTTCGGATCGAAGAGGCGCACTACGGCGTGGAGGACCTGGAGCTGTGCATCCGGTTTTTCGCTGACTTTGGCCTGGGGGCGCCGGACCAGAAGGAGCGCACCGCCAGCTATCGGACGGCCGCCGGGCAGTTGCTGTGCCTGCACGACCGGCGGGAGCCCGAGCTGCCCCCCGCTCCGGAGCCAGGGTCGACGATCCGTGAGGTCGTCTGGGGTGTTGACCGGCAGTCCGACCTCGATGTGTTGGTCGCCGGACTGGGGCGCGATCGGGAGATCACCGAGGATCCCGCCGGCACGTTTCACACTCACGATGACTGCGGCTACGGGATCGGTCTGAGGCTGGTGCGCGACAGCGCAGCGCAGCTGTGGTTTCGCGAGGCCAACTCAACCGGCCACGAGCGCCGCTGGAACGAGCCACTGCAACGCCTGGGGCGAGCAAGGCCTTACCGCATGTGTCACGTCGCCTATCACATCCCGCTGGCGGGGCGTGAGCAGTCGGTGACCTTCTACACGGAGCGTCTGGGCTTCCACGTCACCGATCAACTGGTTGACATGGGCACGTTCATGCGCGCCGCCGGCGACGCGGACCAGCACACGCTGCTGCTCGGACACCGTGCCGACCGCAGGGGCATCAACCACATCGCCTTTGAGGTCGCCAACTTCGATGAGGTCGTCGAGGGTGGCAACCACATGGTCGCCTGCGGCTGGCCGGAGTCGCGCCGGCTCGGGCGGCACACAATCGGCTCCAACGTGTTTCGTTTCTTCCAGGCCCCCTGCGGCGGGCGGGTCGAGTACGCCGCTGACATGGATCGCGTGGACGAGACCTACGGTCCGCATGTGTATCAGCAGCGTCCACCGCATCACATGTGGATGCTGACCACCAACGGCCAGAAGGAGGAGCTTTGAGCACCGTCCTGTCCGAGCAGGAGCTAGATCCCGCAGCCGCCGACTACCCGGCGGTTGCGCTGTTCATCGACGGCGCCTGGGTAGCGGGTAGCTCCGGGCGCCGTGAGCCGGTCTACAACCCCGCCAGCGGACGCGTGCTCGGGCATGTCCCGCACGCCGGGGCGGACGATCTGCAGCGCGCACTGGAAGCTGCGCAGCGCGGCTTCGGGGAGTGGAGCGCGTGGACGGTTGACGCGCGCGCCGCGGTTCTGCATCGCGCCGCCGCGCTGATCCGCGAGCGCGCGGATGTGATCGCGCGCACGATGACGCTCGAGCAGGGCAAGCCGTTGAGCGGCGCCCGCGGCGAGATCATGGGCTCCACCAAGCTGATCGACATCTATGCGGAGGAGGCCAAGCGCGCGTACGGCCGGATCATTCCGTTCGAGCGCGACGTCGAGCTCAGCGTGATCCACGAGCCGGCCGGCCCGGTGGCCGCGTTTGTGCCGTGGAACTTCCCCGCCGGCTCCCCCAACCGCAAGATTGCGGCCGCGCTCGCGGCGGGCTGCTCGATCGTGATCAAGGCATCCGAGGAGACTCCGGCAACGGCCTGTGAGCTCGTGCGCTGTTACGCGGAGTCGGGGGTCCCGGCCGGGGTCCTGAACCTGGTCTTCGGAGTTCCCGCCGAGATCTCAGAGCAGCTCATCTCATCGCCGATCACGCGTCTTCTGGCATTCACCGGTTCGATCCCGGTGGGCAAGCACCTGGCCGGCCTCGCCGCCCAGCAGATGCTGCCGGCCCGCATGGAACTCGGTGGACACGCGCCGGTGCTCGTCTGCGCCGACGCTGATCCGCTTGTGGCGGCGGCCCGCACGGCCGCCGCCAAGTTCGCCAACGCCGGTCAGGTCTGCACCGCGCCAAGCCGTGTGCTGGTCCACGAGTCGCTGCACGACCGCTTCCTGGAGGCGTTGGTGGAGGAGGCACGCAACCTCAATGTTGGAGACGGCCTGCAGGACGGGGTCACGATGGGGCCGCTGGCCAACCCGCGTCGCCTGGAGGCGTCCGCCGCGTTCGTCAGCGACGCTCGCGTGCGCGGCGCAGAGCTGGCGACCGGCGGCAGCGTGATCAACCGGCCCGGCTGGTTCTTCGAGCCGACGGTGCTGGCGGGCGTCCCGCTGGACGCCCGCATCATGCTCGAGGAGCCCTTCTGCCCGATCGCCCCGGTAGTGACCTTCACCGACCTCGATGAGGCGTTGGCGCTGGCCAACAGCCTGCCGTACGGGCTGGCCGCCTACGCGTTCACGGAATCGGCGGCCACCGCCACGAAGCTCAAGCACGGTCTGCAGGCAGGCATCATCTCGATCAACCATTGTGGCGGCTCGGTCCCGGAGGCCCCGTCCGGCGGTGTCAAGCAGAGTGGCTACGGCAAGGAGGGCGGCCTGGAGGGGCTGCACGACTATCTGATCACCAAGCGCGTCTCACACCGGCTCGCATGATCTGGTGCCGCTTCGATGACACGGGTGAGCCGCGCTTTGGGATCGTGGAGGGCGAGGTCGTGCTGCCCGTCGACGGCTCGCCGTTCGGGCAATACGCCACCAACGGGCGCAGGTTGGCGCTTGCCGACCTGACGCTGCTGGCGCCCAGTTGCCCGACCACGTTCTTCTGCGTCGGTCTCAATTACCGCGGTCACATCGAGCACGCCGCGCGGCTGGGTAACCCGGTGGCGCAGCCGCCGCAGCGCCCGGAGGTCGGTTACCGCGCCAACAACGCGCTTATCGGCCATGGCTCGTCGATCGTGGTGCCCGCGGACCTCGATGACAGCCTCGAGGCTGAGCCTGAGGTGGCGGCGGTGATCGGCCGGCGCATCCGCCACGCCACGCGCGAGCAGGCACGCGCCGCGATCTTTGGCTGGACGATCGGCAACGATGTCAGCGCCCGCACCTGGCAGCGCAGTGACAGGACCTTCTGGCGGGCCAAGAACGCTGACACGTTCAAGCCTATGGGGCCATGGATCGACACCGAGGCGGATCCCGCTCAGGCCACTACCACGATGCGGGTCAACGGGGTCAGCGTGGCGAGCTTTCACACAGGCGACATGATCTTCGATGCCGTCGACTACATCGTCGAGATCACCAGGTACATCACGATGCAGCCCGGCGACGTGCTCTGGATGGGGGCTGACGGCACCGCGCCGATCGCGGCCGGCGACACGGTTGAGATCCAGGTTTCGGGGCTGGGCGTGTTGCGCAACCGGGTGGTCGCCGCGACCGCCGCGGAGTGAGAACGTGACGTTCGCGACGCGTGACGGTCTGGACGTGTATTACCAGTCCCACGGTGAGGGGCCAGCGCTGGTACTGATCCACGGCTCCGGTGGCAACCACGCCTCCTGGTGGCAACAGCTGCCGCAGTTGCGGGCTTCGCATCGGGTGATCACACTTGACCTTCCGGGCTTCGGTGCCAGCCCCGCGGGCCCGGAGCGATGGGACATGGATGGCTACGTGCGGGACGTTGTTGCGGTGCTGGACGACGCATCGGTTCAGCGGGCGGTGCTGGTCGGTCAGGCGCTGGGTGGCGCGCTGGCGGCGCGCCTCGCGGTCGAGCATCCGCAGCGCGTCGCGGGGGTCGTACTGGCGCACTCAACCGGCGCGATCGACGACGCGCAGCTCGTGCAGATGCTTCGTGAGGATCGCGCGCAGGCCGAGCAGCTGCCCGTCGCCGAGCGCTTGATGGGCGCTGAGTTTGCGGCCGCCAGCCCGGAGCTGGTGTTCCTCTTCATGCAGCTCGGGACCTTCAACCGCGCTCGCCTTGCGGACATCCGCAACGCCGGCGAGCCCGGCCCCACCGGCCACGAGCTCGCGACCAGCGGGGTGCCGGTTTGCTTCCTCACGGGCGCGGATGACGCCGTGATCCGCCCGGCGACGGTCAGCCGTGCCCAGCAGTTGGTTGCGGGCTCGACGCTCGAGCTGGTCGCCGGTGCGCCGCACGCCATGTACTGGGCCGCTCCTGGGCGCTTCAACGACGCCGTGGCGCGGTTCCTGAACACGGTTCACCACTGGGCATGAACACCGCTCACCCGTGAGCACAGATACGGAGGCTGAGATGAGACTCTCTTTGCAGGAGGCGCAGCGGCTGATCGCGCTCGCGCTCGATCACGCCGAGCAGTACAACCGGCCGGTCACCATCGCGGTGGTCGACGCGGGCGGCTTCCTTGTGAGCCTGCAGCGGCAGGACGGCGCCCGGCCGATGACTCCGAGCATTGCCACCAGCAAGGCCTACAGCGCGGCGGTGATGGGCCGGCCGGCGAACCTGCTCAAGCCGTGGGCCGAGTCTGAGCCCGTGTTCTTCTCGCAGGTGGCACGCATGGGGATGTACCCGATCGTGCCCAGTGACGGTGCTGTCACGATCAAGCGCGACGGGGAGATCCTGGGTGGAATAGGTGTCTCCGGGGGGCGCCCGGAGGAGGATCACGCTATCTGTGAGGCGGCGTTGACTGCGGCCGGCTTTGAGCTTGACTTCGAGAACTGGGGCACCCGCCGGTGAGCTACGTGGTCGTCGCCACCTACGTCGCTCGCTCCGGGGAGGCTGATGCGATCGCGGCCGCACTGCAACGGATCACGCCGCTTGCGCGTGCTGAGCCGGCTTGCCGTGAATACCGGGCTCACCGTTCGCTGGAGGACCCGAATCTCTTCCTGATCTACGAGGAGTACCACGATGAGGCCGGCTTTGACGCGCACTGCGCGACCGAGCACTTCGCGTGTCACATCAGGGACGAGTGCTGGCCGCGGCTGGCGCAGCGCACCGTCGTGCGGGCGCAGCCGCTTCACACACCCCCGTCAGCGGCACTGTTCGCTGACCCGAACCGTGGAGATGGATGATGCGTGCGATAGTGCTCAGGGAGTTTGGTCAGGCCGCCGAGCTCGGTGAGCTGCCGGTGCCGGAGATCGGTCCTGAGGAGTTCCTAGTACGGGTGGCGGCCGCCTCCGTAAACGCGTTTGACTGGAAGATCGCGGCGGGGATGATGGCCAACAACTTTGAGTTCGCGTTCCCGGTCACGATTGGGCGAGACTTCGCCGGTGAGATCGTGGCTGCTGGGGAGCGCGCCTCCGGCTTCGCGGTCGGTGATCAGGTGTTTGGGTATCTGTCCAGCCAGCGTCTGCACCAAGGCAGCCTGGCCGAGTACCTGCCCAGCGGCAACGCCTGCATGACGCTGAAGCCAGCGGGCCTCGAGTTCCGCGCGGCGGCGGCGCTGCCGCTGGCCGGAATGACCGCGATGCGGTGCGTGACCCAGCTCGAGCTTGGGCCGGGCAAACGGCTGCTTGTGGTGGGGGCCTCGGGTGGCGTGGGCAGCTTCATCGTGCAGCTGGCGGCTCGGGCCGGAGCGAGCGTGCTGGCCACCGGCCACACGGAGGACGCTGAGTTCCTGCGCAGCCTCGGCGCGGCGGCCGTGATCGACCATCGCGCCGACGTCGCGGCGCAGGTGGCGCAGCACGCCCCGGATGGGCTCGACGCCGTGATCGACCTGGTCAACCGGGGCGATGATTTCGTCGCCTCGGCACGGCTGACGCGTGCCGGCGGGGCGGCGGTCTCCACGCACCGCCAGGCTGATGAGCAGACGCTCGCGCAGTTCGGCGTGCGTGCTGTGAACGCCGCAGGGTTGCCGGACCAGGGCCTGTTGGAGCAGCTCGGGGAGATGGCGGCCAGCGGTCAGCTCACTGTCCCGATTTCAGGTGAGTTCACGCTTGATCACGGGGCGCAGGCGCTTGAGTTCATCCGTGTTCAACACGTGCGCGGCAAGTACGTGGTGACCGTCTGAGCGGTGCCGGAGGGTGCTGCGTGCAAGCGGCGAGCAGCACCCTCGCGGTGCTGCTCGCCAGCCTGTTAGCGATCACCTCCGGGAATCCACCACGTGACCGAAATTGGCGCTCACGGAGAGGCCCAAAGACGCCGATAAGGGCGTAGATGAATCCGCCGCCTTCCAGAGCCTCGCTCGCCGACCCCCCGGCCGCCGCAGCGCCAGCAACCGCGGAGAAGCGCTCGCAGGTGTTCATCGCCAGGCAGCCGATCTTCGACCGGCAGATGCGCGTGGCCGGCTATGAGCTGCTATTCCGCAGCACCGACAACGGACCCGGTTCATCCGCGGCGCGGGTGGTGGACTCCACCACGGCCACCGCGTCGGTCGTGCTCAATGCGCTCACGGAGATCGGACTTGACCGGATCGTCGGGCCGCACGTCGCCTGGATCAACATGCCACGCGCCTTCCTGCTGGGTGGGCTGGCAGCCGCGCTGCCGGTGGGGCGCACGCTCTTTGAGGTGTTGGAGAACGAGCAGATCGACGGGTACTTCGTCGACGCCGTCAGAAACCTGAAGGCACAGGGCTACCAGGTCGCGTTGGATGACTTCAGCTACCACGAGCGTTACGCGGATCTGCTGCCGCTGGCTGACGTGATCAAGCTTGACTACCTGGAGCATGGCCCCGAGGGGCTCGGACGGCAGCTCGAGCTGCTGCGAGACTTCCGGGGGCAGCTGCTGGCGGAGAAGGTCGAGACGCATGAGGTCCACGCCTACTGTGAGAAGCTCGGCTTCCACTACTTCCAGGGCTACTTCTACCGCAGGCCGGAGCTGATGGCGCGCAAGCGCATCGAGCTCAACCGCGGCTCGGTGATGCGCGTCATCGCCGCGCTGCAGAACCCGGCGCTGGACCTCGAGGAGGTGGAGCCGCTGATCGCCAGGGACCTGCCGCTGAGCCTGCGGCTGCTGCGCTACGTCAACTCCGCGTTCTTTGGTCTGATCAACGAGATCGGCTCGGTGCGCCAGGCGCTGATCCGGTTGGGGCTGGACAACGTGCGGCGCTGGGCGACCCTGACGGTGCTCGGCGGGATCGACGGCAAGCCGCCCGAGCTGACCAAGGCGGCGCTGGTCCGCGCCCGCTTCTGTGAGCTGTCCGCCGATGATCTGGGCCTTGACCGCTCCACCTGCTTCACGATCGGGCTGTTCTCGCTGGTCGACGCGATGCTTGACTGCCCGCTGCCGGATCTGGTCGCGGGGCTGCCGTTCAGCCGCGCAATGGCCGACGCGCTGGTTGATCACAGCGGTCCGATGGGCGCGCTGCTGGATGCCGTGATCGCGATTGAGGACGGGTACTTCGGCGACGCCAAGATGCTCCTGCCGGCGGCCGGCACGCGGTACGTTGAGTCCCTGGTGTGGGCTGACGAGGCCGCCTCCGCGCTGTTCGCCTCGATCCGCGGCTGAGTGGCTCAGACCGGTGGGGTCGGCGGGCCGGGCAGGCCCGCCGGCGTGGTCAGCTCGGTGGCGAAGGAGCGCACGTAGAAGAGCGCCGCGGTAAGCGCCGCGTCAAGCGGTGTGGGGTCCTGCCGTGTGCTGGTCAGCAGCAGGCCGCCCTGGAGCGCGGTGAGCAACGCCAACGCCAGCTGCGCCGGGTCCGCGTCCGCGCGCAGCTCCCCACGCCAGCGCATCTGCTCCAGCCCGTCCGCCAGCAGCGCCTGCCAGCGCGCGAAGCCGGCGGCCAGGTCGTGGCGCAGGACCGGGTCGGCGGCCAGTTGCGAGACCAGTGTGCCCAGCGGGCAGCCGCCGCTGTACTGGTGCCGGCGCTGGGTCTCGAGCACCATGTCGGCCCAGGCGCGCAACGCCGCGAAGCTGTCCAGCCGGCCGAGCTGCGGCTGCCGGTGGGCATGCAGGATGCGCACCACCTGGTGCTCGATCACCGCCCGCACCAGCGCCTGCTTGTCGGCGAAGTAATGGGTCATCTGTGAGCCGCTGACGCCGGTGGCGCGCCGGATGTCATCGATCGAGGTGCGAGCCACCCCCTTCTCGAAGATCAACGTCGCGGCGGCGCTGATGATCAGCTCGCGAGTGGCGGCGCCACGGCGCGTGTGGCGCCTGGCGCCCGGGGCGGTCGCCTCCGCCTCGCTGCGCACTTCGCCGGGCGCCTCGGATGCGGCCCAGTTGCCCGGTGCGGGCGCCCTCACCTCGCACCGCGCTTCGCCGGGCGCCTCCGGTGCCGACCGGTTCAGCACCGTGGGTCGGCTTCCGTGCCCGCCGCACGGCGCTCATCGCCGCCGGTGGGGCGGGCCAGCACCAGCGCAAACAGGCCGTCATGGTCACGCAGCACCTCCGTGATCCGCAGGCCGCTGGCGCCCAGGTCGTCCTGCAGCCGCTCGGTCGAGAACTTCGCGCTGATCTCGGTGCGGATCTCATCCTGCGGGCTGAAGCCGAGCTCCATGTCGAGGGCGTCGATCCGCACGCTGAACTGCTCGAGCGCACGCAGCCGCATCTCGATCCACTCCTGCTCACGGTCGTAGAAGGCCACGTGTGCGAAGCGCTCCACCGGGAAGTCGGCGTCCAGCTCACGGTTGATCACATGCAGGACGTTGCGGTTGAACTCCGCGGTGACCCCGGCGCTGTCGTTGTATGCCGCCTCGATCACGGCGGGATCCTTGACCAGGTCGGCGCCCAGCAGCAGATGGTCCTCAGGGCCCAGCAGCCGGGAGATGGCGCGCAGCAGCGCGCGGCGCTCGGCCGGCGGGAAGTTGCCGATCGTGCCGCCGAGCAGCGCCACGGCGCGCCGCCGTCCGGGAACCGGCGCCGAGATCAGCCCGAGGTCGTGCTCAAAGTCGCCGACCACGCCCTCCACCTGCTCAAGCTGCGGGTATTCGTCGGCCAGCTGCGCGGCTGTGCGCTTGACCATCGACTCGTCGATGTCGAACGCGACGTAACGGCGCAGCGTCCCCTGGGTGGCCAGCGCGTCGAGCAGCACCCTGGTCTTGGCGGCGGTCCCGCAGCCGAGCTCCACCAGTTCGGCTGCGCCTGTCGAGCGGGCGATTCTCGAGGCGTTCGCCTCGAGAATCGCCCGCTCGGTGCGTGTCGGGTAGTACTCCGGCAGCCCGCAGATGTCGTCGAACAGCTGTGAGCCGCGCTCGTCGTAGAGATGCTTGGGCGGCAGCTCCATGAGCTCGCGGGCGAGGCCGTCGAGCACGTCCTGAGCGAGTGTGCTGCCGTCACGGCGCGTTGTCCTGCGCACGCTCACCGTCGGGGATGAGGCTGGGCTCATGCGGGATCCTTTGCGATTCGGAGGCCGGAGAAGATCTGGCGGCGCTGGGGTAGATCCCAGTTCCTGAAGCTGGCGCTGGCGACCCGCGCGCGGGTCGCCCAGGAGCCGCCGCGCAGCACCCTGTAGGTGTCACCAAAGAACTGCTCGGAGTATTCGGGGTAGGGGTGGGCGATGAACCCCGGGTAACCGTGGAAGGGGGTGGAGGTCCACTCCCACACGTCACCGATCATCGCCGCCAGGCCGCTGGCGCTGTCACCGTCGGGGAAGCTGCCGGCCGGGGCCGGCGCACCGCCCACCTGGTCGATGTTGGCAAAGCGCCTGCTGACCGGCTGATCGCCCCAGGGCAGCGGCCGCTGGCGCTCGCCGGCGGGGTCCCAGGTGGCGGCCAGCTCCCACTCGAACTCGGTCGGCAGCCGCGCATGCTGGGAGGCGGCAAAGGCCTCCGCCTCCCAGAAGCTGACGTGCACCACGGGCGCTGAGGGGCGCAGCGTCCGCAGCTCCCCAAGCTCCCATCCCTCGCTGTCGGAGACCCAGTGCAGCGGGCGCTGGGCGCGCTCACGCTCGAGCCACCGCCAGCCCTGCGCTGACCACCACTCGCGGCGCCGGTAGCCGCCGTCGGCGATGAAGCCCTGCCAGTCGGCGTTGCTGACGGGCGCGCTGCCGATCAGGAACGGCTGCAGCGCCACGCGATGACGCGGACGCTCGTTGTCGTAGGCGAACGCCGGTGGCGGCCCCGCCCCGATCCAGGCCTCGCCGCCGTCGATCAGCACCAGCCGCGTGCCGCTCACCGAGCGCCCGGACGGGTCGCCGCCGGGCGCCGTCTGCGCGTGCGCGAAGGGGCTTGGCAGGTGCGCTATCTGCAGCGCCTGCAGCATCGTCTCGTTGTGCTGCTGCTCGTGGCGGATCACGAGCTCCGCAACGCTCGCGTCAAAGCGCCCGGCGTGCAGCAGCGCGAGCGTCTTGGCACGCACCTGCTCGAGGAAGGTGAACGCCTCATCGGGGCCCAGCAGCCGCAGCTCGCCGCGCTGCGCGCGCGGCGTCTCATCGGCGTCGTAGGTGGCCATCAGCTCCGGGCGCAGCTGGGCAACCGCGGCCGCCCGTGAGAACCACAGGTCCTCAAACGCGGCGATGTGAGCCAGATCCCAGCAGAGCGGGCTGAGCAGCTTGGAGTAGACGCTGGTGAGCGCCTGCTGGGGGAGGTGACGCACCAGCGTGAGCGTGCGCTCGCGCGTCTCGCGCAGCGCCGCGGCCAGCCGCTGGGCCGCGGTATCGGGCGGCTCGACGGCGTCCACCGAGGGCTGCGGGCCCTGGCCGGGCGCCGGCGGGGTGATCGGTTCCCGCAACCTGATTGGGTTGGCCATCCCAGAGCAGCGTACAGGGTGCGGCGGGCCGGCACGCCGGGCCGGCGCAGCCGCGCGCGGGAAAGCGCGAAAGGGTGAAGCGTTTTTGACCGATAGAGGTCATGCATGGAACCGATCGATCAGATCGCCGGCGCCGGTGAGCTGCAGCGACTGCTGGAGCGCAGCGAGCGCGCCCACACCGACGGTGGCGCCGCCGACGGCCGCGACCAGGCGGAGCTGGCACTGGCGCTCGCGCGCCGGCACGGGGAGCGCGGCGCGGAGGCACGGGCGCTCCTGCTCAAGGGCCAGCACGAGTTCCGGCTGGGTCATGGCGAGGGCGCGCTGCGTTCGCTGACCCGCGCCGCCGAGCTGTTCCTGGAGCTGGGAGATGACCGCGGGCGCTCGGAGGCGCTCGCCCGCACGGTGCTCGCGCTGCACAGCCTGGGGCAGAGCCAGCAGGCGCTGGAGGTCTCGGAGCTGGCGGTGCAGTGCGCCAGGCGTTGCGGTGACCGCGCGGCGCTGGCGCTGGCCTACGCCAGCGCTGGGACGGCGCATGACGCGGTTGGCGATCACGCCGCGGCGCTGGCCGCGACCGACCTGGCCTGTGATCTGGCCCACGAGTCAGGCGATCAATCGGCCATCTTCTCGGCGCTCAACAACCGGGTGGTCGACCTGCTCGGTCTCGCGGCCGCCGCGCAACAGGGCGATGGCGGCGAGCGCCGGCGCAGCGTGGAGCGCGCGATCGAGGCAGGCGAGCGGGCGCTCGCCGTCGCGCAGCAGCTCGGCGCCTACCAGCAGGTGCTGGCGCTGGTCAACCTCGGCGAGGCGCTGCGCGTCGCCGGGCGCCTCGAGGAGGCGCACCGGATGTGCTCGGCGGCGGCGACCAGGGCCAAGGTCAACGGCTTCCGCTCACTGTTCTTCTCCGCTCGCGAGACCTGCGCCCGCGTTGCCCAGAGCGACGCGCGCCTGGTGGAGGCGGCGACGATGTTCGAGCGCCTGCTGTTCGACGCCACGCAGGCGGGAGAGGTGCAGGTGCAGCTGCAGACCCTGCGCTCACTCTCCGAGGTTCACCGCGACAGCGGGGACCACCGGCTCGCGCTCGCCTACCTGGAGCAGTTCTGTGAGCTCGAGCAGCGCCGGCGCAGCACGCTGGCCGAGACCCGTGCCCGGATGCTCTCCGACCGCATCGAGCTCGAGCGCCTGCAGCGCGCGACTGAGCTCGCCACGCGCGACGCGGAGGCTGAGCGCGCCCGCGCGCGTGACCTCGAGCAGCAGAAGCGGGCGCTGCAGCAGCGCACCGAGGAGCTGCTGCGCCGCGCCGACCAGGATTCACTGACCGGCCTCTGGAACCGCGGCTACGCGGAGCGGGTGCTGCCGCAGCTGCTGCGCGCCGCCCGCGAGCACGCCGCGCCGGTGAGCGTGCTGATGGTCGATGCCGACCACTTCAAGGCGGTCAACGACGGCTACGGTCACAACGCTGGCGACGAGGTCCTGCGTCGCATCGCCGGGTTGATGAGCGCCCAGCTGCGCCCCGTCGACACGGTCGCGCGCTACGGCGGGGAGGAGTTCATCGTCGTGCTGCCCGGCGCGAGCGCGCAGGACGCCGGGGCGCTGGCGGAGCGCCTCTGTGCGGCCGTGGGCGATGCCGCCTGGGACGTGGTGGTGGCCGGGGGTACGCCGACGATCAGCGTCGGCGTGGCCAGTGCCTGGCCCGATGAGATGGTCACGCTGGGTGCGGAGGAGCTGGCGCTGCGGCTCGTCGCCCGGGCCGACGCCGCGCTCTATCAGGCCAAGCGCGCGGGGCGCAACCGCGTCGTGGCGACGGGCGCCTGAGGTCCCGTCTCAGGCGCGTCCCGCGACCTGTGGGCGGTCCGGCCGGCGGTCCGGGCCGCGATCCGCCGCCGGTATGCTGGGTGCGGCGCGCGGCCGAGCACCGCGGCGGCCCCTGCGCGGGCGCCAGGCGACGGACGGAGGAGAGGTCAGAGGATGCGAACAGCTTTGCGGCGCTCACGGGCCGGTGAGAGCGGTGATCCGCGCAGTGCCCGCCGCGGCGCTCGCCTGCTGCTGACCCTGCTCTGCGCCCTGCTGCTCGCGCTGCTGGCGCTCCCGGCCGGCGCCTTCGCCGACGGTGACCCGGGCAGTGACGTGCTGGTCTACCAGCCGCTCTTCCTGGCCACCGACTCCGGCATCTCCGTCACCCAGCAGCTGGGCCTCAACAGGCTGATCGCCGCCTCGGCGAAGGCGGGCATGCCGGTGCGCGTGGCGATCATCGCGCGCCCCGCGGACCTCGGCGCGATCACCGCGCTGTGGGGCAAGCCGCGTGAGTACGCGCAGTACCTCGGCTATGAGATCTCGCTCGCCTACCCCGGCCGCCTGCTGGTGGTGATGCCCAACGGCCTCGGCTTCAACTGGCCGCACCACAGCAGCGCCGCCGCCTACACCGCGCTGGCGCACGTGCCGCTCGGCTCCGGCGCGCAGCTGGCGCAGAGCGCCGCCGCCGCGATCCGCGCCCTGGCCGCCGCCTCAC
>JAJZDA010000232.1 GCA_021851525.1 Actinomycetes bacterium | reverse complement strand
CGCTCGCCGGGCTAGGCGCTCGCGGTCCGGCTACGCGCTCGCGGCCCGCTTGGTGGCGCGCTTGACCTCGTACATCGCCGCGTCCGCGCGGCGCAGCAGGCTCTCCACGTCATCCCCGTCGCGGGCCAGGGCGGTGCCGAGGCTGACGCTGAACTGCGGTTGGAAGCCCTCGCTGACCGTGCGGGCGCGCTCCAGCATCGGGCGAAAGTCCTCCGCATCCCCCTCGGCGATGATCCCGAACTCATCGCCTCCCAGGCGCCCCACGGTGTCCACCTCCCGCAGCGCCCTGCGCAGGCCGTTCGCGACCCAGCGCAGCGCGTCGTCGCCGGCCAGGTGCCCGTGGCCGTCGTTGAGCGCCTTGAAGTCGTCGATGTCGAGGATTCCGAGCAGCACGTTGCTGTGGTTGCGCCGCCTGCGCGCCAGCGCCCGCGCCAGGCGGTCGTCGAAGATCACACGGTTGGCGACGCCGGTCAGCGGATCACTGGACGCCGCGGAGCCGAGGTCCGCCGCCACCTGCAGCAGCTCCAGGTGTGCCCTGGCGATCGTCGCCACATCCTCGAGCCGCTGCAGCTGGCGCGCGGACAGCTCCCGCGCGCTGGGATCGAAGGCGCAGATCGTCCCCACCGGGATGTCGCCCCCGGCGCGCAGCGGCACCGCGGCGAAGAAGCGCACCTGCTCGCAGTCCGCGCCACCCGCCAGTGGGGCGCTGAACCGCGGGTCATGCGTCACGTCCTCAGCCACCACGTTCGCCTCCCCGAACACCGCCACCTGGCAGAGCGTCTCGCCGATGCTGCGCCGGTCGAGCTCGGCCCCGGTCGCGGCGATCCGGTGCTGGTGGCGCGCGTCGAAGATGTGCACGGCCGCGCTGGCCGCGCCCGTGATCTCCTGGGCCAGCCGGGTCAGCGCGGTGAGCGTCGGATCACCGACGCGGTCAAGCAGATGCAGCTGCGCGACCAGCGCTACTCGCCGCGCTCGCTGGGTGTCCTGCAGCGGAGCTTGGGCGGCGAGCTGATCGGGATCGGGCTGCTCGTTCATCTGCGCTGAACCCAGGGTGTCACAGACCCTCGCGGAGTGCTAGGCAAGGCGCTCCGGGCACCGCGCCGCGTACTCTTGCCGGGATGGGTTCCGCCGCCAGCCAGCACAGACCGGATACCGCCGCCGCGGTGGTGGCGATGGTCGGCGCCGGCCAGCTGGCGCAGATGACCCAGCAGGCCGCGATCGCGCTGGGCGTGCAGCTGCGCGTGCTCGCGCAGCTGCCGGATGAGCCCGCGGTGCTCGCCGGAGCCGACCACAGGCTCGGATCCCCGGATGACCTGCAGGCGCTGCTGGCGCTGGCCGATGGGGCGGACGTCGTGACCTTCGACCACGAGCAGATCGACCCCGGGCTGCTGGTCGAGCTGGAGCGCGCCGGGGTCAACCTGCAGCCGGCGCCGGCCGCCAAGCTGCTGGCCCAGGACAAGCTTCACGCCCGGCGTGAGCTCGAGCGGATGGGCTTCCCGGTGCCGCCGTTCACGCACGCTCACAGCGTCGAGCAGGTGCAGGCGTTCGCGCAGCAGCACGGCTGGCCGCTGGTCGCCAAGACCCCGCGTGGCGGTTACGACGGTCGCGGGGTCTTTGAGCTCGCGGATCCGGAACAGGCCGCAGCTGAACTCGCGACGCACCCCGACGGGTTGTTGTTGGAGCCGCTCTTGGAGATCCGCAGGGAGCTGGCGGCGATGGTCGCGCGCTCCACGACCGGTGAGCAGGTCGCATACCCGGTGGTCGAGAGCGTCCAGCGCGACGCCATGTGCCGAGAGATCCTCGCGCCCGCGCCGATCGACGCCGAGCTCGCGCAGCAGGCGGCGCAGATGGCGCTGCAGATCGCGCAGCGAGCGGGGATCACCGGCGTGGTGGCGCTGGAGCTGTTCGATACGCCCGCCGGACTGCTGGTCAATGAGCTGGCCCTGCGCCCGCACAACTCCGGGCACTACACCATCGAGGGCTGCGTGACCTCGCAGTTCGAGCAGCACCTGCGCGGCGTGCTCGGCTGGCCGCTGGGCGCCACCGAGCTGACGGCGCCGGCGGTGGTGATGGTCAACGTCGTTGGCGCGGCCGACGGCAGCGACCCTCTGCGACGCATCCCGCAGGCGCTGGCGGTGGCCGGCGCGCACGTGCACCTCTACGCCAAGACCGCTCGGCCCGGGCGCAAGCTCGGGCACGTGACCGTCTGCGGCGCCGATCTGCAGGGCGCGCGCGCGACCGCGCTGCGCGCCGCCCGGGAACTCGGGTCAGAGCCGTGAGCCCCCAGACAGGCGCCGCCCCGGGGGCGGCGCAAACGGAGAGGAGTGACCATGGCTGAGCCGCTCGTCGGGATCGTGATGGGCAGTGACTCCGACCTGGAGACGATGCGTCCAGCGGCGGAGGCGCTGACGGAGCTGGGGGTTGCGCATGAGCTGCGCGTGGTCTCCGCCCACCGCACCCCGCACGACATGCTCGCCTACGCTGATGACGCGGCTGGTCGGGGCCTGCGGGTGATCATCGCCGGTGCCGGCGGCGCCGCGCACCTGCCCGGCATGATCGCCGCCGCCACGCCGCTGCCCGTGATCGGCGTGCCGGTGCCGCTGCGCTACCTCGACGGGCTCGACTCGCTGCTCTCGATCGTGCAGATGCCCGCCGGCGTCCCGGTGGCGACCGTCGCGATCGGCGGCGCGCGCAACGCCGGCCTGCTGGCGGCGCGGATCCTGGCGACGGCCGATCCCGACCTGCTGAGCAGGGTGGTGGAGGCGCAGCGTGAGCTCGCGCAGATGGCGCGGGCCAAGGATCAGCGGCTGCGTGAGCAGCTCGGCTGAGACGCGGCGCGGATGACCGCCGGCTCTCGCTGAGCGCTGGCCGGCTCAGCTCAGCGCGGCTCAGCTGAGTCCCTCCCAGCTCAGTCGGGCCTCAGCTCAGTCGGGCCTCAGCTCAGTCGGGCCTCAGCTGAGTCGGGCCTCAGCTCTCCCCGTCGTCAGCCGCCCCGTCGTCGGTCTCGCCGCGCCCGGACACCCCGTCGCGGGTCGCGCCGTGGCCGCCGCGCTGATCCTTGCCCCGGGCTGCCCGGTGCGCCGCCGCGGCGGGGTGCGCCGGCCACCAGAAGCGCTCGCCCAGCAGGTTGGCCAGCGCCGGCACCGTCGCGGTGCGCACCACCAGCGTGTCAAGCAGCACCCCCACCCCGACGATGATCCCGATCTCCGTGAGCACGATCACCGGGATCACCGCCAGCGCGGCAAACACCGAGGCCAGCAGCACCCCGGCGCTGGTGATCACGCCGCCGGTGGCGGCCAGGCCATGCAGCACCCCGGCGCCGGTGGAGTGCCGCAGCACCGTCTCCTCCCGGGTCCTGGTGATCAGGAAGATGTTGTAGTCGACTCCGAGCGCCACCAGGAACAGGAACGCCAGCAGCGGCACCTGGTTGTCGAGGCCCGGGTATCCCAGCACGCCCCGGGAGATCAGCGTTCCCGCACCCATCGCCGCGACGTAGGTGCCGACCACGGTCAGCGTCAGCAGCACCGGCGCCAGCACGCAGCGCAACAGCACCAGCAGGACCACCAGCACCACCGCGAGGATCACGGGCACGATCACCGCGAGGTCGTGCCGCGCGGCATCGCCGACATCCAGGTCGGTGGCGACGACGCCGCCCACCGCCGCCCGCGCCCCCGTCAGGCGCGCCAGGTTGCGCCGCAGCGTGCGGATCGCGGTGAAGCTCGCCGGGGTGTCGGGCTCGGCCGTCAGCGACGCGCTGATCTGCACCAGGCCGCGGGAGCGCGTGATGATCCGTGCGGAGGCCACGCCGGGGCTTGTGCGCACGCTGTCGAGAACCTGGCGCGCGTGGCCCTCCTGCGCGATCACCACCGCCGGATCCGATGCGCCCGCGGCAAAGTGTGCGCGCAGCGCCTGCAGTGCCACCACCGAGGGGGCGCGCACGCGGAACTGCTGCGTCTGCGAGAGGCCGAGCCTGGCCGAGCTGAGCCCCACGGCCAGCGCCGCCAGCAGCACGGTCGAGGCCAGCGCCACGGCGCCGGGGCGGCGCGCCACCGCGGCCCCGAACCTGC
>JAJZDA010000231.1 GCA_021851525.1 Actinomycetes bacterium | reverse complement strand
TGCCGTCGGCGTGCCGGCGGCCACCGCGGCGCGGGCGCAGAGCTCGGGAGCCCACGCATCTGTGACGGATGCACGCTCGGGCTCCTCGCTGCAGGTGTAACCGGCTGCGCCCTCGAACGTAGTACTTACGTCGACGCGGGGCCCCCAACACTGGGCTGCTAACCGGCTCTTAGCGAAGTCTTAGTCAGCCGGCCCGCATCGTTGTAATCGCCCGAGTGTTCGGGCTTTCAGAGGGCGTACCGGACGCCCGCCAGAGTCGCCCAACGACCTCGCCGGACCGGCCCGGCGGCAGTTTATTACACCCGCTTGAATTGAAATTTACGTACACGTATAATTTGATGATCTTGAAACGAGCGAACGAAGGAGCCAAATGACCGCCATGGCCCCCAAGGCTCGCCAACGTGGCGACCACCCAGAAACTGAAACACCCCGTCCCGCGCATCGCACGCAGCCGCTCGCGACGCGGCGCACCGCTGCCGCACAGGGAGCGCACGCAGGCGCCAAGCGCCTGGCGCGCACCCGTGAGGCCGCGACGCCCGCGCTCGACGGCTCGTTGGAATCGCTGGAGATCTTCTTCCGCGAGGCCCGCACGCATCGCCTGCTGACCGCGGGTGAGGAGATCGATCTGGCCAAGCGGATCGAGCGCGGTGACCTTGAAGCCAAGACCCAGATGATCAACGCCAACCTCCGGCTCGTCGTCTCGCAGGCGCGCCGCTACCAGGGCCACGGGCTGCCGCTCGAGGATCTGGTGCAGGAGGGCATGCTGGGCCTGATCCGCGCCGTCGAGAAGTTCGACTGGCGCAAGGGCTTCAAGTTCTCCACCTACGGGATCCTCTGGATCCGGCAGGCGATCCAGCGCGGCCTGCAGAACTCCGGCCGCACGATCCGCGTCCCGGTCCACGTCGCCCAGCGGCAGGTCAAGATCCGCAAGATCGAGACTGAGCTGGCGCTGAAGCTCGGGCGTGAGGCCAGCGACGAGGAGGTCGCGGCCGTGGCTGAGCTGCCGATCGAGCAGGTCGCCGAGGTCCGCGAGCTGGCCGCGGCGATCACGAGCCTCGACGCGCCGGTCAGTGACGACGGTGAGATGGCGCTCGGTGATCTGCTGCGCAGCGACGCGCCGCAGCCCGACGAGGAGGTCGCCGACCGCTGGCGTGACAGCCAGGTGGCGGAGGTCCTCGCCAAGCTGCCGGAGCTGGAGCGCAACGTGATCCAGCTGCGCTTCGGTCTCGGAGGCGATGAGCCCCGCACGGTCCGCCAGACCGGCGCGGAGCTCGGCATCACCACCTCTCAGGCCGGTGAGCTCGAGCGTCGTGCGCTGAGCACGCTGGCGCGCAACCCCGAGCTTGCGGCACTGCGTCCGGTCGCCTGAGGCCGAGCCCTGGCCCCGCGCCTGAGGCGCAGGCCCGCAGGCGCCGCGAACCGACACTCCCCTCGGGCCCGGTCCCCAAGACCGGGCCCGAGGCTGTTCTGGGCGCGCTCAGGCAGGTCCGAGCCCGCTCCGCGATGCGCGCCGCGCGCCGGTCGCCTAGGATCGTGGGCCATGTCGATGGACTGCACCTACCGTCTGCGGATCCCGCACCGTGTCGGTCAGCTCGCGCAGGTGGCGACGCGGATCGGTGAGCTCGGTGGCGTGATCGGCGACGTCCAGACGATCGCGATCGCGCGCCTGGAGGCGATCCGCGAGATCACCGTTGAACTGGCTGACAAGGAGCACGCGGACAGGCTCGCGGTGGTGCTCGGAGAGCTGCCCGGCGTGAAGGTCGTGTGGTACCACGACCGTGCCTTCATCGCGCATGACGGCGGCAAGCTGCAGATGGGGATCAGGCGCCCGATCACCACCAACCAGGAGGTCCGCGACGTCTACACCCCGGGCGTGGCGAGGGTCTCCAGCGCGATCCATGAGTACCCGCAGCTGGCCAGCAAGTTCACGATGATCGGCCGCAGCATCGCGATCTGCACCAACGGCAGCCGCGTGCTCGGGCTCGGTGACATCGGGCCGGTCGCGGCGATGCCGGTGATGGAGGGCAAGGCGATGTTCTACTCGCAGCTCGTGAACGTCACCGCCGTGCCGATCCTGATCGACACCAGGGACGTGGATGAGTTCGTGCAGACCGTCGTGCGGATCGCGCCGGGCTTCGGTGGCATCCATCTGGAGGACATCGCCACACCCGGTTGCTTTGAGATCGAGCGGCGCCTGATCGAGGCGCTGCCCCAGCCGGTCATGCACGACGACGTGCACGGCACCGCGGTGGTGACGCTGGCCGCGCTGATCGCCGCCTGCCGCCAGGCTGACATCCGCCTTGACCAGGCTGTGGTCGGGCAGATCGGTCTCGGCGCCGCCGGCTTCGGGATCGCCACGCTGATCCACGACGCGGGCGTCAGGCGGGTGCTGGCGGCCGATCCCAATGAGGTCGCGCAACGCCACGCCACGGCCCGTGGGATTGAGGTCGCAGACCTCGACACGCTGATGCGCGAGGCTGACGTCGTGGTGGCCACCAGCGGTCACCCCGGCCTGATCACGCCGGAGATGGTCCGCCCCGGCCAGGTGATCTTCGCGCTCACCAACCCGGTGCCGGAGATCGAGCCCGATGAGGCGCTCGCCGCCGGCGCGGCGTTTGCCGCCGACGGCACCAGCATCAACAACGTGCTCGGCTACCCGGGGATCTTCAAGGGCGCGCTGCTGGCCGGCGCCAGCGAGATCAACCTCGAGATGAAGCGCGCCGCCGCCTGGGCGCTGGCCGGGCTCACCGTCTCATCGGAGCTGATCCCCGAGGTCCTGGACCGCAAGGTCCATGAGGTCGTCGCCGAGGCGGTGCGCCAGGCCGCCGTTGACAGCGGCGTCGCCGACCCCGACCGGATCGTCCCCGAGTTCTGACTGGCGTGAGGCGCGGGACCGCTCCCGCGCCCTCGTGCCTGCGCGGCCAGGTTCACCTCACAGGGCGGGCGTGCGCCGGCCAGTCTCGCGCCGGTGGTCAGCAACGGGCAGCGGTTGCGCTACGCGCCGCGGTCGGCCTCCAGCAGCTGGATGAACGCGGCCGCGGCCGGGGAGGGTGGGCCTGAGGCACGCAGCACCACGGCCAGATCCCACTGAAGCGCCGGCACCACCGGGCGCACGGTGAGCCCGCTCGGGTCCGCGGCGATGATCGAGACGGGCAGCAGGGCGACCCCGAGTCCTTCACGGACCAGCTGCCTGCAGGCATCCACGTCGGCCACCTCGATCATGACGCGGCGGCGCACGTCCAGCGCGGCGAACGCGCGGTCCACGAGCGTGCGCACGATCCAGCCGGGCGGGAAGTCGACGAAGCTCGCGTCCGCCAGCTCACGCAGCGCCACCGGCTCAGCCGCGGGCGGCGTCCCATCCGCGCCGCCGGCGAGCAGGATCGGCTCTGAGAGCAGCGGCAGCGCCCGCAGGCCCGCCGGCAGCTCCGCAACAGCCACGAAGGCGAGGTCCAGATCGCCCTCGAGGACCCCCGCAAGCAGCGCCGCCGCCCCGCCGACGGCCGGGCGCATGGTGATCTCCACGAGCGGGTGCTCGCGGTGAAAGCGGCCCAGCAGGCGGGGCACGTTGAGCGCGGTGAATGCCTGCATCGAGCCGATCCGCAGGCGGCCGCGCAGCACGCCGTGGACGGCCGCCGCCTGGCTGCGCAGCACCTCGGCGCAATCGATCGTCGCGCGGGCGCCGGCGAGCAGGGCCTCGCCGGCATCTGTGAGTCGCACCCGATGGGTGGTGCGGTCGAACAGCCTGACCTCCAGCTCCCGCTCCAGCGCCTGGATCGAGACCGACAGCGCCGACTGGACGTAGCCGAGCCGTTTGGCGGCGCGGGTGAAGCTGCCGTCCTGCGCGACCGCCACGAAGTGCTCCAGCTGGCGCAGCTCCATGGGCAGCATGGTAATGCCCTTGACAAATAACAGAGCTGCAAAACGTTCGTTGGACAGAATGACAATCGCGGCGCATCCTGAACTCATGACCCCCTCATCGCAGAACTCCACAGGCGCGCCGAGCGGCGGGCGGCCGCGCCGCGCCGGTGCGCCACGTGGCGAGCCGGCCACCGAGCCGCAGCGCCGCAGCG
>JAJZDA010000032.1 GCA_021851525.1 Actinomycetes bacterium | reverse complement strand
TGCGCAAGACGCCCGGAGCGGCGGGGGGTGCGGGGCCGCCCCCGCAGCTCCTCGGCAACGTGGTTCGCAACGGCCGACTGGAAAACGCGCGCGTGCCGGCCGCGTCCCCGCAGGCACCGCTCGCGGGCGCAGCCGCCGGCCATCACCCGCGCCCTCACGCTCGCTCACGGCAGCCCCGTGCTGGCCGACTCACTGGACGCGGAGCGGCTGGCGCTGGCGGGGGGGCGGATCTGGGCCGGGAACCCGATCGACGCCTTCTCGCAGCGCGTGCAGCGCATCTACCTGGACTTCCTGGCGGGCCTTGGGGCCGGGCGCGCCGCGCTCATGCAACCGGCGGTGCGGGTGGTTGTCGTCGGTGCCGGCACCGCCAGCGCCTCACTGGTTGCACGTGATCCCGGCTTCCGGCTCTTTGCAAGCTACGGAAATACCGCCGTCTACGTGCGCCGCCGCTGAGTTCTGCGGAAAAGATCCCTCCAGGCGTGCGGGAAGGGGTTGTTAGACTGGCTGGGGACCCCGGATAAGGGACCAAGGATATGTTCGAGCGATTCACAGAGCGCGCCCGCCAGGTTGTTGTCCTGGCCCAAGAGGAGGCGCGCACCCTAAAGCACAATTACATCGGCACCGAGCACATTCTGCTCGGACTGCTGCGCGAGGAGGAAGGGCTTGCCGCGCGCGTACTGGAGTCGCTCGAGATCACCGTTGAGCGGGTCCGGGCGCAGGTCGTGCGGATCGTCGGCTCCGGTGAGGAGGTGACCTCCGGGCAGATCCCGTTCACCCCGCGTGCCAAGAAGGTTCTGGAGCTGGCGCTGCGTGAGGCGCTCAGCCTCGGCCACAACTACATCGGCACGGAGCACATCCTGCTCGGGCTGGTGCGTGAGAACGAGGGCGTGGCGGCGCGCATCCTGCTGGACTTCGACGCCGACTCCGAGAAGATCCGCAACGAGGTGATCCGGATGCTCTCCGGCCCCGGCGGCCGCCAGCGCGGCGGCTCCGGCACGCCGGCCGGCGCCGGTGCCGGCGCCGGTGCCGCGGACAGCAAGAAGTCCTCCAAGCTGCTCGACCAGTTCGGGCGCAACCTCACCAAGCTGGCCGCGGACGGCAAGCTCGACCCGGTGGTCGGGCGTGAGACCGAGATTGAGCGGATCATGCAGATCCTCAGCCGCCGCACCAAGAACAACCCGGTGCTGGTCGGTGAGCCGGGTGTCGGCAAGACCGCGGTCGTCGAGGGCCTGGCTCAGCGGATCACCAACTCCGACGTTCCCGAGCTGCTGAAGGGCAAGCAGATCTACACGCTTGACCTGGCAGCCCTGGTGGCCGGCTCCAAGTACCGCGGTGAGTTCGAGGAGCGCCTCAAGAAGGTGATGAAGGAGATCACCCAGCGCGGCGACATCATCCTGTTCATCGATGAGCTGCACAACCTCGTCGGCGCGGGCGCCGCCGAGGGCGCGATCGACGCTGCCTCGATCCTCAAGCCGGCGCTGGCGCGCGGTGAGCTGCAGACGATCGGTGCCACCACGCTGGAGGAGTTCCGCAAGTACCTGGAGCGCGACTCCGCGCTCGAGCGGCGCTTCCAGAAGATCGTCGTGGACCAGCCCTCCAAGGATGAGACCGTGCAGATCCTCAAGGGCCTGCGCGACCGCTACGAGCAGCACCACAAGGTGAACATCACCGATGAGGCGCTGGTCGCGGCGGCGGACCTGGCGGACCGCTACATCTCCGACCGCTTCCTGCCGGACAAGGCGATCGACCTGATCGACGAGGCCGCCTCGCGGATGCGCATCAAGTCGATGACCTCGCCGCCGGTCTACCGGGAGCTCGAGGACGAGATCGAGGAGACGCGGCGTGCCAAGGAGGCCGCGATCGAGGCTCAGGAGTTCGAGAAGGCCGCGAACCTGCGCGACCAGGAGCGGCGCCTGACACAGAAGAAGCGTGACCTCGCGGAGCAGTGGGAGGCCGGTGAAGCCACCGAGCGGCCCTCGATCGGTGAGGAGGAGATCGCTGACATCGTCTCGATGTGGACCGGCATCCCCGTGTTCAAGCTGACCGAGGCCGAGACGGCGAAGCTGATGCGCATGGAGGAGGAGCTCCACAAGCGCGTCATCGGCCAGCACGCCGCGGTCGAGGTGATCTCCAAGGCGATCCGCCGTTCGCGCGCGGGCCTCAAGGATCCCAAGCGGCCGACCGGCTCGTTCATCTTCCTGGGCCCGTCGGGCGTGGGCAAGACGGAGCTGGCACGCACGCTGGCTGAGTTCCTGTTCGGCGACGAGGACACGATGATCCGCATCGACATGTCCGAGTACATGGAGAAGCACGCCGTCAGCCGTCTGGTCGGCTCGCCTCCCGGCTACATCGGGTACGACGAGGGCGGTCAGCTGACTGAGGCCGTGCGCCGCAAGCCCTACAGCGTGCTGCTGCTCGATGAGATCGAGAAGGCACATCCCGACGTCTTCAACATCCTGTTGCAGATCCTCGAGGACGGCCGCCTGACCGACGCGCAGGGCCGCACCGTGGACTTCCGTCACACGATCGTGATCATGACCTCCAACATCGGTGCCTCGGAGATCGCGCGCAACACGCCGCTCGGCTTCGCGATCTCCGACGATGAGACCGGGATCACCTACGACGACATGAAGAACCGGATCATGGGCGAGCTCAAGCGCGTGTTCCGGCCGGAGTTCATCAACCGCATCGACGACGTGATCGTCTTCCACAAGCTGGCCAAGGACGAGATCAAGGAGATCGTCGACCTGCTGCTGCTGCGGATCCGCGAGTCGATGGCGGAGCGTGAGCTGCAGCTCGAGCTCTCCGACGAGGCCAAGGACCTGCTGGTGGAGAAGGGCTGGGATCCGGCGATGGGCGCACGTCCGCTGCGTCGCGCGATCCAGCGCTACATCGAGGATCCGCTCGCGGACTTCGTGCTGCGCTCGCAGGTGCCCGAGGGCTCCACGATCCTGGTCGAGCCGGGCGACGCCGAGGCCCCCACGGGGGACGAGAACCCCGAGGTCAAGCTCTCGATCATCGAGCCCGCCCCCAAGCCCACGCCGGTCGGCGTCGGCGCCGAGGGCGGCGGCGATGAGCCGGACGCCGCCGACGCCACCTCAGGCGAGGGTGGCGAGACGGCCGACGGCGAAGCCTGACGGTTTTGGTGCGGGTCGCGGCCAGCGGCCGCGACCCGCACCCGCATCACCGCCCCGGCTGCGGCGCTCGGCAGATCACCGCCCCGGCGCTGCTCAGGCGATCATCGCCCAGCGGCTGAACTCGACCGTGTAGAAGACGCTCAGCAGCGCGCTCAGCACCAGCACCCCGGTGAGCAGGCGGCGCTGCGTGAGCCAGCCGGCTGCGCTCATCCACAGCGGGAACGCCGGCAGCATGTAGCGATCGAAGGCGCGCAGCGGGATCACGGCGACGACGCTCGCGGTGAACAGCAGCACCACGAACGTCGCGTAGATCGCGTAGACCGCGGGCAGCCGCCTCCACGTCTCGTAGAGCGCGGCCAGCGTGATCACCAGCACCACCAGGTAGACCAGGTTCTGGAAGCCGATCGTGAACACGTCGCCGACGCCGGGCAGCACCGTCGGGTAGCCGTGCAGCGTCTGCGAGAGCCCCGTCACCCCGGCCGTGAAAGCATCCCAGACGGTCACCAGCGGCCCGTAGAAGCTGCGCACGAAGATCGTCTGGCCGCTCGACAGCGGCGCGATCGAGTGGCCGTGGCCGGTGGCGTGGGAGCCCGTGATCCAGGCCAGCCAGCCGAACCCCTGCACACGCATGTAGAGCGACAGGCCGGCTAGCGCCAGCGGTGGCAGGCAGAGCGCCGCCAGTTGCCGGTCGATCAGCGGCCGCAGTGAGCGCGGGCGCCCGCGCCGCACCCAGTAGAGGTGGGCCAGCGGCGCGAACAGCACCATGCCCTCAGCATGGGTCAGCGTGCCGCAGGCGGCGGTCAGGCAGGCTGGCGCGAAGTGGCCGCGCCGGGCCAGGTAGATCGTCCCGACGGACAGCGCCAGGAACAGTGACTCGGTGTAGATCGCGCTGAAGAACACGCTCAGCGGCGCGAACGCCAGCAGCAGCACGGTCGCGTCGGCGGCGCGCCGGCCCAGCTCCTCGCGTGTCAGGCGGTGCAGCAGCGTCAGCGCGATCGCCAGTGACGTGTAGCTGATCAGCAACCCCGCCGCCACCCCGGATCCGAGCACCGTCGAGAGTGCGCGGATCAGCAGCGGGTAGAAGGGGAAGAAGCCGGTGTCCGCGGCGGGCCTGTACCCCTGCTGGGCGATGCTCAGGTAGTGCAGTGAGTCCCAGCGCACGGACGCCGCCAGCAGCACGTTCCCGAGGCGCCCGAAGCTCTGGGTCAGACGTGTGGGGTCGGCGAACTGCCAGCCCGCGACACGGCCCGTCAGCAGCGCCGCGGCCGCGCCGCTGCCCAGCACCAGAAGCCGCGAGGCGAGCACCGCCACCAGCAGCCACGGCACGCGCCGTGCGGGCAGCGCCCGGCGCTCAGGGGGCCCGGCGGCGGGTGCTGGGCTCTCGAGGATCGCGCTCATCGCCTCACCCACGCCCGCTTGCGTATGGTGCTCGGGCGACCGGGGGTGCCGGCCGGCGGCGGTTGCGCTCCAGCAGCTGCCCGACGTACAGCGGCGTGCCCAGCGTCGCGTACAGCAGTGCGGCGAGCAGCGCGGTGACCGAGAGCACGACCCCGGCCACCCCCGCGAGCGCGAGGTTGCGGTGGCCAAAGACGATCAGCGGCGCTCCCGCGGCACCGGCGCTGGGACCGGCGAAGAGCGCGGAGAGCACGCCCGCGGCCAGGAAGGTGGCCGTCGCCTGCAGCGCTGTCGGGTGCAGGCCGACGGTCCGCAGCACGATCAGCGTGCGCGCGATCTGGCAGGCGAACACGACGGCCATCAGCGCCCCGATCCGGAGCCTGCCGCGTGCGTCCTCGAGCACCGCCAGCCCACCGATTCCCGGCCAGTGCCCGACCCGTCGCCGCGCGGCGAGCGCCAGCCCAAGGCCGCCCAGGGCGCCGGCGGCGGCCGCCGGCGCAACCCACCACGGGAGCCGCAGCGTGCCGGCGCTGGCGAGGATCAGCACCGCCGCCAGCAGCGCCTCGATGATCGAAGTCGCACCGTCCAGGGCGAACATCTCCGCGGTTGTCGGGGCGCGCTCGGAGGCGGTGCGCCGCAGCAGTGCCGCGCGCACCGGGCTGGCCACGTAGTGGTTCAGGCAGGCGGCCACGAACGTCAGCCCGCTGGCGGCGTGAACCTCGACCCTGGCAGGGCGCCGCGGCATCGCGCACAGGCCCTGGACCAGCGCCTCCGCACGCGCGAGCAGGGACACGGCGCTGAGCAGGACCACGGCGGCCAGCGGCGCGAGCGTGAGGTGCGCCAACGCCTGGTTGAGCTCGTAGCGGTGACCGGCCAGCAGGTAGACGATCAGGCCGGCGACCGCGACGGGCCCGGTCAGGCCGACCGCCAGCCGCCGCGCGCCGGTGGCCGGACTTCGTGAGCCGGTGGCCCTTCGCCGCGCGCCGCTGGCCCTTCTCCGCGCGCCGGTGGCCCTTCTCCGCGCGCCGGTGGCGCGCGGACGATCCTCAGCGGCGGCCCTCACGCGCCCGGCGGGTTGGCCGCGGGGCGCTGTGCGCCGGTCCTCGGTGACCGGGCGCCGGCCAGCGGGTGCAGCTCAGCGTCGCGCGCGCGGTCGCGCTCGAGCGGCGCATCGGGGTCGGCGTGCGCCAGTTCCATCTCCAGCAGCGCGACCCGCTGCGCCAGCGTCCGCGTCTCCGCCGAGAGCCGCGAGGAGGCGATCGAAAAGTTCAGCAGCAGCATCAGCGCGAAGCCGAAGGCGATCACCAGGAACGTCGTCGGCGGGTAGTAGATCCCGACCGCGCGCGAGACCAGGTACAGCAGCCGCTGCCAGGCGGCCAGCAGCAGCAGCGCCAGGGCCGCGCTCATCCACAGCAGCGCGTAGCGCTCGCTGAGCTTGCGCCGCCTGACCAGCTCGAAGACCAGCACCAGCACCGCCACCGCGAACAGGATCGAGGCGATCTGCATGCGCGCGTGCATCGCTGCTCACACCTGCGGCTCGAGGGTCGGGCCGGTCAGCTTCACGCGCTCACGCAACAGCCCGGCCAGCAGCGCGAGCGAGACCTTGACCATGTAGTAGCCGGAACGCAGGCGCGTGATCGACGAGCGCCCGCCGGCGCGGTTGCTCATCTGGACGGCGACCTCCGCGAACCTGAAGCCGCCGGAGCGCAGCATCAGCAGCGCCTCGACCTCCGGGTAGTCCTGGGGGTACTCGGCGGCGAACAGCTCGATCGCGCGGCGGTTGCACAGCCGGAAGCCCGACGTGGGGTCGGTGATCCGCTGACCCAGGATGCGTGTGAGCGAGAAGGCGAACAGCTTGATCCCGACGCGGCGGCTCAGCGGCACCCGGTAGCCGCGCTCCGCCTCCAAGAACCGCGAGCCGTAGACCATGTCGAGGCTCTCATCGGAGCTGAGCTTGCTCAGCAGCCGCATGAGGATCGCGGGATCGTGCTGGCCGTCGCCGTCGATCTGGGCGACCAGCTGGTAGCCGTGATCACGGGCGAACAGGAAGCCGGTCTGCACCGCGCCACCGATCCCCAGGTTGAACGGCATGCTGACCACCCAGGCGCCAGCCTCGCGGGCGCGCACGGCCGTCTCGTCGCTGGAGCCGTCATCGATCACCAGCACGTCACAGGGCGGTGCGCTCTCATACACGCGGCGCACGACCGCGGCGACGGAGCCCTCCTCGTTGTAGGCCGGCACGACGATCAGCAGCGGGCTGCGCTGCGCCTGCTCGTTAGCATTGCCCTCGTGGGGCGGCGGCCATCTATCTCCGTGGTGGTGGTGGCTCACGACTCGCTGTCCGATCTCAGGGTGGCGTTCCCGGCGCTTATCGACCAGTTGGGTGCTGAAGATGAGCTGCTTGTGGTCGACAGTGGCTCAATGGATGAGATCAGCGTCCAGCTGCCCGGTTTCGCCCCCGCCGCGAGGCTCATCAAAGCGCCGGGAAACGTTGGCTTCGCCGCGGGCGCAAACCTCGGTGTGGCCGCGGCACGCGGGGAGTTGATCGTGCTCCTGAACCCCGACGCGGTGGTCTGCGAGGGCTTTCTCGACGCGATCCGTGCGCCCTGGGGAGGATCGCTGGACGCATGGATGGCGCTGGTCACGATGGACTCGGGCACGAGCATCAACACCAGCGGCGGCGTGCTGCACTTCACCGGCCTGGCGTGGGCCGGCCAGCTGGGGCTTCCGCTGAGTGAGGCGCCCTCGCGGCCGGCCGCGGTGGGCTTCCTCTCGGGCGCCTGCCTGGCGATCCCGGCCGCCACCTGGAAGCGGCTCGGTGGCTTTCCGGAGCGCTACTTCATGTACTGCGAGGACGTGGACCTCTCGCTGCGGATCCGGCTCGGCGGCGGGCAGCTGGCGCTGATCCCGGACGCCCGTGTGGTCCACGCCTACGAGTTTCACAAGGGCGCGGTGAAGTGGCGGCTGCTCGAGCGCAACCGTTGGGCGACGATCATCCGCTGCTACCCGGCGCCGTTGCTGGCGCTCGTTGCGCCCGCGCTGCTGGGTGCCGAGCTGGCCGTCTGGGCGGTCGCGCTGCGTGACGGCTGGGCGGTGGCCAAGGCGCGAGCGTCCGCGGAGCTGCTGGTGGCGCTCCCGCGGCTGCTGCGTGAGCGGCGCGAGATCCAGCGCCGGCGGGTGATCGGCGCGTATGAGTTCTCGGCGGCGCTCACGGCGCAGCTGAGCTCGCCGCACCTGCAGCCTGCGCGGCTTCCGCTGCTCGGCGCGGGCCTCGACGCCTACTGGCGCGCGGTGCGCGCGCTGCTGCGCCTGTGCGGGCCGGGGCGCGGCCGCGGCGCCCCGGCGGACCATCGGCGGGCTGGCGTACGCTGAGCCGATGCCAGCTCCACGGTCCGTGCACGTCTGCTCCGCCTGCGGGCACGAGACGCCGCGCTGGGCGGGACAGTGCCCCGGCTGCGGTGAGTGGAACACGCTGGTGGAGGAGTTGCGCGGGCGGCCGGCGGGCGCCGGGCGCGCCGCCGGTCAGCGGACCGGCGGCGCGGTCACACCGATAGCCCTGGGGGAGGTCGCCGCAGAGGACCATCGCCGCCTGAGCACCGGCATCGGAGAGCTCGACAACGTGCTCGGCGGCGGTCTGGTCCCGGGGTCGCTGGTGCTGATCGGCGGCTCCCCAGGGGTCGGCAAGTCGACGCTCACGACGATGGCGCTCTCCAACCTCACGGCCGCCGGGCGGCGCACGCTCTACGTGTCGGCCGAGGAGTCGCCCGCACAGATCCGGCTGCGCGCGCAGCGGCTGCCGGGCGGTGGCGCGCTGGCAATCCCGGTGATCGCCGAGACAGACCTGCAGTCCGTGCTGGCGACGCTCGAGCAGGAGCGTCCCGAGGTCTGCGTGATCGACTCGGTGCAGACCCTGAACTGCGCGCAGCTGTCCAGCGCGGCTGGCTCTGTGGCGCAGGTCAGGGAGGTGGCCGGCGAGGTGATGCGTGTCGCCAAGGCCAACCGCATCGCCGTGCTGCTGGTTGGGCACGTGACCAAGGACGGCGCGCTCGCGGGGCCGCGGGTGCTGGAGCACCTGGTCGACTGCGTGCTGCAGTTCGAGGGTGAGCGTGAGCGCACCTACCGCACTGTGCGCGCGATCAAGAACCGCTTCGGCTCAACCAACCAGGCGGGTGTCTTTGAGATGCGCGATGACGGCCTGGTCGAGGTGCTCGACGCCTCCGCGCTGTTCGTGGCGCAGGCCACGCGCGCGCCGGGCAGCGTCGTGCTGTGCGCCATGGAGGGTACGCGCCCGCTGCTGGTCGAGGTGCAGGCGCTGGTCTCGCCCTCGGAGCTCGAGCCGCCGCGGCGCGTGGTCACCGGAATCGACCGCAACCGCCTGGCGCTGGTGCTGGCGGTGCTCGGACGTCACGCAGGCGTCGGGCTCGGCGCTGCTGACGTGTTCGTCAACGTCGTGGGCGGCGTGCGCGTCGATGAGCCGGGAGTCGATCTGGCGGTCGCGCTGGCCGTCGCCAGCGCAGCCCGCGGGGTGGCGCTGGAATCCGGGCCTGAACTACCGCTTGCCTGCTTTGGCGAGGTCGGCCTCACGGGGGAGCTGCGCAGCGTCGCGCACGCCGAGCGGCGCCTGCAGGAGGCCGCCAAGTTCGGTCTGCGGGAGGTGCTCGAGCCCGGGCGCTGCGGCACGCTGCGGGACGCTGTGCGGCTCGCCCTGCGCGGCGAGCGCCGGGCGCTGGCCAGCGCCTGAGCGGCGAGCGCCCGGGGTGCGCGGGCGCCGGCGGCCACGCACCTGCGGCTGACTGCCGAGAATCGGCCGCCGAGGGCGTAACATCAGTTGCCTTATGGCCTCGCGTTCCGGGGAAGAGTTCAGAGACGAGCTCGAGTCGCGTCAGGAGTCCCGGATGGTCAGGGCGCTCGAGATGGTCGCCCCTGGCACGGCGCTGCGCGAGGGGCTCGACAACATCCTGCACGCGCGCACCGGCGGGCTGATCGTGATCGGTGAGGTCGATGACCTCTCGTTCCTGTTCTCCGGTGGCATCCGGCTCGACCTGGAGTACTCGCCGGCGCTGCTCTATGAGCTGGCCAAGATGGACGGCGGGATCGTGCTCAGCGCCAACGCCACCAAGATCGCGCAGGCCAACGTGCAGCTGACGCCCGACCCGACCATCCACACGCTGGAGACCGGCACGCGCCACCGCACCGCGGAGCGCGTCTCCAAGCAGACCGATGCGCTGGTGGTGGCGATCTCAGAGCGCCGTGAGGTGATCTCGCTCTACGTGGACGGCTTCAAGTACATCCTCGCCGACATCCCGGTGGTGTTGGCCAAGGCCAATCAGGCGCTGGCGACACTCGACAAGTACCGCAGCCGCCTTGATCAGGTGACCACCCGGCTCACGGCGCTGGAGTTCGAGGGGGGCGCGACCCTGCATGACGTGCTGACCGTCCTGCAGCGCGCGGAGCTGGTGACGCGGATGGCGGTGGAGATCGAGCGTTACATCGTCGAGCTCGGCACCCAGGGACGGCTGATCGAGATGCAGCTCGACGAGACGATGCTCGGCGTCGCCGCGGAGAAGGCCGCGCTCGTGCACGACTACCTCGTGGACGACGAGGATGAGAGCTTCCAGGCGGCCTTTGACCAGCTCGTGCGCCTGCCCCATCAGGACCTTCTGGACTTCGGGCGCCTGGCTGAGCTGCTCGGTTACGACCGCAAGCTGAACACCCTGGACTTCCCGATCTCACCGCGCGGAATCCGTATCCTCGGCCGGATCCCGCGGCTCCCCAAGCTGGTGGTCAAGCGGATCATCGACGAGTTCGGCGGGCTCGAGGAGCTGCTGGCCGCCACTGACGGGGAGCTGGAGACCGTGGACGGCGTGGGTGAGATTCGGGCCAAGGACATCCGCGAGGGCCTTCGCCGTCAACAGGAGATCAACCTCGTCGACCGTTACCTGCAGACGTAGGCTGCGGTCGCAGAGCAACGAGCCCACTGCGCGCACAGGAGGACATCATCACTGAGCTAACGGAAGAGCACCTGGACGACACGGATCATCTCGATGATCCCGATTCGCTGGAGCTGATGGAGGACGGTGAGCAGTTGGAGGAGCTCGATGACATCGAGATCGCGCCGCTGGCCGCCGCACAGATCGAGTTTGAGGTCGGCGACAGCGTCGTCTACCCGCAGCACGGCGCCGGCAAGGTGCTCAAGAAAGAGATGAAGGACGTGCTCGGCGAGCGTCGTGAGTACCTCACGATCAAGATCCTGCACAACGACATGACGGTGATGGTTCCCACTGAGAACGCGGCGCTGGCGGGGCTGCGGCGGGTGATCGACGAGGAGACGCTCGGCAAGGTGCTGGCGGTCCTGCAGGACCACTGCTCGGAGATGCCCAAGAACTGGAACCGGCGCTTCAAGCACAACCGCGACAAGATCAAGACCGGCGACATCTATGACCTCGCAGACGTCGTGCGCAACCTCGCGGTGCGCGAGCATCAGAAGGGACTCTCCACCGGGGAGAAGCAGATGTACACGCGCGCCAAGCGGATCCTCGCCTCGGAGATGATGTACGCGCTGCGCATGGACGAGGATCAGGTGGAGGCGCACCTGAGCGCCGTGATCCTGGAGGGAGCAGGGAACGCCTCCGCGGTAGCGGTGGCCGACTGACCGTCGATGGCGGTCGCGCTGATCGTGGCCGCCGGCCGCGGCGAGCGGCTTGGGTCCGCGATGCCCAAGGCGCTGGTGCCGGTGGCCGGCAGGCCGATGCTCGAATGGAGCGTCGCGGCGCTGCGTGAGGTGGCGGCGGTGACGCAGATCGTGGTGGCCCTGCCGGAGGGACTGCTCGACGCGGCTCCGGCGGGCGTCGTCGCGGTCTGCGGCGGCCCAACGCGCTCTGAGTCGGTTCGCGCCGCACTGCGGGCGGCCGCCGCCGCTGATGAGATCGTCGTTGTTCACGATGCCGCCCGGGCGCTCGTCACGCCCGCGCTGTTCAGCGAGGCGATCACTGAGCTCGAGCGCTCCGGCGTGGACGCGGTGGTCGCCGCGGCACCGGTGACAGACACGATCAAGCAGGTCCGTGAGTCGCCCGCGATGCGTGTCAGCGCCACGCTCGACCGCTCACGGCTGTGGGCGGTGCAGACGCCGCAGGTCTTCCGCCGTGCGGCGCTCGAACGGGCGCTGGCGGCGCCCGCGCAGCTCCTGGCCGCCGCAACCGATGATGCCTGGCTGGTTGAGCAGGCGGGGGGCAGCGTCGCGCTGTTCGCCGCCTCCGCGGAGAACTTCAAGATCACCACCGGACTGGACCTGCAGCTGGCTGAGCTGCTGCTCGGGCGGCGTGAGCGCGGATGAGCCTCGCCACGGGTATCGGCTACGACGTGCATCAGCTGGCGCAGGGACGGCCGCTGGTGATCGGCGGGGTGACGATCCCGCACAGCCACGGACTGCTCGGGCACTCCGACGCGGACGTCCTCACCCACGCGATCATCGACGCGCTGCTCGGTGCCGCCGCGCTCGGTGACATCGGCGAGCACTTCCCGGATACCGACGAGCGCTACCGCGGCGCGGATTCGCTGGCGCTGCTGCGCGCCACCGTTGAGCTGCTGCGCAGCGAGGGCTGCGTGATCGAGCACGTCGACGCGACGGTCGTGATCGAGCGGCCCAGACTGCTGGAGCACAAGCCGCAGATGCACGCTCAGCTGCGCGCGGCGCTCGGCATCGGCGAGCGGCAGCTCAACCTCAAGGCCACGCGCGGTGAGGGCATGGGTTTCGTCGGGCGCCAGGAGGGAGCGGCGGCGCTGGCGCTGGCGACGGTCAGCCGTCCGGCGGCGTGGGGCGCGGACGCCGCCGCCAACGGCTAACTTTCGGCGCCGTGCGCGAAGTCACCCTCCATGACACGCTGAGCGGCAGGCTGCTGCCGCTGCGCCCGCGTGAGCCCGGCACGGTCGGTATCTACGCCTGCGGGCCAACCGTCTACGGGCGCGTGCACGTCGGCAACGCCCGGCCGTTCGTGGTCTTCTCGCTGCTCAAGCGGTTCCTCCAGCACGAGGGCTACGCGGTCAACTTCGTGGCCAACATCACCGACGTCAACGACAAGATCTACGCGGCCGCGGCAGCCGCGGGGGTCAGCAGTCAGGCGCTCGCCGCCGAGATGACCGCCCACTACGTGGCTGACACCGACCGGCTGGGCCTCGGGCGCCCTGACCATGAGCCGCTTGCCAGCCAGATGATTCCGGAGATCGTGGCGCTGATTGAACGCCTGATTGAGCGCGGCCACGCGTATGTGGCCGACGGCGACGCGTACTTCGCGGTGCGCAGCTACGAGCGCTACGGCGAGCTCTCGCACCGCCGCCTGGAGGATCTCGACCAGGGGGAGGGCGGGGAGGGGGCGCAGCGCAAGCGTGACCCGCTCGACTTCGCGCTCTGGAAGGCGCAGAAGCCCGGAGAGGACACCGCCTGGCAGACGCCCTGGGGCAGCGGCCGTCCCGGCTGGCACATCGAGTGCTCGGCGATGGCTCAGGAGTTGCTCGGCCTCGACTTTGAGATCCACGGCGGCGGCTCTGACCTGACCTTCCCGCACCATGAGAACGAGGCCGCCCAGACACGGGCTGCCTACGGGCAGCCGCTCGCCCGGATGTGGGTTCACAACGGCATGCTGCGTCTCGCGCAGGAGAAGATGTCCAAGTCCATCGGCAACACCTTCATGCTGCACGAGGCGCTGGACGCCCACGGTCGTGACGCCCTGATCATGTACTTCTGCTCCGGGCACTACCGCCAGCCGGTGGAGTTCGACGATGAACGCCTGGCGCAGGCGTCCAGCAACGTGAGGCGCTTCCGGGAGTTGGCTCACCGCCTCACGCCGGGGCCCTCGCCCGCCTGGTCCGCGCCCCTGCGCGAGGAGTTCTTCAGCGCGCTGGCTGAGGACTTCAACACGCCGCGGGCGCTGGCGGCGGCGTTTGCCTGGGCGAGCGAGGCCAACCGCAGCGGCACGCCGGTCGGTGAGGCGGATCTGGTTGAGATGCTCGACGTGCTCGCGCTGGCGGATCTGCTGCGGGTGCCGGTGAGCGAGGCTCCGGCTGAGGCGCTGGAGCTGGCTCAGCAGCGTGAGGCGGCCCGCGCCCAGCGTGACTGGGCGCTGGCCGATCTGCTGCGTGAGCGCCTCGCTGAGCTGGGCTGGGAGGTCAGGGACAGTCCTCAGGGCCCTGAGCTGCGGCCGCTGGCATGATCGTCTACGGGCGAAACGCCGTGCACGAGGCGCTGCGCGGGCCACGCACGGTGAGCCGCATCTGGGCCACCAGCGGCGCGCTGCGCGAGCCGTGGCTGGCCGCCTGCGGGCTGCGGGCCACGGTGCAGTCTGGCGAGGAGATCGCCGCGCGCTGCGGCTCGGACGGGCATCAGGGGCTGTGCGCCGAGGTTTCCGAGTACCGCTACGTGGACGAGGATCAGCTGCTGGCGTTGCAGGCGCCGCTGCTGGTCGCCCTGGATCAGGTCCAGGACCCGCAGAACCTCGGTTCGATCTGCCGCTCCGCGGAGTGCGCCGGGGCGGCGGGGCTGGTGCTGCCCGAGCGCCGCGCCGCAGAGGTCACGCCGGCCGTCTGCAAGGCGTCGGCCGGCGCGGTCGAGCATCTCCCGCTGGCTCAGGTGCGCAACCTCGCTGACTTCCTGATCGCCGCCAAGCAGCGGGGATTCTGGTGCTACGGGGCGGATGGCGAGGCCAAGCTGGACTACCGGCAGGTCGATCTCAGCGGACCTGTGGTGCTGGTGATGGGCTCTGAGGGCAGGGGCCTGCGGCCGCGCGTGGCGGCAGCCTGCGACGCTCTGGTCTCGCTGCCGCTGCGCGGCCGGATTGAGTCGCTGAGCGTCGGTGCGGCAGCAGCCGTGCTGCTCTACGCGGCAGCCGCGGCCCGCGCCTAGCGTCAGCCGCCCGGGCTTGGCGTCAGCGCCGGTGCTTGGCGCCAACGCTCGCCCCTGGCGTCACCGCCCGCGGTGACGCGCCGGGCGCCGTCCGGGGCGTGGTCCCGGGGGTGCGCGTGCCCGTCCGGGTGCCGTCCGGGTGTGGTCCGCGGTGTGCGCGTGCCCCGTTCGGGTGCCGCGCGGCCCCCGTCCGGGCGCCGTCCGAGCCCGGCGCGGGGGGCTGACAGCACGCGGATGGGATTTTTCCTGCGTTCGCAATGTTTTTCTTGACATGACCGTTTGGTTATGCCAACCTGCCGCGCATCGGTAAGTATCAACTGTAGGTTGAGGCTTACCGCGATAGCAGTGCGGCGCGGTTCTGGGGAGGACCGCGATCCGAGCAGTGAATCCAACATAGGTGCGCGCCATGGGAGGTGACGCGCCACGCAAATTCCGACCGATCGCCTGGCCGTGCGTCGGTGATCAAGCAAAGGAACGTCGTGGCTCGACTCTCTTCCAACACTAAGGGTCAACTTCAAGTTGAGGATGGCTACCTGATAGCCCTCGCCAAGGCCGGCAACCCGGACGCGTATGACCGTCTGGTCCGCCGCTACTACGGCTTTGTCCGGCTCAAGGCGTCCTCCTACTTCCTCGCCGGCGGTGACTCCGACGACCTCATCCAGGAGGGACTCGTCGGCCTCTACAAGGCGATCCGTGACTACCGCTCCGACCGTGAGTCGAGCTTCCGCAACTTCGCCGAGCTCTGCATCACCCGGCAGATCATCACCGCGGTGAAGACGGCCACGCGCAACAAGCACACGCCGCTCAACCAGTACGTCTCCTTCTCGAGCTCACCGGCCGGCTCCTTCGGGGAGAGCGAGCCGACGCTCGATGAGATGATCCCCGGCTCCTCGGTGCATGATCCTGTCAACCAGGTGATCTCCTCGGAGGAGTTGCGCGCGCTGGTCGCCTGCATCTCCACCTCGCTCTCGGAGCTGGAGTCGCGGGTGCTGTCGCTCTACCTCGACGGCCGCTCCTACGAGGAGGTCGGCCAGCGCCTGGGCTGTGACTGCAAGACCGTCGACAACGCGCTGCAGCGCGTCAAGCGCAAGGTCGGCAACCACCTCGCGTCGCGCGCAATAGCTGCCTGAGTGGGGCGCGGCGCCGGCCGTGGCGCCGTGCGCCGCCGGCCGCTCAGCTCGCGGTCGTCTCTTGCAGGCGACCGAGCTGGGGTGTCAGGCCGTAGGTCGCAAATGCCCTGAAGCGGTTGAAGCGGCGGTGCGCGGGCCCATGGAAATCTGATGATCCGGTGCTGATCAGGTCGAGCTCCGCGCAGCTTCGGGCGAGCAGCTGCACCTGCGCGCGGGTGTGGGTGATGTAGAACGCCTCAACCCCATCCAGTCCCAGCTCCTTGAAGCGTGTGAGCGTGTCCAGCACGCTCTGATCGTCGGCGAGGTCCCAGAACGGATGCGCCCAGATTGCGATCCCGCCGGCGCCGTGGATCAGCTCGATCACGCGCGTCACGCTCGGTGCCTGGCGCTCACGGAAGGCTGGTCGGCCCTCGATCAGGTACGCCTCCAGGAACGCGCTCGGGTCGCGCAGCCGCTCGCGCTCCAAGCGCGCGCGGTTGGCGGGATCGTTGACCACCGCCGCTGCCAGGTGCGGGCGTCCAATCGCCTCGCCCGCACGCCTGCGGCTTTCAAGCTCATCGCGGTCAACCTGCCAGCCCAGCGCCCTGAGCGCATCGCACATGCGCTCGGCGCGGTGCTGGCGTTCCAGGCGGGACTCACGCAGCTGATGGGCCAGCTGCGCATCGTGGGGATTGATCAGGTACCCGCAGATGTGCAGGTCACCGTTGTTCGCGTCGCGTGCGGAGATCTCCACCGCCGGGATCACGCGGATGGCGCTGCTCTCGGCCGCCGCTGCCGCCAGGGCCTCGTCGACCCCGTCGACCGTGTCGTGGTCGGTCAGCGCGAGCAATCGCACGCCCGCGGCGGCCGCCGCGGCAACCACCTGCGCCGGTGTCAGTGAGCCGTCTGAGTAGGTCGAATGGCTCTGCAGGTCAAAGCTCGGCGGGCTCGTCATCGCGCGAGCGTAGAGCCTGAGCGGGCGCCCCGCCAGGGGTCCGGGTGCAGGCCGCCACGGCGTCCGGGCGCAGGCCGTCACGGCGTTCGGGCGTCTGCCGTGATCGGGTGGCCGCACGCCTCCCCACAATCGCGTGTTAGGGCACCCTAATCTGTGCTACCGTGCCCAGCGCGATATTCCGACCGTCGGGATCGGAATAGGCGAAGAGCAAGTGACGCAGACCACTCAGACAGCCAAGACCGCCCGTGCCGGCGGCTCGCGTTCCTCGCGCACACCAACGCGCCCGAGCTTCTACGTTTGGGTGGCGGTGATCCTGGCGGCGGCCGTGGCGGCGGTGATCCTCCTGTGGAACTCCGCCGGCACCACCGATCCCAGCGTGGCGCTCAACGCACGACACATGAGCCGCACCGCGGCCGTGATCAACAGCGCGATCCTGGTCTTCCGTGAGGGGCTGGAGACGATCCTCGTGCTGGCTGCGGTGACCGCCAGCTTCCGCGGCTCCAACCAGGTTTACCGCCGGCCGGTGACGATCGGCGGTGGTGTCGGGCTGCTCGCGACGGTCGCCACCTGGTTCGCGGCGATCTGGATCATCGGGCTGTTCGGCGGCAACGGCCTCACGCTCCAGGCGGCCACCGGGATCCCCGCGATCATCGTGCTGCTGGTGGTGATGAACTGGTTCTTCCACAAGGTCTACTGGACCGGCTGGATCTCACATCACCACAAGCGCCGCAAGGGGCTGTTGAGCGGCGACGCAGAGACCACGATGCGTCGCACGCTGCTCGGCTTTGGCCTGCTCGGGTTCACCTCGATCTACCGCGAGGGCTTTGAGGTCGTGCTCTTCCTCCAGAACCTGCGCGTCACGTTCGGCTCGAGCGTGGTCCTCGAGGGGGTCACGCTCGGAGCGCTCTGCACCGCCGCCGTGGGCGTGCTCACGTTCGCGCTGCATCAGAAGCTTCCCTACAAGCGCCTGCTGATCATCACCGGCGGGATGTTGTTGGTGGTGCTGCTGGTGATGGTCGGCGAGGAGGTCAATGAGATGCAGTTGGCGGGCTGGATCGGGACGACCTCAATCGGCCACTGGCCGGGCTGGCTGGGGCAGTGGTTCTCGATCTTTCCCAACGTCGAGACGATCGTCGCCCAGGCCGGCGCGGTGGCGATAGTCGTTGGCTCCTACCTGCTGGCTGAGTACCTGCGGGTCTGGCGTCCCCGCCGCCGCGGCCTGCGCTCCGCGCGGATCGCCAGTGAGCCTCCCGGTGCGGTGATGGCGGAGGTCTGCTCCACCGCGGAGGCGCTCACCCAGACCGCCGGGTCCAGCGCGCCGGTGCCGGGTCCAGCGCCCGCCGGCGCGGAGGCCGCGCGACGCCCCGCACGCGTGCAGGGCCCGCTCTCCGCGCTGGGCGAGGGAGTTGCCCGGCCGGCTGACATCTGATGTCCCGCGCACGACGTTCGTTGCCGGTCGAGGTGCCGCTTGCGGCGTCTGGCCGCGGCCTTCGGATCCTCGTGTGGCGCCGGCACGCCACGGCTCCTGCGGCCCTGCCCGCCATCCGCCCGTGAGGCCCCGGCGCGGGTGAGCCTGCCCGGCGGGACTCGCGCGCCCGGCTCGAGCTTCGCCTCGCATGAGGGCCCGCGGCCGTGCGGCTCCCTGCGCCGCCGCCGCCTGCCAAACTCTGTGATCTGCCCGCTTGGCGCAATTGGTAGCGCACTTCACTTGTAATGAAGGGGTTAAGGGTTCGAGTCCCTTAGCGGGCTTGGGGTTTTCGGGAGGCGTGTCCCGGATGTGTCCCGGGATCGTGGTGGGTTTCGGCAATGCCGCTGCCACTGCAGCGTGCTCCTACGGGTCATGTCCGCCGGGTTGAGCGGGCTCGTGGACCGGCCTGCCAGGCGAAGTACCGCCTGCCCGATGGACGCCAGGTCCAGAAGAAGATCGGTCCCGCATGGACCGGGCGCGGTCGGCCGGCTGACGGCTTCTTCACCAAGCGCCTGGCCGAGGACTGGCTCCGGGAGACGCTGTATCAGGCGGCGCGCGGCAAGCTGGCCGTCCAGAACCAGAGCGGTGTGACGTTCTCCGAGGCGGCTGCCGAGTGGCTTCGGTACGTCGAGGTGGACCGGCAGCGCAAGCCCTAGACGCTCGCCGGCTGGTGGGGAGCTTCGTGGCCACCAGCCAATTCAACCCTGACGGTGGGGAGCTTCGTGGCCACCAGCGGGGAGAAAACACGGCCACCAGTGGGGAGAAAAAGTGGCCGCAGATGGGGAGATCTCGATGGCCATTGACATAGGAGGCGGCAGGTGGTGATCACTACCTGGGCGCCCACCTCACGCAGCGCACGCGCGAATGCGAGGCCGAGGCCCCGGTTGCCGCCGGTGACCACGGCGTCTTGCCCTCGAGGCGGAACCTGTCCAGCACCGTCATCGAAACTCACAATCGCGCCGCAGCATGCGCCCACGTCACCGTCAGCTCATCAGCGAGGTCCTCAGGTGCCTTGAGACGGGCGCTGTGCGTAGCGCGTCGGAAGCTGCACCAGCCGACGCCGCGGCGAGCTCACGGGGCCGTGATCGTTGCAATGGCCCGGCCTCTGCGTCGCCCACCCGCAGACGGTCGCGGTCAGCCGGCCGCGCGCGTTATGCGCCGAGCAGTTTCAGGACGATCTGCGGGTTCTGCTCCGCCTGTGACAGGACGGAGATGCCCGTTTGCTGAAGGATCTGATCCTTGGTGAACTTGGTCATCGCGGATGCCATGTCGGTGCCCTTGATCGTCGACCGCGCCGAGGACAGGTTCTCCGAGTAGGTGGAGAGGTTGTCCAGGGTGTAGCCCAGACGGTTCTGGATGGCGCCGAGCTGGGCGCCGATCGACGAGACCTGGTCGATGTAGGAGCTGATCGTCGACAGCAGCGTGGCGTTGTTCGCCTCCGACAGCTGCTGTCCGTTGTTGGCGGTCAACCCTTGAAGGCCGCTGACAATCGGATTCAGTGAGGAGATCGTGACCCCGATCGACTCGCCGGCGTTGGCGCCGACCTGGAAGGTGATCGTGGTGGCAGGACTCAGAGCAGTGACCGCCCCGACGAGCGCGGACTGATACGTCACCACCGCCTGGTTCGCGGTCGTCGCGCTGGCCAGATCCGAGGCCTCGAACGAGGTACTGGTCACGGCTGACCAGCCGCCCGGCGCCCAGTACGCCGCGGTCGAGATGTCCGAGACGGCTGCCTGGGCGGTGGAACCGATGCCGGCGTCGGTGACACCAGCGGCAGCGTCAAGGGCAGCGACCTTGGCCGACAACGTTTGTGCGGCGGTGTAGAGGGCCCCGCCGGGATCAGCCGCGCCCGTTGCGGTAGCGTTGGAGACGGCCTGCGGGTTGGTTCCGACCTCCGCGTAGTAGGTCGCATAGTCGCTTTCGAACTGCGAGTAGGCGGACTGCTCGGCTGCCAGGGCGGAGGAGACGGGGTTGGATCCGCCTCCGCCGAACAGGGTGATCCCGTTGAACTGCACCTGCAGGCCGATCTGCTGGATCTGGCCGGTCAGCTGGGAGATCTCGGAGGTGATCGCATTCTTGTCGGTTGCATCCAGCGTGCCGCCGTTGTACTCGACCGCCAGCTCGCGTACGCGCTGCAGCATCTGCTGGACATCGTTGATGGCGCCGGCGGCGGTCTGGATCAGCGAGACCCCGTTCTGGGCGTTGCTCGATGCCTGGTTGAGACCGCCGATCTGAGCGGTCAAGTCGTTGGCGATCACGTAACCGGCGGCGTCATCGGCAGCGGTGTTGATGCGAAGCCCCGACGACAAATCCGTCATCGCCGAGCTCAGAGCGTACTCCGTGGAGCTCAGATTGTTCTGGGCGATCAGCGCCTCAGAGTCTGTACCGACATAAAGCGCCACGCTGATCTCCCTGACCGCTGGTCGTGCCTACCCGTCGCCAACTCCGTGTCGGCATTTCCCGGTAATCGGTCGATGTCCCTGAACCTTGAACACCGAAGCTGTTGTCGGGTCTCACCAAGTGCGACAAGCGCAATCTCACCTAGATGCGACAAAGTCTCACGAAGCTGCGACAGCTCAAGGGCCCCTTTAAGGGACGCGCGAGATGGACAGAGTGCGGGGAGGTCGCTCCTGCGCTTGGCGACGAGCCGGTCTGGGCCGATTTCGGCTGAAAGACCTCTCGCGCACTCAAAGCGGGGTCCCGGACGGGGCCGCGGCGCCGGCTCCGCGTACCCGCCGCCGACCGATAGCAGGGCGCCCGCGCCGACACCCCGGTCGACCGCTGGGATGAACGACGACGCTGGTCTCGGGAATGGCGGATCTCAGGCTGTGCCCAAGCGCCGGGGAGACGTCTGCTATCGCGCCGGCGCGGTAGTCCCTGCGCGCCGCGTTCACGCTGCTGTTGACGGTCCGCCTCGCAGCGCTGGGATTGGACGTCGGCGCCTCCGCACACGGCTTCAGGCCGCCTGCTGAACGTCCCTCCGCAGGCGACCTGGCAAGCGGTCCGCTGCCGCTGTTGGGTGACAGCGGCAGACCGAGTGGTCGCCGCCATGCGCGGCTCCGGGACGCCTCTTGCAGTCACGACGACTTGGTGGTCGCTCTCACGGGCGAGGGAGAGCGCCATGCACTTGTTGCCACCCCGTACTCGGCCTCGCCCGCCAGCGCCGTGACGACCTCGAAGCGCCAAGCCATCAGTCGGCGGACCTGCCGGCCGACGTTGTCGTTGTGTGACAAGCGCCCGGCGTTTGAGGGGGATCGACGCGGTCGATCTACGGTTTCCGCGGTCCGGGTGAAAGATTGCGGACGTTGGTGATGATTAGGAAGTATGCAGCAGTCTGCAGCGGCCGGCCACGCGCAGTTCTCGCGGTTGTTTGAGGCGCACTACGCGCAGGTGCTGGCGTTCGCCGGGCGGCGCGTCGGGCCTGATCTGGCGGATGAGGTCACGGCCGAGACGTTTCTCGTGGCGTGGCGACGCTTGGAATCAGTTCCGGCGGAGCCTCTTCCGTGGCTGTATGGCGTCGCGCGCAACATAGTCATGCGCCAACTCCGCGCCTCATCGCGGCACGCCGAGATGCACCAGCTGCTTGCTAGGGAGCGGACCGCTCTGGAGGTGGACGCCGGCGAGCATGACGCTTTGTGGCGCGCGTTTGAGCTCCTCAGCGAGCGGGACCGGGAGATCCTCGCGCTGGTCGCTTGGGAGGAGCTGTCCGTCCGCGACGCAGCGACTGTGCTGGGCGTACCGGCTTCGGTCGTCTCGGTGCGACTGCACCGCGCCCGTCGCCGGCTTGAGCGCAACCTCCGGCAGCCAACCTCGTCACCCGTCCCTGAGATCCCGGAGGCGATATGAACCTTCAACACGAAGCGCTAGCGCTACTTCGCAACGCCAACCCGGTGAGCGTCGATCCGGCGGAGGTGCGCTCCTCACAGGCGACCGCGACGTTCGAGCGGATCGTCAGCACGCCACTGGTTTCGCATGACTTGGCGCCGAGGCATAGAGCCGCTCACCGCTTCGGAGCCCCGCTGCGCTCACCGAACCGAATTGCGGCTGGTGGAGCCGGGATCGCTGCCGCGGCTGCCGCGATCGTTGTGGTGGCGTTCTCGGGCTCTTCAGCCCCTCCCGCGTTCGCGCAGTGGACACCGACACCGACACTCGCGTCGGTCGTAAGGATCACCGCGGTCATGGGTCGTTGCGGTCTGGGCCGGCCCGCGCTCGTGGAAGTGCGTGGGCCGTACACCGCGGCCGTGTTCGTGAAGCGCTCCGGTGGGACCGCGTGCGTCCTCGGCCCAGGCATCGGGTCCGGCTTCTTCTCGCTTGGCGGTGTGGGAGTGCCCGACAACCAAGTTAAGCCCGAGCAGGTCCGGACCGCCGCAGCCGCCGGGTCGGATTCCCGAGGTGATGCGTACGTCCTGCTCGCGGGCCGGGTCGGAACGGCTGTCCGCTCGTTGGTGATTCATCGCAGCAACAACGTCGACGTGATCGCGACCATCAAGAACGGCTGGTATCTCGCGTGGTGGCCCGCCCGCGTTCACGCAACAGGCGCAACGGTCGCGACCGCCAGCGGCACGCGCAATGTCTCCCTCCCGCCGCTCGCGACCACCGGACCGCCGTCCTGTAGAGGGCGGGCGGGGATGGCGTGCGCCGCCCTCGGAGCAGGCGGTGATTCAAACGGGCCAGGCAACGCTGGCATGCCCGCCGCACCGCCCCTGGTTGAAGGGCCTGTGGCCAAGCCCTTCAACCGCACCCTCCTTCTCACCGTGGACAACGCGGCCAGGGTGCTCGTCTGTTTGCACCCTCCATCCGGCACGATCGCCGCGATACAGCCGAACGCTCCCGCCGGGCCGTGCACGCCCGCCGTGCCGGTGACCAAACTGCCAGCCGGCTGGCCGGTCCAACGGAATCTGCTGGAGATCTTCCCGAACAGCATCTGGATGGTCAGACTGCCGCCCGGGACGCCAAGCCACAGACGGCAGGTCCTTGTGATCGCCATCGGCACCCGCGGCCAAGGTGAGGTCCGAAACGTGATCACGCTGGGCGGCGTCTGATCTCACAGCCACGGCCGACGCCGCCTGTCGCGCTCCGCCCGAGCCGCGTAACAGGCCACTTTCGTAGACGAATTCCCCGTGCGCAGATGCGGGGCTGCCACATCGCGAACCCAGCGATCAATAGAAGGGACCTTTCTCGTAGCCTCATCGACCTCCTGATCACGAATTCGTCGTCGCTAGCCTGCTACGTTGCGCCGACAGATGGAGGTGGTTGAGTAATCGACCATCACCTTGATATGCTAAAAGTCCGTACTAATCTGGCTCGGGAGGGAACACGGTGCTTGCGTCCCACACGCGCGGAGATGCTGCGTCGCTAGCGCGTGCCGTCGGTAGGGGCATACGTGCGTTGCCTAAGAGGACGGCTACCGCGGGCGTAGCGGGGATGATGTTGGTAGCGCCGGCGGCGGCGTCCGCCGCGGCGAGTCCGGAGGCGTTGTCTCTCGCGCCGGGAAGCGTCGCGATGACGAAGCAATCTGCGGTGGTGGCGTCAGACGGACGGGTTGAAACCAAGTGGGCGGGGGAACGGCATCACAGCCGACATCGTGGCGCCGCCTGGGTCGCAGCTGAGCGTGACACGCTCGGGGAATGCGGGAAGAACAATCACGGTCGGCGTCCTTCCGCCGGCGCAGATGGCAAGCCAGAGCTACGCCTCATCGAACCTCTCCGTTGGCCAAACCTACAACAACAGCAATGGGAGCGTCTGCGACTCGTCCCACTACAGCTGCATCCAAGTCTTCTACTACCAGAAGATCCTGCAAGAGATTCCGAACGACTGGATCGTGGGCCAGTACCAGATCGCAAATGCCTACCCCACGGGCGGCCACGTCGTGGTCGGCGCATCGACATACGATCGCTTCGTTGGGTCCTCCGGCGATAGTCTTCAAGACATCCGGCCGACCGGAACATACCAACCGCCTGGTGGCGGTATGACGACATACTCCATGAGCCTGGATGCTTACGGCTTTGGCGCCTCGTGGAGCTGGGACCAACAGGGCGGCTCCGTCATCAATCCAATCTGGCCCAGCGGGCGCGCTAACACAGCTTTTGGGGCGAGTTGGACCGGTGGGTACCTGTACTCAGGGAGCGAGGGAATCCCAGAGGGGAACGAGGTCAGGCTCGGCACCGGCCAATCTGCGTGGGACACGCCATACGGAACGGTGACAGGCGAGTATTAGGTCTTCCGAGGCAGAGTAGGACGCCGACCGCCATCGGCCCGCCACGGCGGGCTGATGGCGGTCGGCGCTCGCGGCATCGCCTTCCTCCCAGGGTGGTACCGTCGTCCAGATCGGCGCAGCGCGCCGGGCCCCAGGGCCAGCCTGACCGCTCGGGCCGACCCAAGCACCCGCCAAAGATCG
>JAJZDA010000230.1 GCA_021851525.1 Actinomycetes bacterium | reverse complement strand
TCGATCGCCTTGATCTGGGCCACGAACTGCCGCAGCCCCGCTGTCTGGCCGGGGCCGAGCGTGCTGTCGTCCGCCGCGTAGTACCCGTAGGTGCCAGGCAGCGAGGCCAGGAAGCTGATCATCGCGCCCAGCACGCCGTTCGTGCTGCTGCAGCCGCAGGCCTGCGCAAACTGGCTGTAGTCCGCGGCGGCGGAGCTGCCGTTCCAGGCGCTGCCCCAGAAGCCGGGATCGTTGATCTCCCACATCACGCCCATGCCGAGGCTCTGCGCGTAGGCGGCGTAGGCGGCCATGTTCGCCTCGGAGGAGTAGAAGATGCCCATCACCACGACCTTGAAGCCTCCCTTGGCGATCACCGCGAGGCGCTGCTCGCAGAGCGCCAGGTTGGCGTTCAGGTCACAGCTGTCCCAGATTCCCTCCGGCGGCAGTGAGCCGGCGGCGCGCGGGCGGCTGGCGGGCCGCGTGCGCTGCGGGTGTGAGGCGTGATGCCTGTGGCTCGAGTGGGGGGAGGCGGCCTGCGCCGCCGCCTGGGTGCTCAGCAGGGTGATCAGCAGCGCGCTGAGCAGCAGGGCCAGGCGTGCAAGCTTGCGTGAATGTGAGGGGCGGGAGATGGGCATGCTCCCGCATCGCCAGCGGCACTGCAGATGGGCCAGCGGGGCGTGCGCAAACTGGACACCTGTATGAGCGCAGGGCCCCGGAGCGCCGTGACGGCAGCGTCAGGAGGTGCTTGCGCCGGCGCCCGTCGAGTGCCCAGGACGCGACCGCCGGGACGCCGCTGCCGCTGCGCCGGCAGGCCGCTGCCGCTGCGCCGGCACGCCGCTGCCGCTGCGCCGGCACACCGCCGCCGCTGCGCCGCTGCCGCTGCGCCGGCTCCGCCGGGACGGTCCCTCCCGGTGATCTTTGGACCTGCGGCCAGTGAGCTCTCGGCCCGCGCGCCGGATCATCTGCCCATGACCACAGATCGCCCGTACTCACACAGGGTTCTGCTGCTCTCCAGCGACCGTCCGCTGTCCCCGGGCGGCCAGTCGCCGCTGATCCGCCGCTACCGCCTGGCGCGCCTGCGCCCCGAGGGCCGGGCCAGCGCCGGTGGCTCGCGCGTGGAGCAGATCCGGCGACTGCAGCAGTGAGCCGTCCGTTGCGGGTCCCGGGCGCCACCGGCGCCCGGGACCCGCACGGTGCACCGCTCGACGCTGCCGCTACGCTGTGCCTCATGGCGCATCAGATCGAACCGGGTCGTGCCGGCAAGCCGTCGCTGGCCAAGCGTGGGGTCGCCACGGTGGTGCTGGTGGCCGTCGCCGCGCTCGCCGTCCACCTCGTGATCGGGATCCTGACCACGGTCTTCTGGATCGTCGCGATCGTGGCGGTGGTGGTCGCGGCGCTGTGGGCCGTGAAGACCCTGTTCTGAGGCGGGAGCGGTGTCCGGAGCCGGGCTGCAGCTGATCCTGATCCTGTTCTTCTTCGGCCTCGCCGGGGGCGTCGTCGCGCGGATAAAGGGCAGCAACGTGCTGCTCTGGTTTCTGATCTCCTTCTGCATCCCGTTCATCGGCCTGCTGACGGCTGTCTTCTACCGCTACGAGAATCAGGAGCTGCGGCGGGAGTGTCCGCGCTGCCATCGCGTGGTGATGCTCCACGACGCGGTCTGCATGCGCTGCGGCACCGAGCTTGAGTTCCCGCAGGTGGCGATCGCCCCGAGCGCCATGCGCCCCGCCGGCGATCCCCGCGCGGAGCAGGGAGAGTTGCGCTCCTGACAACTCCGCTGGGCGGTGGTAAAGTGAGTGCCACAGCTTCTGTAAATGCCGGGGCGAACCCGGCGGCAGTACCGGAAGTGGGCGCTCGCCCGCTTTTTTTATGACCTGACCCGGAGAACCTGAGTTGCAGCCCCTGACCTCTGACATCGAGAACCGCGTCGCAGCCGGTGCGCCGGAGATTGAGGTGCTGCTCGTTGAGGTCGTCTCCGGGGACACGCTGCGAGTCTTCATCGACCATCCGCAGGGCGTCACGTTCGCGCACTGCGAGCTGGTCACAGAGCTGTTGGGTGATTACCGTGAGCAGTACGCGATCGAGGTCTCCTCGCCGGGGGAGGATCGGCCGTTGACCAAGCCGCAGCACTTCCGGCGCTTCCTCGGGCAGCGCGCGAAGGTTCGCCTGCGCGATGCCCGTGACGGGCATCGGAGCCTGACGGGTGAGCTCGTCGGGGCGTCTGAGCAGGAGGTCACGATCGCAGCCGGGGACGGCGTTGTCTCGATCCCCTACGAGTTGATAGCCCGCTCCAACCTCGTACCTGGAGACTGAGAACCGATGTCAAGAGAGATCGTTGAAGCAGTGCGCGGCCTCGCCGCGGAGAAGAACATCTCCGCGGAGAAGCTGATGGCGGCACTGGAGGATGCGCTGCTGTCCGCTTACAAGAAGACCCCGGGTTCCGCGCCCTACGCGAAGGTCGAGATGGATCGCGACACCGGTGATTTCAAGGTGTGGGAGCTGAAGATCCCGGCCGAGCTCGAGGAGCAGCTGCTGGTCGAGGCCACCACCGAGCAGGAGCCGACCGTCGATCCTGAGACCGGCGAGATGCGGGAGCCGGCGCCGCCGGAGATCGACCTCGAGAAGCTGGCGGAGTACGAGGATCAGATTGAGACCGTCGACGTCACCCCTGAGGACTTTGGCCGGATCGCGGCGCAGACCGCCAAGCAGGTGATCCTGCAGCGCATCCGCGAGGCTGAGCGCGACATGATGTTCGAGGAGTACCGCGACCGTGTCGGCGAGCTGATCACCGGCATCGTGCAGCAGTCGGACTCCCGCTACACGCTCGTGCAGCTGCGCGAGCGGGTTGAGGCGCTGCTGCCCAAGTCCGAGCAGGTGGATGGCGAGCGCTACGACCATTCGCAGCGCATCAAGGCCGTGATCAAGGACGTGTCGAACTCCACCAAGGGCCCGTCGATCATCGTCTCGCGACGCGATCCCGAACTGATCAAGTCCCTGTTTGAGCTCGAGGTGCCGGAGATTGCTGACGGCCTGGTGGAGATCACCGGCGTGGCCCGTGAGCCCGGCTACCGCTCCAAGATCGCGGTCGTCTCACACGTTGACGGGGTTGACCCGGTCGGTGCCTGCGTCGGCCCGCGCGGCTCACGCGTGCGCATGGTCGTCTCCGAGTTGCGCGGCGAGAAGATCGACATCATCCCCTACAACGACGAGCCCGCGCGGTTCGTCGCCAAGGCGCTCTCGCCGGCGCGCGTGCGTGAGGTGCTGGTCGACGATGAGGCCAAGCAGGCGACCGTGATCGTCCCTGACGACCAGCTCTCGCTGGCGATCGGGCGCGAGGGTCAGAACGCGCGGCTGGCCGCGCGCCTCACCGGCTGGCGCATCGACATCCGCTCCGAGACGGAGTACGCCGCCGAGGAGGCTGAGCACGGTTACGAGGAGGAGGAGACCAGCGGTCGCTGCTCCGCAATCCTGACCAACGGCCGCCGCTGCCCCAACGCCGCACTGCCCGGGTCGCGTTACTGCGGCATCGAGTCCCATCAGGCACTCGAGGGCACCGGCAGTGATCAGGTCCAGGCCTGAACAAGCCCGCGCTGCGCGCCGCGCAGCGCTCTGAACCACGACTAGACTGAGTTACTGAATGCCGAAATCCGCCGACGACACCGCCAGCACGCCTGCCGCCAACAAGAACGCCGGACAGGCTCGCAACGGTGCGTCTGCGTCCACCGGGGCGGGGGCCAAGCCCCGACCGCAGGGCGGGGCTGAGAGCGGCGCCAGCGGCGCCGGTTCCAGCCGTTCCGCCAACGGTGCCGGTGCGCGAGAGGGCGGCGCGGGGCGTCAGTCCAACGGCGCCCAGGGCTCAGGCCGCCAGCAGGGCGGCGGTTCCGGCCGGCCCCAGGGTGGGGCGGGCGGCGGTTCCGGCCGGCCCCAGGGCGCGTCGGGCGGCGGTTCCGGCCGGCCCCAGGGTGGATCGGGCGGTGGCAACGGCCGCGGGCAATCTTCGCAGGGCGCTCCGGCACGCCAGCCGGAGACGGGCGGCGCGGGCCAGGCAGCGCCGACCGGCTCTCCGGCCGGCGCCGAGGGCGATCACAAGCAGCGCCCGACCCGCGACTCGCTGCAGGGCGAGCGCTCGCCCGGCAACGCCGGCGGGCGCCGGCGCGTGGTGAT
>JAJZDA010000229.1 GCA_021851525.1 Actinomycetes bacterium | reverse complement strand
TGCGCGCAGGCCGCCCCGGCACGCCCGCGGCGCCGCAGGGCGGCGACCGCCGATGACCGCGGTCGAGCAGCCGCCGCAGCGCCCGCTCGCCGATGTCCGCGTGCTGGAGCTGGGCACCTACATCGCCGGACCGTTCTGCGCGACGCTGCTGGCTGAGTTCGGCGCCGAGGTGATCAAGCTCGAGCTGCCCGGCGTCGGCGACCCCGGCCGGCGGTACGGAGCGGCCTCAGCGGCGCCCGACGCCTCGTTCATGTTCCTCTCCGAGGGCCGCAACAAGAAGTCGGTGACGCTCGATCCACGCACCGCGCGTGGAGCTGAGCTCGTCAAGCGACTGATCGCTCAGGTCGACGTGGTGGTCGAGAACTTCCAGCCCGGCACGATGGAGCGATGGGGGCTCGGCTGGGAGGAGCTGCATGCCGTCAACCCGCGGCTCGTGATGGCCAGGATCAGCGCCTACGGACAGACCGGCCCGATGAGCTCCCAGCCCGGCTTCGGCCGGGTGGCTGTCGCCTTCGGGGGGCTCGGCTACATCACCGGCTACCCGGACCGCGCGCCGACCTCACCGGGCACGGCGACGCTCGCGGACTACATGTCGGGTCTGTTTGCGGCCAACGGGATCCTGCTGGCGCTGCGCGCCCGCGAACGCACCGGTCGGGGCCAGTGCGTGGACATGGCGCTCTATGAGGCCGTCTTCCGGATCCTCGATGAGATGGCGCCGCTCTACGCCGCCACCGGCAGGGTCCGTGAGCGCAGCGGCCCGGCCTCACACAACGCGGTGCCGCACAGCAACTACCTGAGCGGCGACGGTCGCTGGATCAGCATCGCCTGCACCAACGACGTGATCTTCGCGCGCTTTGCCGCCGCCACCGGCCGCCCGGAACTGGCCGGCGAGGGCCGGTGGGGCACCTACGCGCAACGGCGCGCGGACGAGGATGCGGTCAACGCCTACGTGGCGCAATGGGCCGGGGCACGCGGGCGCGAGGAGATCCAGGAGATTCTCCGCAGCCACGAGGTGCCGTGTGGGCCGATCTACTCGATCGCCGAGATCTTCGAGGATGAGCAGTACGCCGCGCGCGGAAACCTGCTGCGCGTGGATGATGAGCGCGCCGGCACAGTGGTTATCCCCAACACCGTGCCGCGGCTCAGCGAGACGCCCGGCGGCGTCGACACGCTCGGCCCCGCGCTCGGTCAGCACACCGCCGAGATCCTCGAGCGCCTGCTGGCGCTCGGCGCGCAGGAGCGCGCCGAACTGGCCGCCGAAGGGATCATCTGAGCCTGGCTGCGCCGCGGAGTCTCAGCTCGGAGCGGCGCCCACGGCGCGGCCGATCAGCATCTGCGCCTCGGTGAGCGCCTGCTCGAGCGTCAGCTCGCCGGCGTCGACCAGCTCACCGAGCGCCAGCACGCCGTTGACCAGCGCCCAGATCAGCGCCCGCGACGGCTCCCGCTCGGCTCCCAGAACGGCGCTCCAGCGCGCGATCGAGCGTTCACGAAACTGGCTGGCCAGCGGCGCCAGCGGATGTCCCGGGGTGGCGCCGCTGACCAGCAGCGAGCGCAGCAGGCGGCGCTCATGCACGGGGCGCGAGAGCGCCACCCGAGCCGCGACCAGCGCCGCATCCCTGGGTGAGGCGCCGCCCGCGGTGAGCACGTCGGCGATGTTCTGATCGGGCTCGCCGAAGGTCTGGCGAAGCAGCGCCGCGACGAGCTCGGGCAGGTCGGAGAAGTGCTCGTAGACCAGCTGCCGGCTGACTCCCGCGTGGCGCGCCAGCCCGGTCATGCTGAGGTTGTCCAGACCGTCTCTGGCGACCAGCTGCGCGGCTCCCTCCAGCAGCTGCAGGCGCCGGCGCTCAGCTGAGAGGTAGGGCCGGCGGGCCGGCGCGGCCGGGTCTCGAGGTGAATTTGACAACGTGTACATTTTGCGCTTCGCTTCCGGATCGTGCAAGCCTCCGACACAACTGCGCGTTTCACCGCGCTCGGCAGGATCGGCGCGCTCTGCGCCGCCAGACCGAAGCTGATCCTCGCGCTGTGGGTCGCCGCGGTCGTGCTGCTGCTGGCGGTCGCGAGGGTCGACGGCGGGATCTTCAATGACAACGTCAACCTGCCGGGCACACAGGCCTACCAGGGCCTGGCGCTGCTCGACGCCCATCAGCGCAGCGCCGGGGGATACACCGGGCAGGTGGTGATGCACGTCGCCGGCGGCACACTCGAGCAGCACGCCGGCGCGATCGAGCGCTCACTCAGCGCCCTGCGGGCGCTGCCCCACGTCAGCTCCGCCAGCGATCCGCTGGCGACCGGTTCACACACGCTCTCCAGCGACGGTCGCACGGCCTACTCGACCGTGCACTTCAACGTCGAGCCCAAGACCCTCGGCATCCCCTACCAGAGCCGCTTGCGCGGGGCGATGTCCGCGACCACGCACGCCGGCGTGGAGGTCCAGTACGGCGGCGGGCTGGACGCGCTGTTCCGTCCCAAGGCCAACGACGCGCTCTCCGAGGTGATCGGCTTCGCCGTGGCGCTGGCGGTGCTGCTGATCGGCTTCGGCAGCGTGGCCGCCGCGCTGCTGCCGCTGTTCAGTGCACTGCTGGCCGTGGTCGCAGGGGTGTCCGTGCTTGACCTGGCCGCCAACGGGATCAGCTTCGGCACCACCGCCCCGACACTGGCGCTGATGATCGGGCTGGGTGTCGGGATCGACTACGCACTCTTCCAGGCGACCCGCTTTCGCCAGCTGATCGCCGACGGTGATGACCCGGTGCACGCCGCCGGGGTGACGGTCTCCACCAGCGGCCACGCGGTGCTGGTGGCCGCCAGCACAGTGGCGCTCGCGCTGCTCGGGCTCTACGCCTCGGGGGTCACTTTCATCGGCCAGCTCGGTCTGGCCGCGGTGTTCGGTGTGGTGACCGCGGCGCTCGCCGCAATCACGCTCGTACCGGCCGCGTTCGGGCTGCTCGGACGGCGCATCGACGTGCTCCACGTGCGCACCCCGGTAGCCGAGGCCGGCTCAGAGAGTGACGGCTGGCACCGCTACGCGGCGCGCGTCGCCGCGCGCCCGTGGCGCCACCTGCTCAGCGGCGTGCTCGTGCTCGCGGTGCTGGCGATCCCGCTGCTCTCGATCAACCTCGGCCACATCGACGACGGGGCCGACCCCACCGGCTACACCGACCGTCAGGCATATGACCTGATCGCAAGCGCCTTTGGGCAGGGCGCCAACGGCAGCCTCACGGTGGTGGTGCGCCTCGCCCATGCGGGCACCGGCGCCTCCACGCTGGCCCAGACCGTGGCCGCCGACCTCACCGCGGTCCGTGACGTCGCGCATGTGACGCCGCTGCAACCCTCCAGGGACGGCGCGCTGCTGATCGGCACGGTGATCCCGGCCAGCTCACCGCAGGCCACCGCCAGCCGCACCCTCTACTCCACGCTCGTGGACAACACGCTGCCGCGCGCGCTGCGCGGCAGCGGCGCAAGGGGATACGTGACCGGTGCAGCCGCCTCGCAGATCCAGTTCCGCGACCGCATCACCGCGCGCCTGCCGGTGGTGATCCTGACAGTCCTGGCGCTTGAGTTCCTGCTGCTGATGGCGACCTTCCGCAGCCTGCTGGTGGCGCTCAAGGCTGCCGTCATGAACCTGCTCTCGATCGGCGCCGCCTATGGCGTGATCGTCGCGGTCTTCCAGTGGGGTTGGGGTCGTGGCCTGCTCGGGGTCGCCAAGAACGTCCCGATCGAGTCCTACGTGCCGGTGCTGATGTTCGCGATCGTGTTCGGCCTCTCGATGGATTACGAGGTGTTCCTGCTCTCGCGGATCAAGGAGGCGTGGGACCGGGGGCACGACAACACCGCGGCGGTGGCCGCGGGGCTCACCAGCACCGCTCGCGTGATCACCTGCGCGGCGCTGATCATGGCCAGCGTGTTCTTCGCGTTCGTGCTCTCGAGCAACGTGGTGGTGAAGATGCTCGCGGTGGGCCTGTCGGTGAGCGTGCTGGTCGACGCGTCGATCGTGCGGCTCGTGCTGGTGCCCGCGACGATGACGCTGCTGGGTACCGCCAACTGGTGGCTGCCGCGCTGGCTCGATCGGATCCTGCCCCGGATCGAGGCTGAGCCGCCGGGGCCGGGGCCGGTGCCGGGGCCGGCGGGCGCAGGCGGGCCGGGGCC
>JAJZDA010000228.1 GCA_021851525.1 Actinomycetes bacterium | reverse complement strand
CCCGGCGTTGAACGCGGCCAGTGAGGGCTCGGCGCCCGTGCCGAAGGCCCGGATCGGCAGCTCGCACTGCTCGCGGGTGAGCCCCAGCGCGCCGCTGGCCGCCAGCGCGCCGTAGAGCGAGGCGCTGATCACCGAGCCGGCCCGCTCCGCGAGCGCGGCGAAGTCCGCCGCGATCAGCCGCCTGGAGGCGCGCTGCGCGGCCTCCAGCAGCTTTGAGTCATCGACACGCCCGTCCCCCGGGGCCATCTTCTCGTTGATCGAGTAGACGCGGTTGGTCGAGGTGATCAGGGTCGTGCGGTCAGGCGTGCAGAAGCCGCGCTGGATCGCGCGCCCGGACTCCATCAGCTCCGAGGTGATCACCACGTCGACCTCCCCGGGGGTGGGGAAGATGCTCATCACCGGCTCCGCGCGGACCCGCTGCGCCGGGGCGTGCTCGGCCTCCAGCGGCGGGAAGATCTCCACGTAGTAGACGGTCGCTCCGGTGCGCTGCGCGACGCCCGCCACAGAGGTGTTCTGGGCGTGATGGCCGGCCGCCTCGGCAGCGGCCACCACCCAGTCGGCCAGCACCCCGCCGCCCTCGCCGCCCAGCGCCAGGATCGCCAGCGTGAGCGGTCGCTGGCCCTGCGCCCAGCTCGACATCAGGCGCTCGCCTCAAAGCGCGCGGCCCGCGCCTCCAGGCCGGCGCTCAGCAGCCGCGTGACCAGTGAGCGGGCGCGCATCGCCAGGCGGTCGCGACCCGTCGGGTTGTGGATCACGTCGGTTCGGTAGAAGGACGGGCACAGCGCCGCGGCGTGCGCGTTGGCGCCGCAGACGCCGCAGCCCACGCAGCTGTCGAGCACCGTCGCCACCGGGTCGCTGCGCAGCGGATCTGGGTTTGAGGCGATGGTCAGCGACGGGCACCCGGAGATGCGGATGCAGGCGTGGTCACCGGTGCAGGTCTCAGGATCCACGCCGAAGCGCTCGCGCTTGACGCGCCTGCCCTGCTTCAGCGCCTCTCGCATCTCCGGTTTCACGCGCCGCTGGCGGTTGAGCTGGCACTCACTCTGCATGACCAGCACCTTCGGTCCCTGATGCTCGGTGGTCAGCGCCTCCAGGAAGCTGTCCCTGACCTTCGCCACGTCGTAGGTGTTGTCGATCGTGCGGGCCCAGCGGACCCCGACGCCGCGCACCGCCTGCTCGATCGGGTGCTGGGTTGAGCGGGTGGGCAGCTGCGCCTGGGAGGAGAGCAGGTCCTGGCCTCCGGTCGCCGCCGCGTAGGCGTTGTCGACCACCACCAGCACCTGATCTGAGCGGTTGAACACGGCGTTGCCGACGCCGCTGGTCAGGCCGTTGTGCCAGAAGCCGCCGTCACCCATCACCGCCACCGTGCGCCGCTGCGAGCCGGCGGCGCTGAGCGCGGCGCCGCCGGCCGACCCCAGCCCGTAGCCCATCGTCGTGGCGCCGAGGTTGAACGGCGCGTTGATCGCAAACAGGTGGCAGCCGATGTCGGCGCTGACGTGATGCTCGCCGGTCTGGCGCTCCGCCAGCTTCATGCCGCTGAAGATCGGCCGCTCCGGGCAACCGGTGCAGAGCCCCGGCAGCCGCGGCTGCACCGCCTCCGGGGCGACGCGCGCGGCGAACGGGCTGGCGGGGTCGTCGCCGCCTCGCAGCAGCGCCGGCTCGTGCTCGATCGCGTCCGGCTGCCAGCGCGCCAGGAACTCGCTGATCCCGCGCGTGACAACGGCGGAGCTGTACTCGCCGGCGAGCGTCAGCAGGTCCTTGCCGTGCAGCGCCACCTCCACGCCGTTGCGCCGCAGGATCGTGTTGAGGTTCTGCTCGATGTAGTCGGGCTGGCCCTCCTCCACCAGCAGCACCGCCCGCTTGCCGGCGCAGAACTCCAGGATCTCCGCGTCCACCACCGGGTAGGTCACGTTCATCACGTACAGCGGGATCCGCGTGTTGCCAAACGCGTCAGAGCAGCCCAGCAGCTCCAGTGAGCGGTTGACCGTGTTGTAGAGCCCGCCCTGGGTGATGATCCCGATATCCGCGCCATCGGCGCCGATCACCTCGTTGAGCCCGTGCTCACGGATGAACCTCACAGCCGCCGGCCAGCGCTCGTTGATCTTCTCCTGCTCATGGGCGAAGCTCGCCGGCGGCAGCACGATCCGCCCCACATCCCGCCTGGGCTGGGCGGCCGCCTGGCCGACGGTCACCGGTGGCCGGCGGTTGTCCCTGGCCACGAAGCTGCCGTGCAGGTGACAGGAGCGCAGCCGCAGGTCGAGCATCACCGGCGTGTTGCTCGCCTCCGAGAGCTCAAAGCCGCGCTCCACCGCCTCGACAATCGCCGCCACGTTGGGCCGCGGGTCCAGCAGCCACATCTGCGACTTCATCGCAAACGCGTGCGCGCGCTCCTGCATGATGCTCGAGCCCTCGCCGTAGTCCTCACCGAGGATGATCAGCGCGCCGCCCTGCACGCCGCCGCTGGAGAGGTTGGCCAGCGCGTCCGAGGCGACGTTCAGGCCGACAGTCGACTTGAACGTGACAGCGCCGCGCAGCGGGTAGTGCACGGAGGCCGCGAGCATCGCCGCCGCCGTCGCCTCGGAGGCGCTGTTCTCGAAGTGCACCCCGAGCTCATCGAGGATCTCGCGGGCGTCGCCCAGCACGTCCATCAGGTGTGAGATCGGCGCGCCCTGGTAGCCGCCCACGTAGGCCACCCCGGATTGCAGCAGCGCCTTGGTGACCGCGAGGATCCCCTCGACGCGCAGGGTCTCGCCCGCGCCCCGTCGCAGCTGCTCAACCTCGGCGGCAAAGGAACGTTCGGCCATCACTGACTCCCTCTCGTGGTCCGACTCCGAAATACCTGTCGCTGCGAGTCGCCCGTGACGCGTTCTCGGGTCCCGAAGTGTAAACGGACCACCGTGGCCACCCGGACGTCATTCTACATATCAGAGCGCTGAGGTGTAGGATAAATTCATGGGCTCCGCGCCGGACTTGCAGCTGGGGGTGGTCGGCGCCGGTGCGATGGGCGCGGGGATCGCGGCGCTGGCGGTCCGCGCCGGCCTGCGCACGCAGCTCTATGACATCTCCGCGCAGGCCCTGGAGCGCGGCCTGCAGCGGATCGAGCGCTCGCACCGGCGCGCGCTGGAGCGTGAGGGGGCAGCGCCGCAGGACGCGCGCCGCTGGGAGGAGCTGCTGGGCGCCGGCACCGAGCTGACCGGCCTCGCGGGCTGCGACCTGCTGCTGGAGGCGGCCCCGGAGGACGCCGCGCTCAAGGGCCGGCTGCTGGCGTCGCTCGGTGCGCTCTCACCGGATGCGACGCTCGCCTCCAACACCTCCTCAATCGCGATCGCGGAGCTGGCCCAGCGCAGCGGGCACCCCGAGCGCGTGGTGGGCCTGCACTTCTTCAACCCGCCGGAGCGGATGGCGCTGGTGGAGCTGATCAGCACCGGGCGCCAGCGGCCCGAGCACCTCCAGCGCGCACGGGCGCTGGCGCTGGCGCTGGGCAGGCGCGTGGTCAGCGTCGCTGACGGCCCCGGCTTTCTCGTGAACCGCTGTGCGCGGCCCTACTACCTGGAGGCGCTGCGCATCGTGCAGGACGGCGCCGCCGGGATCGCTGAGGTAGACCGGGCATGTGTGGAGCACGGTGGCTTCCCGCTGGGGCCGTTTGAGCTGATTGACCTCGTCGGGGTCGACGTCAACCTCGCCGCCACGCGCTCGATGTATGAGCAGTCCGACGGTGAGCCGCGCTGGCGTCCGGCGCCGCTGCAGCGGGCGCTGGTCAGCGCCGGGAGGCTCGGGCGCAAGAGCGGCGGCGGTTTCTATGAGCAGGGCGACTCCTGGCGTGAGCGGCCGGCCGGCGATCCGGCCCACGGGGTGGCGCTGATGCGGCGGATCGTCGCGCAGCTGGTCAACGAGGCGGCCTTTGCGGTGGCCGACGGGGTCGCGTCCTGGGATGAGATCGACGCGGCGATGGTGCTCGCGCTCAACCACCCGCGAGGCCCGGGGGAGTGGGCGCGGCTGCTCGGCGCGCAACACCTGGTGGCGATCCTCGACGGGCTCTGGGAGACCGAGCATGACCCCCGGTACCGCGTCGCTCCGGGGCTGCGCCGGATGGCGGCCTGAGCCCAGGGCCGCCGCCACCGCGCCGGGCGACGCCTGATGCGCCGCCGCCGCGCAGCCCCGCGGCGCCCGGA
>JAJZDA010000031.1 GCA_021851525.1 Actinomycetes bacterium | reverse complement strand
CCCACGCCCACCGGCCCACACCCGCCGGCCCACGCCCCGCGCCCACACCCGCCGGCCCGCCCCGCGCCCACACCCACACCACCGGCCCTCGACCCGCGTCCACAGACGCGAACGGGCCGCCCAATAGGGCGGCCCGTTCGCAGGCTTCCAAGCCGGCCTGAGCCCCCAAACCGGGGCCCAGGCCCATCAGCGCGCCTAATCCTCGGCGGCGTGCTCCGCCTTGATCTTCTCCTCCAGCGCCGCCATCACGGTCGGGTCGCGCAGCGTCGTGACATCACCCAGCGCGCGACCCTCGGCGATGTCGCGCAGCAGGCGCCGCATGATCTTGCCGGAGCGCGTCTTGGGCAGGTCGTCGGCGAAGATGATCCGCTTCGGACGCGCGAACTTGCCGATCCGCTCGGCGACCCCGGCGCGGATCAGGTCCTCCTCCTCCGGGGTGCCCTGGCGATCTCCCTGGAGCGTCACGAAGGCCGTGATCGCCTGGCCGGTGTCCTCGTCGTGCTGGCCGATCACGGCCGCCTCGGCCACCGACTCGCAGGCGACGATCGCGGATTCCACCTCCGCCGTGGACAGCCGGTGACCGGAGACGTTGACCACGTCATCGATCCGGCCGATCACCCAGTAGTACCCGTCCTTGTCGCGGCGCGCTGCGTCGCCCACCAGGTAGGTCTCCTTGCCGAACTTCTTCCAGTACACCTCGACGAAGCGATCATCGTCCTTGTAGAGCGTGCGCAGCATCGACGGCCACGGCCGCTTGATCACCAGCAGCCCCTGACCCTCGTCGATCGGCTTGCCCTCACGCTCGTCCACCACGTCCACGGAGATCCCGGGGAAAGGCTGTGTTGCCGAGCCAGGCTTGGTCGAGGTGATCCCGGGCAGCGGCGTGATCATGATCGCGCCGGTCTCCGTCTGCCACCAGGTGTCGACGATCGGGCAGCGCCCACCGCCAATCACCTTGTGGTACCAGAGCCAGGCCTTGGGGTTGATCGGCTCGCCGACCGTGCCCAGCAACCGCAGCGAGCTCAGGTCGAACTTGCCCGGATGCTCGGAGCCCCACTTGATGCAGGCGCGGATCGCCGTTGGGGCGGTGTAGAAGATGGTCGCCTTGTAGCGCTCCACCAGCTCCCACCAGATCCCCTTGTGCGGGTAGTCCGGAGCGCCCTCCCACATCACCGAGGTGACGCCGTTGGAGAGCGGTCCGTAGACGATGTAGGAGTGGCCGGTGATCCAGCCGACGTCCGCGCAGCACCAGTAGACGTCGCTCTCAGGCTTGACGTCGAAGACCAGGCGATGCGTGGCTGAGGCGCCGGTCAGGTATCCGCCGGTGGTGTGCAGGATGCCCTTCGGCTTGGCTGTCGAGCCGGAGGTGTAGAGCACGAACAGCGGATCCTCGGCGTCCATCTCCTCGGCGGGGCACTCCGGCGCGGCCCGCTCCATGATCTCGTGGAACCAGACGTCGCGGCCGTCCTTCATCTGGCACTCGGTGCCCTTGGCCTTCACCACGATGATGTGCTCGAGGTGCGGCAGGTCCCCCATTACCGCGTCGACGCTCTCCTTGACCGCCGCGATCTTGCCCTTGCGGGCAGCCCCGTCGACGGTGATCAGCGCCTTGGCCTCGGAGAACTCCATGCGCTCACGGACCGACTCGGCGGAGAAGCCGCCGAACACGACGTTGTGCACAGCGCCGATGCGCGCGCAGGCGAGCATCGCCACCGCCACCTCGGGGATCATGCCGATGTAGATCCCGACCACGTCGCCCTTCTTGATCCCGAGGTCCTTGAGCGCGTTGGCGAAGCGCTGCACGTCACGGTGCAGGTCCGCGTAGGTGATGTCGCGCTCGTCACCCTCCTCGCCGTGCCAGTGATAGGCGACCCGGCCGCCGTTGCCGGCCTCCACGTGCCGGTCGACGCAGTTGTAGGAGATGTTCAGCTTGCCGCCCACGAACCACTTGTAGAACGGCGGGTTGGAATCATCCAGCACCTGATCCCACTTCTTGAACCAGTGCAGCTTCTCTGCCTGGCTGGCCCACCAGCCCTGCCAGTCCCGGTCAGCTTCCGCATAGACCGACGGGTCGTTCAGGGTCGCGCTTGCGCGGAACTCCGCCGGTGGGTCAAAGCGCTCGACTGACAGCAGGCCGGCCAGCTCACGGTCCAATGCCTCATCGTCGTGCGTTGTATGCCCAGTTGCCATGTGTTTTCTCCCTCGATGGTCAATGGCCTCTTCATCCGAAGGTCGCGCCCGGCCTCTCGGCCGGGCGCGGTCCCACGACTTGATTTTCCCCTTCAGTAGGGTCGGCCTACGGCTCGCCGAGCGGCAGCACCGACCGCTTGTACACGGCCTTCATGACGTCGGCGGTCATGATGTACAGCGCCACCGCGGCGGTGACGATGCCGAACCAGCCACCGGCGTGGACCATGCTCGAAGTCCCGCCTGCGTTGCCGATGCCGAGCAGGATGAACGTGATCGTCAGCAACAGGAACAGCAGCTGCAGCGCGCGCGAGGACGCGAACGTGCAGAGGAACAGCAGCCCGGTGAAGATGCCCCAGGCCCACAGGTAGAGGCCCACCGCGCTACCGGCCTCTCCGGCCGGGATCTTCACCGCGTCAAAGCTGACGAGGATGAAGAACGAGATCCAGAACGCGCCGTACGACGAGAATGCCACCGCGCCGAAGGTGTTTCCGGTCCTGAACTCCCACATCCCAGCGAGCAGCTGGCACAGCCCGCCCATCGCCATCGCCATGCCGAGCACCACCGGGGTGCCGCTGGCGTTGACGAGGTTGGCGTTCATCACGCTGAGTACCAGCGTGGTCAGGCCGAAGCCCGCGAGCCCGAGCGGCGCCGGGTTCGATGGTGTCCAGCCGCCCGACATGGACGAGCTGGAGGGCGCAGTCGGGGTACCCGAATGCGGTTCACTGATTGTGGCCAAGGTCTCTCTCCTCTCCTAAGAGATATGTGACAACTGTCACAATAAACAGACTTTCGGCGGCTTCGCGGGGCAATCGGGCGGCGGTAGCCTGGTTGCGACGAACGGCGCAAATGCTGCGACGAACGGCGCACGCTCATGGCTCGCGCGGCGGTGCGGCCCGCGGTTATCGTTAACCGCGAGTGGAGTTCCTACTGGGTGTGCTCGTCGGCTGGGCGGTTGCCGCCTCGGCGTTTGCGGCGCTGCGGCTGCTGCGGCCCCCGCGCGTCATCTCCGGGGAGGTGCGCGCCATGCAGACCAGCCTGCACGCCGCCACCGTGATGCTCCCGGATCTGCGCCGGGGACTCTCGGAGGAGTCGGCACGCAAGGTGCTGCCGCACCTGCGCACGCTGACCCAGGCGGCGGCGGTGGCGCTTGGCGACCAGAGCCACATCCTCGCGTTCGAGGGCGCCGGGCACGACCACCATCAGGCCGGCGCTGAGCTGATCCCGGTCAGCGCGCCCGCGCGTGAGGATCGCCTGCACGTCGAGTCGCAGATCCACTGTGACCACCCTGGCTGCCCGCTCGGCGCGGCCGTCGCGGCACCGCTGGTGGTCGGTGGGGAGCTGGCCGGATCGTTCGTCGCGCTCTACACGCGCGGGCGCCGGATCACACCCGACGACACCCGCACGGTGGCGGAGGCGGCGAGCCTGATCAGCGCCCAGCTGGAGCTGAAGACCGTCGACGAGCAGGCCGAGCGGATCGCGCGCGCGGAGCTGCGCGCGCTGCGCGCGCAGATCTCGCCGCACTTCATCTACAACGCCCTGGCGGCGATCGCGGGCTACATCCACTCAAACCCGGAGGAGGCCCGTGAGCTGCTCACGGAGTTCGCCGAGTTCACCCGCTACGCGTTTCGCGGGCAGCGGCCCTACGTCACGCTGGCGGACGAACTGCACTACGTCGAGCGCTACCTGCGCCTCGAGCGGGCGCGCTTCGGGGAGCGGCTGCAGGTGCGCCTGGAGGTCGCGCCGGAGGTGCTGCAGGCGGTTGTGCCGGTGCTCTCGGTGCAGCCGCTGGTGGAGAATGCCGTGCGACATGGGGTTGAGAAGCGCGGCGAGGGCCGCATTGAGATCGTCGGCCGGCACATCGATGCCGACGTTGAGCTGCGCGTCACGGACAACGGCGTCGGCATGGAGCCGCAGCGCGCGCGTGAGGTGCTTGCGGGCAGGGGGGGAGGCGTTGGCATCGTCAACGTCCAGTCGCGGCTGCAGTCGACCTTCGGGCCGGGCTACGGGCTTGAGATCGAGAGCGCGCCGGAGCGCGGCACCACGGTGACGATGACGCTGCCCAAGTTCCGGGCGGGGGTGCGCGCGGCGTGATCCGGGTGCTGGCGGTGGACGATGAGCGCCCCGCGCTCGAGGATCTCGGCCGGCTGCTGGGGGACTCGGAGGTGGTTGACGACGTGGTCCTGGCGGACGGCGGCGCGCAGGCACTGCGCATCCTCGCCGACGAGCGCTTCGACGTTGTCTTCCTGGACGTCCGCATGCCCGGGATCGACGGTCTGGAGCTGGCCAACCTGCTCAGCCAGTTCGCGCAGCCGCCGGCGCTTGTGTTCGTATCGGCCTATGAGGACGGGGCGGTGGGCGCCTTCGAGCATGACCTGCGGCCGCTGGACTACCTGATGAAGCCGGTCTCACGGGCACGGGTGGAGCAGGCGCTCGCACGGGCGCTGAACGCCGAGGAGCCGCTGGGCCGGGGCGGCGGCCAGCGGGCCGCCGCCGCGATCGCGACCGAGCAGCCCGCGGGCATGACCGACGAGATCATCCCGGTGGAGCATCAGCGTGGCGGCGCCACCAGGCTGCTTGACCGCTCGACCGTGCTGTTCGTGCAGGCGGAGGGTGACTACGTCCGCATCCACGCAGATTCCGGGCGCTTCCTGGTGCGGGCGGCGCTCTCCGACATCGAGCAGCGCTGGGGCCCGTTCGGGTTCGTGCGAGTGCACCGCAGCTATGTCGCCAACCTGCGCCGCGCGGCCGAGATCAGGCCGGAGCTCGGCGGCGCGGTGACGATCGTGATGGCCGACGGCTCGACCGTGCCCGTTGCCCGCAGGCAGGTCGCCGACCTGCGCCGGAGGCTGCGGATGTGAGCCCCATGCCTCCCGCGCGCCGTCTGAGTCACCTGCCCGGCGCGCTGCGTCCGCCACGTGAGGAGCTGGCCGAGGCCACGGCCCACGGGCAGGTCTACCTGAGGCGCCTGCAACGCGCCCAGCTCGGTCTCTCGGTGTTGGCGCTGATCGCCTTCGGGGCGCTCTTCGGGGTGCTGCCGCTGGTGCTCTACCTGCTGCCTCAGATCGGGCGCACGCACGTGTTCGGGATCCCGCTCTCGCTGTGGATCCTCGCGGTGCCGATGCTGCCCGTGTTCTTCGTGATCGGCTGGCTGTACGCGCGGCGCGCGGACGCGCTGGACGAGTCCTTCAGGGATCTGGTCCAGCGTTGATCGCGCTGCTCGCGGTGGGAGCGGTGACGCTCGGCACGCTGGGCCTGGGCACCTGGGGCGTGCGCTTCGCGCGCACCACCTCGGACCTGCTGGTCGCCAGCCGCGCCGTCACCGCCTGGTGGAACGCCGCTGCGATCTCCGGTGAGTACCTCTCCGCCGCGAGCTTCCTGGGGATCGCCGGGCTGGAGATGCAGATCGGCGCCAGCGCGCTCTGGCAGTCGCTCGGGTTCACCGCCGGGTATCTGGCGCTGCTGCTGTTCGTGGCGGCGCCGCTGCGTCGCTACGGCTCCTACACGATCCCGGACTTCGCGGAGGCGCGCCTGCGCAGCCCCGCCATCCGCCTGCTGGCGGCGGCGATCGTGCTGCTGATCGGCGGCTTCTATCTGGTCCCCCAGCTGAAGGGCGCGGGGCTTGCGCTGAACGTCGTCACCGGCTCCCCCTACTGGGTCGGTGTGGCGGTGGTGGCGGTGATCGTCGCGATCAACGTGGCGATCGGCGGGATGCGCGGGATCACCTACGTGCAGGCCTTCCAGTTCTGGCTGAAGCTGTTCGCCATCGCGCTGCCGGTGATCCTGCTGCTGATCCACCTGGGCGGCATTCCCGAGCGCGCGGCGCTGTTCGGGGATCAATATCCCCACGCCGGCTCCCGTGGCTTCACCGTGCGCCTCAGCGAGCCGCAGCGCGCGCAGTTCCCGCAGGCCGGCAGCTATGTGCTGGCAGACGGACGCACCGTCCGTGTCAGCGGCGGCGCGACCGTCAGGCTCCCGGCCGGGGTGGACATCCGCATCCCGCCCTTCGGGATCGTGCCGATCGCGGTGGGGACGCCGCCGCTCACCGGCAGCCGCTGGGCGCGCGCGGTCGGGGGCACGGCTCACGGCTCGCCGCTGCTGGTCTACTCGCTGCTGGTGGCGACCTTCCTTGGCACGATGGGCCTGCCGCACGTGCTGGTGCGCTTCTACACCAACCCGGACGGCCATGCCGCGCGGCGCACGACCGTGCGCGTGCTCGGGCTGCTGGCGCTCTTCTACCTCTTCCCGGCGCTCTACGGCGCGCTCGGGCGCGTGCTCACGCCGCAGCTCTACACGACCGGACAGACCGACGACGTGGTGCTGACGCTGCCGCGCATCGCCTGGGGTGGGACCCCCGGCACGGTCCTCACGGCGATCACCTGCGCGGGCGCGTTTGCGGCGTTCCTGTCGACCAGCAGCGGGCTGCTGGTCTCGCTGGCGGGGACGCTCTCGCACGATGTCTGGCCACGGGTCCGCAGGACCGTGCCCGCCGGTGTCGCCTCCCGCCGGCGCCACTTCCGCGTGGCCGCGGCGGGCGCGATGGTGATCCCCGCGCTGCTGGCGCTGGTGGCGCGGGGGGTCGACATCTCGATCCTCGTCGGCTGGGCCTTCGCGATCGCCGCCAGCACCTTCTGCCCGATGTTCCTGCTCGGCATCTGGTGGACGCGCCTGACAGCGCGCGGCGCCGCCGCCGGGATGGTCGTCGGGATGGCGATATCCACCACCGCGATCTTCGTCGGGCTGGCGCTGGGCGAGCCGACGGGCGGCGCGCTGGCGCTGCTCGAGCAGCCCGCGATCGTCTCCGTGCCCGCAGCCTTCGTGGTGATGCTCGGCGTATCGCTGTATGACCCGCGGCGGATCCCCGACGCGGACGCGCAGATGCTGGCCCTGCACGCCCCTGAGGGGCTGGGGCTGCGGCTTGCTGATGAGGAGGCGGAGGGCGCGCTGGCGTGAGCCGCTCAGCCCGCCGCTCGCAAGGTGGCGGGGGCGCCGTGGCGCGTGAGGACCTCCGGCAGCACCACGCTGCCGTCCTCCTGCTGGCCGTTCTCGAGCAGCGCGATCATGTGACGCCAGGTGACCGCTGTGCCGTTGAGTGTGTGCACGGCCGCGGGCCGTGAGTCCGGGCCGCGATAGCGGATGTCGAGGCGTCGTGCCTGGTAGTCGGTGGTGTTGGAGCAGGAGGTGACCTCGCGGTACTGCCCCTGCCCGGGCATCCACGCCTCGCAGTCGTATTTCTTGGCGGCGGAGGCGCCCAGGTCGTTGACCGCGATCGCTACCACGCGGTAGGGGATGCCGAGCTCCTGCAGGATCGACTCCTCGATCCCCAGGATCCGCTCGTGCTCCTGCGCCGACTGCTGCGGCTCCACGAAGCTGAACATCTCGACCTTGTCGAACTGGTGCACCCTGAAGATCCCGCGCGTGTCCTTGCCGGCCGCGCCGGCCTCGCGCCGGAAGCAGGGGGAGAAGCCGGCATAGCGCAGCGGCAACTCCTCCAGCGCCAGGATCTCATCGCGGTGCAGCGAGGCCAGCGCCACCTCCGAGGTGCCCACCAGGTAGAGCTCGTCCTCGGGCAGCCTGTAGATCTGCTGCTCGGTGTCGGGCAGCATGCCGGTCCCGTAGAGCGCGCGCTCGCGCACCAGCACCGGGGGGATCACGGGCTCGAAGCCCTGGCCGACCAGCTTCGCCATCGCGTACTGCACGAGCGCCAGCTCCAGCAGCACGAGATCTCCACGCAGGTAGGCGAAGCGTGAGCCGGAGAGCGCCGCGCCGCGCTCCATGTCGATCATCGAACCGGCCAGCGCAAGGTGGTCAAGGCCCTCGCGGCCGGCCTCGCCGACCTCGCGCAGCACCGTGTCCGCGTCCGGAACCTCGGCGAACGGCGTGTTGGGCAGTCCCAGCAGCAGCTCATCCAGCTCACCCCGCACGCTCGTCTCGTCGTCGGTGAGCTCGCGCCCGCGGGCCGCGAGCTCCGCCATCCGCTCGCGCTCCTGCGCGGTGGGCGCGCCGGTGCGGCCCTTGTTGAAGCGGTTCTGCTCGGCGCGCAGATCCTCCAGCGCGACCGTGATCTCACGCCAGCGACGGTCCAGATCGAGCACCTGGTCAATCGCGTCATCAGCCACGTCGCCGCGCCGCGCGAGCGCCGCGCGCACGCTGTCAGCTTCGCTGCGGATCAGTCGGATGTCGAGCATTCGGGGCCCGCCCTCACGGCGCTCTCAGCTGCCGGAGTGCATCGGCGGCAGCTTGCCGATCGGCAGATCCTGGCAGCGCGTCACGCCAGGCTCGGTCGGCGCCTGGCGCCCGGCGAACTTGGCCACGAACATCGCCACCTCGTACGCCTGCTTGCCGACGACGATGTTCTGCGGCATGTAGGCGCCGGAGAAGCCGCCGTTCTCGATCGCGTAGAGCACGCGCTCCACCGGGCGCTCGCAGCGCACGTCGAAGTTGGGGCCGCTGATGTTCAGGTAGGTCCGCGGGTTCGCGCCCGAGCCGTTGGTGCCGGCGTAGGAGAGCGTGTGGCAGCCGCCGCAGCGCTGGTTGAAGAGCTCGGCTGCGGCCTGATCTGATTTGTAGGTCGGGTCCGACTTGGGAACTGCCACGTGTTGGGTGCCGCACGCGCCCACAAAGAGCGCTACGGCGCTCATGGCAAGCGAGGTGCGGACAAGGCGCTGCGGGCGAATCATGCGGGCCGGATCATACGGGAGTCAGTGGATAACGGTCGCGGCGCGTGCCAGCAGCGTCACGACGACCAGCGCGTCGAGCGTCATCACGCCGATCTCACGGCGCATGATCGAGACCACGATCTCACGCTGCTCCGCGGCGGGCAGCTGGGCCACCGCCTGCGCGTTCTCCAGCCCACGGGCGTCGAGGATCTGGGTGGCGGCGGAGATCTTCAGCTGCTCGGCGATCAGCCCCACCACCAGCGGCAGCACCCCGTAGAGCTCATGCAGGCTCGAGGCCTTGTGGCCGGCCAGCAGCAGGATCCCGCCGAGCGCCGCCTCGATCACGACGAACACCTGGCCGCCGCGCAGCAGCTTCCAGAAGAGCGGGCTGGGACGCCGGCGTGACCAGGCGACAGCGCCCCACAGGAATGCGCCCGCGTTGAGCCCCAGGGCAAGGATCCCGATCGCGATGTGGAGGACCTTCACGGCCTGCGGAGGATAGGAACAGCGAGCATTTGCAGCATTAAGCACTAACTCCCTCACCGCTGGCAAGCCGACGCTCCAACGGGTCTCGGTGATAGAAATTTGAAACGTGCTTCGGGATTACCTACCCGCGATCGTCTTCGTCGTCCTCGGTGGCGCCGTCGGAGGCCTCTTTTCGTGCCTCAATCTCCTGACCGGCGTCAAGACGCGGCCCAACATCAACCGCTCGACTCCGTACGAGTGCGGTCTGCCGTCTGAGATCCAGCGGGGCTTCCGCTTTGGGATCAGCTTCTACCTGATCGCGATGCTGTTCATCCTGTTTGACATCGAGACGATCTTCGTGTTCCCGATCGCCATCCAGCTGCGTTCGTTCGGCGGCTTCGCGCTCGGCGAGACGGTCACGTTCGTGGCGCTGCTGATGATCGCGTTCGTGTATGTGTGGCGGAGGGGAGCCCTGGAATGGAAGTGAAGCGAGAGAGCCTGCCGCAGGAGCTTGACTTCCGCTCCCGCCAGCTGATGGCGCGCGACATGCTGCGCGGTGAGCTGGAGGGTGAGGAGCTCGAGCGCTACGTCGAGCAGGCGGTGATGACCACCACCCTGGAGAAGGCGGTCGCCTGGGCGCAGGGCAACTCGATCTACCCGCTGACGTTCGGTCTGGCCTGCTGCGCGATCGAGATGATGTCGATCGTGGCCGCTCGCCTGGACATCGCGCGCTTCGGCTTCGAGGCCTTCCGCGCCTCGCCCCGCCAGGCCGACGTGATCATCCTCTCGGGACGTGTCTCCACCAAGATGGCGCCGGTGATCCGCCGCATCTACGACCAGATGCTCGCGCCCAAGTTCGCGATCTCGATGGGCGCCTGCTGCTCTTCGATGGGCGTCTTCAACAACTACGCGCTGGTCCCGAGCGACAAGTTCCTGCCGATCGACGTGCACGTCCCCGGTTGCCCGCCGCGCCCGGAGGCGCTGGCTCACGGCATCCTGCGCCTGCGCGACAAGATCCAGCACAACGAGCGCGCCGGCTGGCGCGAGCGCTACGACGCGCTGGGCACCGAGGAGATCCTGCCCGCGGGCGCCGCCGCCGGTGACGGCCCGCTGGCCGTCACCGCCCCACACGCCGACCGCCACTCCGGAGGGATCGCGGGTGCCTGACCAGGCTGGTCTCGAGGCGCTCGCGCAGGAGCTGCGCGCCGCCGATCCCGCGTCGGTGCTCGGCACCACCTTCGACCGTGGGCGTGCGGAGATCCAGATCGCTCCCGCCGGCAACGTCGCGGTGATCGAGCGCTTGCGGGAGCGCGGCTACAGCTTCCTGGCGAGCCTGCACGGCGTCGATTACTACCCGCACGAGCCGCGGCTCGGGGTCGTCTATGAGCTGCTGGACATGACCGAGGTTGATCGCGTCTCCGTCAAGGCGCGGGTGTCCACCGAGGATCCGAGGATCGCGAGCGTCACCGGGATCTGGCCGGGTGCAGACTTCCCGGAGCGCGAGTGCTACGACATGTTCGGCGTGATCTTCGACGGTCACCCCGACCTGCGCCGGATCCTGATGCCCGAGGACTACGAGGGCTTCCCGCAGCGCCGCGACTTCCCGGTCGGCGGCGAGCCGGTGCTGTTCACCCACAACGAGTCAGACCATTACGGCAAGGACCGATGAGCACCGCCAGCGACTACCGCAAGCGTGAAGAGTCGGTCACGATGTCCACCGAGTCGGCGGGCATGGGCGAGACCCATGAGCTGCTGACGCTGAACATCGGCCCTCACCATCCCGCCACCCACGGCGTGCTGCGCCTGATCGCAACGCTGGAGGGGGAGGTCGTGCGCGACATCAAGCCGATCATCGGCTACGTGCACACCGGCATCGAGAAGACCGCGGAGCAGAAGGCCTACTGGAAGGCGATCCCGGTCGTCGAGCGGATGGACTACCTGAGCTACTACTTCAACGCGATGGCCTACTGCGGCGCGGTGGAGACGCTGCTTGGGCTGGAGATCCCGCCGCGCGCCCAGTACCTGCGCGTGATCCACCTGGAGCTCAACCGGATCATGTCCCACCTCGTGTGGCTGGGCACCAGCGCGCTTGACCTGGGCGCGATGTCGATGTTCTGGTACTGCTTCCGCGAGCGTGAGGCGATCCTCGACCTCTTCGAGATGTCCTCCGGCCAGCGGATGCACACGCGTTACTTCCAGATCGGCGGCGTGATCGAGGACATCCCCGTCGGCTTTGCGGCGAAGGTCCAGAAGTTCGTCGATGAGATGCCCACGCGCGCGGACCAGTACGCGGACCTGCTGGAGAAGAACGAGATCGTGCTCTCACGCCTGCGCGACACGTGCACGCTGGACAAGGAGACGCTGCTCGGGCTGAACGTCACCGGGCCGCTGCTGCGGGCCGCGGGCGTGCCCTGGGACCTGCGCAAGGCCAAGCCGTACTCCAGTTACGAGCACTTCGACTTCAAGATCCCGGTCGGCTCCGTGGGCGACAACTACGACCGCTTCCGCGTGCGTCACGCCGAGCTCTACGAGTCCACCAGGATCATCGACCAGGCGCTCAACGGCCTGCCCGACGGTCCCCACATCGCCGATGACCGCAAGGTCGTGCTGCCACCGCGTCATGAGCTGGCCACCAGCATGGAGGCGCTGATCCACCACTTCAAGCTGGTCACTGAGGGCTTCCGCGTGCCGGAGGGCGAGTGCTACTACCCGATCGAGTCCCCCCGCGGGGAACTGGGCTGCTTCGTCCGCGCCGACGGTTCCGCCAAGCCAGCGCGCGTGCACATGCGCGACCCCTCGTTCGTGAACCTGCAGGCCACCGCGCCGATGGTCAAGGACTCCTACATCGCCGACCTGATCGCCACGCTGGCGATGGTCGACCCGGTGCTTGGAGGGGTGGACCGATGAGCTCGCTCGACAGGCGTCCGCCGGTCCGCCGCTATGAGCACGGCTCGCGCGTGCCCGGCTGGGATGAGGCCGTGGACCTCACCAAGCCGCCGGCCACGGTGCCCGACCCGGCGCTCACCCCGGTGCCCCAGGAGCTGCGCGAGCGCATCGAGCAGCTGATGGCCCAGTACCCGAACCCGAAGTCAGCCTCGATCCCGGCGCTGCACCTCGCCCAGGAGCACCACGGTTGGTGCTCCCCGGAGGCGATCGCCCAGGTGGCGTGCGTGATGCGCCTGACCCCGGCCTACCTGACCTCGGTCGCGTCGTTCTACGACATGTTCGCGCTGACGCCCAAGCCCAAGCACGACGTCTACGTCTGCACCAACATCACCTGCTCGCTGCTGGGGGCCGACGAGTTCTACGAGCACATGTGCGCTGCGGCGCACGGTCACGCCGACATCGGCGTGCGTGGCTTTGAGTGCCTCGGAGCCTGTGACATCGGACCGATGGCCTCCGTCAACGGTGAGTACGTCGGGCCGCTCAACGAGGATGACGCGCAGCGCATCGTCGAGGATCTGGAGGCCGGCCGTCCCGTGCTCGAGCACAAGCAGTTGCGCCACCGCGCGGTCGCCGACCCCAGGGGCCGCGTCGCGGAGTGGAGTGGCATCGATCCCGTCGGCCAGGAGGGCTCGGCATGAACCAGCACCTGCTCTTTGACCGCATCGACGAGCCCGGTCTGAACACGATCCCCGTGTATGAGAAGCGCGGCGGCTACGGCGCGATGCGCCGGGCGCTGGCGATGCCTCCCGCGGCGATCATCGAGGAGATCAAGCAGTCGAGCCTGCGCGGCCGCGGTGGCGCCGGCTTCCAGATGGGCCAGAAGGCCTCCTTCCTGCCTCAGGGCGAGATGGCCAAGTACCTGGTCTGCAACGCCGATGAGTCTGAGCCCGGCACCTTCAAGGACCGCGAGCTGATGCAGAAGTGCCCGCACATGCTGATTGAGGGCATCGTCATCACCACCTTCGGAACCGGCATCCACCACGCGTTCATATACATCCGCGGTGAGTACCAGCTGCAGGCGCAGATCCTGGAGGCGGCGATCGCCGAGGCGGAGGCCGCCGGCTACCTTGGCGAGAACATCCTCGGCTCCGGTCACTCGCTGAAGCTGGTGCTGCATCGCGGCGCCGGCGCCTACATCTGCGGTGAGGAGACCGGCCTGCTCGACTCGCTGGAGGGCAAGCGCGGCAACCCGCGCCTGAAGCCTCCGTTCCCGGCGATCGAGGGTCTGTACGCCGGCCCGACGCTCGTCAACAACGTTGAGACGCTGTCCACGGTCCCCACGATCATCAACATGGGCGGTGCCGAGTACGCCAAGATCGGCACGGAGGGCTCGGCCGGCACCAAGCTGATCTCGGTCTCCGGTGACGTCCAGCGTCCCGGCAACTACGAGATTGAGCTGGGAATCCCCAGCCGCGAGATCATCTACGGGCTCTGTGGCGGGCCGCGGCCCGGGCGTGAGGTGAAGATGTGGTTCCCGGGCGGCTCCAGCTCCCCGGTGCTGCTTGCCGAGGACCTCGATCTGCCGTATGACTTCGACACGCTCGCCAAGGCCGGCTCGATGCTCGGCTCCGGCGCGATCATCGTCGTCGATGACAGCCACTCCGCCCTGGAGGTGGCGCGCAAGGTCACGAAGTTCTACTCGCACGAGTCGTGCGGCAAGTGCGTGCCGTGCCGTGAGGGCACCAACTGGACGCACAAGATGTTCGCCCGCATCGAGTCCGGCGAGGCGACGCCCATGGACCTTGACATCGTCGCCTCCGTGCAGAATCAGATCATGGGCAACTGCCTGTGCGTGCTGGGCGACGCGATGGCGATGCCGATCGCCTCGATCGTCGCTAAGTTCCGCGCTGAGCTCGAGGCCGAGATCGAAGCGGCTCGGGAGCGTGCCAACGCGCTGCCGCTCGCAACGCTCCCGCAAGCCATCCCGGTCGGCGCCCACTGACGCGCAGACCGCATCCAAGAGCACCAATGCCAAGACCAGAGAAGAAGATCGTCAAGCTGACCATCGACGGCCGTGAGGTCGAGGCCCTCGAGGGCACGATGGTCGTCGACGCCGCCAAGCAGGCGGACGTTGAGATCCCCTATTTCTGCTACGAGCCCAAGCTGGGCGCGCCGGTCGGCGCCTGCCGCATGTGCCTGGTGGAGATCGAGGGGATCCCGAAGCTGCAGACCTCGTGCTCGACCGCTGTGCGTGACGGCATGGTCGTCAACACCCAGGTGCAGCGGGTCAAAGACGCGCAGAACGCGGTGGTGGAGTTCCTGCTGGTCAACCACCCGCTTGACTGCCCGGTCTGCGACAAGGGCGGTGAGTGCCCGCTGCAGGACATCACCTTCGGCTGGGGCAAGGGCGGTTCGCGGGTGGTCGAGCCCAAGCGTCACTTCGTCAAGCCGCTGGCGCTCTCCCCGCTGATCGCGATCGATCGCGAGCGCTGCATCCTCTGCTACCGCTGCGTGCGCTTCAGCCAGGAGGTGGCCGAGGACTGGCAGCTGATCTTCACCGAGCGCGGCTCGCACGCGTTCGTCGGCACGCACGACGGCCACCCGTACGTGGCGCCGTTCAGCGGCAACATCATCGAGCTCTGCCCGGTTGGGGCGCTGACCTCGCAGCCCTACCGCTTCCGCGCGCGGCCCTGGGACATCGAGGGCGCGGCCGGCATCTGCACGCTGTGCCCCTCGCAGTGCAACGTCGAGTTCACGGTCCGCGACGACAAGGTGGTGCGCGTGCTCGCCCGCCAGAACCCCGGTGTGGACGACGGCTGGCTGTGTGACAAGGGCCGCTTCGCCTACCAGGCGATCCACGTCGATGAGCGCCTCACCACGCCGCTTGTGCGCGGCGCCTCCGGCCAGCTGGAGCCCGCCAGCTGGGAGCAGGCGCTGAGCGCCGCCCGTGCAATCGCCGGCCACCGTGGCCGCGCGGCGGCGCTGGTCGGTGGCCAGGCCACCAATGAGGAGGCCTTCCTGATCTCGCGCATGCTGCGCGAGGGACTGCAGTCGCGCGACATCGACTCCCGCCTGCGGGGCAGCGTTGAGCTGCCGCTCGCGCGGGCACTGGCCGCCCCCGCGCTGCAGGCGAGCGTCATGGACCTCGAGTTCGCCCACACCGTGCTGGTGCTCGGCACCGAGCCGCTGGACGACTCGCCGATCCTCGACCTGCGCATCCGCAAGGGCGTGCGCCGCAACGGCGTCAGGCTGGCGGTGGCCAGCGCGCGGCCCAGCGCGCTCGACCCCAACGCGCAGCTCTCGCTGCGCTACGCGCCCGGCTCTGAGACGCAGTTCCTCGGCGCGCTCTCCGGGGCTCTGGCGGGGCGCCCGGCGTCGGCGGAGCTCACCGAGCTGGCGAAGCTCCTGCGTGACGGCGGTGAGGACGTGGTGATCCTCTGGGGAGAGTCGCTGCCGGCGCAGGCGCTGCCGACGCTGCTGACGATCGCCGACCAGCTCGGTCTCGGCACCCGCGAGGGCGCCGGCCTCCTGGAGGTCCCCGCCGGCGCCAACGCGCGCGGGATCCGTGAGGCCGGGGCGCTGCCCAACGCCGGCCCCGGTTACGGCGAGGTGGAGGCCGGGCGTGACGCCGCCGGGATCGCGCAGGCGCTGATCTCCGGCGAGGACACGGTGATCTATCTCTTCCAGGTTGACCCCGTGCGTGAGCTTCCCAACCGCGCGCTGTGGGAGCGGGCACTGGCCGCGCCGGCGCTCGTGGTCGCGCACGCGACAGTGCTCACCGAGGGGCTCGCCGCGCACGCGGATGTCGTCTTCCCGGCCGAGTCCAGCGCTGAGAAGGAGGGCACCGTGGTTCACCCGGATGGCCGCGTTCAGCGCCTGCGCAACGCGATCAAGCATCCTGGCGAGGTGCGCGCCGGCTGGCAGGTGCTGGCCGACATGGCGCGCGCCTGCGGCGTCGACACCGGCGTGCTGACGGCGGGCATGGCGTTCCGCCAGCTGGTTGAGGCGGTCCCGTTCTACAGCGGTCTGACGCTCGACTCGATAGCCGGCCGCGGCATCCGCTGGCCGCAGAGCGAGGCCGGCGCCCAGATGCCGGCCGGGCAGCCGCCCGCGCCCGCGCCCGCAGCATCCGGGGAGCCTGACGCCCGCCCCGCCGATGGCAGGCTGCGGCTCGGGACCTATCGCCCGATCTGGGCCTCGCCCGAGGTGGAGATCTCGCCCGCGCTTGCTTTCACGGTCGCACAGCAGCTCGTGGAGCTCGCGCCGGAGGACGCCGCCGCGCTCGGGATCGAGCATGGCGCGGAGGTCCGGGTAGCGCAGAACGGCACGCGTCTGGCGGGCCGGGCCGCGATCCGCACCGGCGTGCCGGCGGGCACCGCCTTCGTCGCTGAGGGCCTCGCCGCTGACTCCGCCAACGCCCTGACCGAGGCGCTCGTGGAGGTCACGCCCGCGTGATCGGTCTGGCCAACATCGACTACTTCGAGCCGTGGTGGATGCAGATCGCCAAGGCGCTGGTGATCTTCGGGGTGATCTTCGGCGTCCTGCCGATCCTCACCGTCTACGAGCGCAAGCTGCTGGGGCGCTTCCAGCATCGCTACGGCCCCAACCGCGTCGGTCCGTTCGGGCTGATGCAGCCGCTCGCGGAGATCGTCAAGTTCGCGCTCAAGGAGCCGTTCCGCCCGCGCACCTCGATGGGCTTCCTCTTCCGCCTGGCGCCCGCGATCTCGATCATGACCGCGGTCGGCGGCCTGGCGCTGATCCCCTGGGGAAACGTGCAGGACATCTTCGGCACCCGCACCGGTCTGTACGGGATCGACGTCTCGGTCGGGCCGCTTTACGTCTTCGCACTGGGCGGCATCTCGTTCTACGGGATCGTGCTGGGTGGCTGGGCGTCCGGCTCCAAGTACTCCTTCCTGGGGGCGATGCGCGCCGCCGCGCAGCTGATCTCCTATGAGGTTTCCCAGGGCCTGGCGCTGGTCGGCGTGCTGATCTCCGCGCAGACGCTCTCACTCACGGGAATCGTCAACGCGCAGCGGGGGATGTGGTACTTCATCCCGCAGATCGTCGGCTTCCTGATCTTCATGGTCGCCTCCTTTGCGGAGACCAACCGCGCGCCGTTTGACCTGGTCGAGGCCGACGGTGAGCTCGGCGGCGGCTACTTCACGGAGTACGGCGGCACCGGCTTCGTCGCCTACCTGTTCGCGGAGTACGTGAACATGCTGGTGGTCTCCGGCATGGCGGCCACGCTGTTCCTCGGCGGCTGGCTGCTGCCGTTCGGGATCCATCCGCCCGGTTGGGTGGATCCGTTCGTGGTGCTCGCCAAGATGATGATCTTCATGACCCTGTTCATCTGGATCCGCGCCACCCTGCCGCGGCTGCGCTACGACCAGCTGATGTCGTTCGGCTGGAAGATCCTGCTGCCGCTCGCCACTGTCAACCTGCTCGTCACGGCGATCGTCGTCGTCCACTAGAAGCGAAGCGAAACCATGGCTTACAACCCCGGATCAGACGTAATCGAAGTGGTGCGTCACCCTGCCAAGGGTGCCGCCGCCAGCACCTTCCGCGTCTTCGGTGAGACGCTGCGCGGGATGAAGACGACGCTCGCGCGCGTGGTCGAGGGTCCCGTCACCATCCAGTACCCGGAGGAGAAGACGCCGGTCTACCCGCGCTTCCGCGGGCGTCACAAGCTGCACCGCTTCGAGGACTCAGGCCTCGAGAAGTGCGTCGGCTGCTCGCTGTGCGCTGCCGCCTGCCCCTCGGACTGCATCCGCGTGGTGGCGGCCGAGAACACGCCGGATAACCGTGTCTCCGCCGGCGAGCGCTACGCCGCCGTCTACGAGATCAACCTCAGCCGCTGCATCTTCTGCGGTTACTGCGAGGTCGCCTGTCCGTTCGACGCGATCACGATGGGTCATGACTATGAGATGTCCGACTACACCCGCTCGGATCTGATCTTCACCAAGGAGATGCTGCTCGCGGAGCCGCTCGAGCGCACGCCGCTGCGGGCGGAGGGGGAGTAGCGGCCGGCATGTCAGAGGTTCTCTTCTTCCTCGCGGCCATCGCCGCGATCATCGGCGCCGTGGGCGTCGTCACGCTGCGCAACGCGTTCTACGCGGTGCTCGCGCTGGTCTGCCACCTGGTGTCGCTGGCGGCGCTCTTCCTGCTGCTGCGGGCGGAGTTCGTCGCCGCCGCACAGGTGGTCGTCTACGCCGGCGCGGTGATGGTGCTCTACGTCTTTGTGGTCGCCTATGTGGGCGGCGGTGAGGAGGTCGCGGCCGGCAACGGGCTGCGTTTCCTCGGTCCGCTGTTCGCGCTCGCGCTCGCCATCGAGCTGTGCATTGCGCTGCTCGGCTCGGCGCTCTCAGGGATCAACAGCCAGGGCGCGCACTACGTGCTGGGCTTCGGAACGCCGGCACATATCGGCCGCCTGTTCCTGACCGACTACCTGTTCGCCTTTGAGCTCGCCTCACTGCTGCTGCTGGTCGCCGCCGTCGGCGCGATCGTGCTGGCGCGCCGGCGCCGCGGGCTGGAGGACGAGAACCCCGCGCTGGCGGCGCTGATCGCCCAGCCGCGGCCCGCCTACACCGGCACGATGGCCGAGGGCGCCGGCGTCCGGCAGGTGCTGCAGGCGCTCGAGGAGACCCACGGTGGCGTGATTGAGCTCGGTGCGCAGCCGCCCAAGCTCGCGGTCGGTGCCGAGCGCTCCGGCGACGAGGCCCAGGAGCAGCTCCCATGACGCTCGGCTGGTACCTGGCGGTCTCCGCCGTGATCTTCTGCATCGGCGTCGGTGGCGTGCTCGTGCGGCGCAACCCGCTCGTGATCCTGCTCTGCCTGGAGCTGATGCTGAACGCTGGAAACCTCGCGCTGGTCACCTTCGCCCGCATGCACGGCGGCGAGGCCGGCCAGATCTTCGCGCTGATCGTGATGGTCGTGGCGGCCTGCGAGGTCACCGTTGGCCTTGGCCTGATCGTCGCGATCAGCCGTGGCAACCTGCCTGTTGATGTCGACAAACTGCATGAGCTGAACGGATGAGCCCGACTACCTGGGGTTGGTTGGTTCTGCTGTTCCCGCTGCTCGGCACCGTGACGATCGGTGTCGGCTACAAGCGCTGGACCAGAGCCGCTGGAGTTATTGGAACAGGCGCCATCGCGCTGTCGTTCGTGTCCGCGGTGGGCGCGCTGCTCTCGCTGCTGAGCAGGCCCGAGCACGGGCGGGAGCTGGTCTCGAGCCTCTGGAACTACGCGTCCAGCGCCGGCGTCGACGCGAAGCTGCAGATCCTCGTCGATCCGGTGTCGGTCTTCATGATCCTGGTGGTCACCGGGGTCTCGACCCTGATCCATCTCTATTCCACCTCGTACATGAAGTCGGACGAGGGCTACGCCAGGTACTTCGCGTATCTCAACTTCTTCGTGCTGTCGATGCTGGTGCTGGTGCTGGGCGGCAACTTCGTGATGCTGATCGTCGGCTGGGCCTTCGTCGGCGCGGCCTCGTATCTGCTGATCTCCTTCTGGTACCGGCGCAACACCGCCACCGGCGCCGGCATCAAGGCGTTCGTGATCAATGTGCTCGGCGACGTCGGCCTGGTGCTCGGCACGTTCTTCATCTTCCGCCACACGCACACGGTCTCCTACCTGGGCAGCTTCCGCGCGGCACCCCACGTCTTCCACACAGACTCCACGGATCTCGTGGCCGGGTGCCTGCTGTTCCTGGTCGGCGCCTTTGCCAAGTCCGCGCAGCTGCCGCTGCACACCTGGCTGGCTGACGCGATGGAGGGTCCCACCCCGGTCTCCTCGCTGATCCACGCGGCGACGATGGTCACCGCCGGCGTCTACCTGATCGTGCGCCTGCACCCGCTCTTCCAGTTGGCGCCGACGGCGGGCGAGGTCGGCGCGATCATCGGCTGCGCCACCCTGCTGGTGGCCGGGACCATCGCCCTGGTGGTGACCGACCTCAAGCGTGTGATCGCCTACTCCACGATGTCGCAGATCGGGTACATGATCCTCGGGGCGTCTGCCGGCGCCTACTCGGCGGCGCTCTTCCACCTGATGACGCACGCCTTCTTCAAGGCGCTGCTGTTCATGGCCGCCGGCTCGATCATCGGGGCAATGGCCGGTGACCAGTCGCTGGACCGGATGAGCGGCTTCCGCAAGGCGCTGCCGTTCACGTTCGCCTGCTTCATCGTCGGCGGCCTGGCGCTCTCCGGCATCCCGCCGTTCTCCGGCTGGCTCTCCAAGGACGCCATCATCGCCTACCTCAACAACCGCGGCGGGATCTATGAGGTCCTCGGGATCCTCGGTTACGTGGGCGCGCTGCTGACCGGCCTGTACACGTTCCGGATGATCTTCCGCGCCTTCTGGGGCGAGCCCTCGCCTGAGGCCCGGGAGCTGGAGCACGGGCACCTGGCGCACGCGCACACCCCGCGCAACCCGGTCACCGGTGAGGAGGAGGACAACCAGGTCGGCTTCCCCGGTCCCGAGCACGTGATCGCCGAGCGCGAATGGCCGATGAAGGTCGCGATGGGCACGCTCGCCGTGCTTGCGGTGGTCGGCGGGGCCCTGCAGATCCCGGGCGTTGACCACGTGATCCAGAACTTCCTCTCACCGGCGCTCGCCAACGCGCCGCTGGCCAGCGCCGCCCACGAGCCCTCGAGCGGCGCCGCCTGGGCGGGGCTGATCGTCGGTGCGGTGATCGGCCTGATCGGCATCTCGATCGCACACCGCATCTACGTGGCCCGGCCCGGAACCGCGACCCGCCTGCAGCAGAGCTTCCCCGCCGTGCACGGCTTCCTGATGCACAAGTGGTACTTCGATGAGCTGATTGATCTGCTGGTCGTGCGACCGGCGCTCACGCTCGGAACCTTCGCGCTCGGCGTCCTGGACCGGATCGTCGTGACCGGTGGCGTCACCGGCGGAGTGACCTCGGTGGTGCGCTCCGGCGGCGCCGGGGTCCGGCGCGCCCAGACCGGGCTTCTGCGCTACTACGCGGCGGCTCTGATCCTCGGCCTGTCGCTGGTCGTCCTCTACTTCCTGATCTCCTCGACCTGATCTGACCGTGAGCCTCTCAATCCTCATCTGGCTGCCGCTGGTCCTCGCGCTGCTCGCGACCCAGCTGCCCGCACGCCACATCGGCCGCGCCTCCGCGCTGCTCAGCCTCATCCCGCTGGCCATCGCGATCGACTTCATGGCGCGCTTCAAGCCGAGCGTCTCAGGGCTTCAGTTCGTGACAGACAAGCTCTGGATCAGCTCGCTGGGGATCCACTACAAGCTCGGCATCAACGGGCTCAACGTCGCGCTGATCCTGCTCACCACGGTGCTCTTCAGCATCTCGCTGGCCTGGTCCTCACAGCGGGAGATCTCGCGCCCGCGCCAGTACTACTTCCACTTCGGGCTGGCGCAGAGCGCCGTGCTGGGCGCCTTCACCGCCCAGGACCTGATCCTGTTCGTGGCCTTCTTTGACCTGATGCTGATCCCGTTCTACTTCCTGGTCGGCTCGTGGGGCAGCGGGGAGCGCGTCCGTGCGACCATCAAGATGGTGATCTACACGGCTGTCGGGTCGTTCCTGATGCTGGCCGCCGCGATTGCCGCCGGGATTCTGGTGGCCCACCAGAACGGCACGCCGCTGAACTTCAGCTTCTCGGCGATCGCGCACCTGCGGCTCTCCTACACCGATCAGGACTGGATCTTCCTCGGGTTCGCCGCCGCTTTCCTCGTGAAGATGCCGCTCACCCCGTTCCACGGATGGCTGGCCGACGCCTACAAGTCGATGCCGATCCCCGCGGTCGCGGTCTTCTCGGGGGTCGTCTCGAAGGTCGCCGCCTACGGCTTCCTGCAGGTCGCGTTGCCGCTCTTCCCGCACGCCGCGCACCACTTCCAGATGCTGATGCTGCTGATCGCGCTGCTCTCGATCCTGTGGGCCACGGCGATGGCCTTCACCACGCGTGACGCGCGCCTGGTGATCGCCTACTCCTCGGTCGCGCAGATGGGCTTCATCGTGCTCGGCATCTTCTCGCTGAAGGCCACGGGCGGTCAGGGTGCGCTGCTGCAGATGCTCAACCACGGTGTCGTGACGGCAGCCGCGTTCTTCGTGCTCGCGGCCGTGGCGGCGCGGGCGGGCGGCAGCGAGAGCATGGATGACATGGGCGGCATCGCCTTCCGTGCTCCGGTGCTGGCCACGTTCTTCCTGATCGTGACCTTCGCGAACCTCGCCATGCCCGGCTCCTCGAACTTCATCGGGGAGTTCATGATCCTGCTGGGCGCGTTCTCCTCGCACATGTGGATCGCGATTGTCGCCACGCTCGGCGTCGTCGGCGCCGCCTTCTACGCCCTGCGACTGTTCATCGGTGCGATGCACAACCGGGTCGGCGGTCGCGTTCAGTCGTTTGAGCTCAACCGCATAGAGGCGCTCGCGATAGCTCCACTGGTGCTGATCATCCTGGCGCTGGCGCTCTACCCGCAGTTCGGGCTGAGCAAGTCCCAGGCCTCCGTCAGGGCGGCGCTCGCCCCGGCGACGCTCGGCGGGTCCTACGCGGCCGCGGGCAAGCCCCACCGCGTCTACACCCACACGGCCGCCGCCGCCTCCGCGTCCACCTCCAACTCCGCTAGCCGATGAACTCTCTGCTGATAGCCGCCGCTCATATCAAGGGTCCCCACATCGACTGGGCGAGCCTCTCGCCGGTGGTGGTGCTGGCCGTCGGGGCCCTGGTGGCGCTGCTGGTCGGACTGCTGCGTGGCGCCGTCGCCCGCCAGCAGGTGGTGCCCGCGCTCTCACTGGTGACGCTGCTGGCCGCGGGCGCACTGGAGATCTGGCGCTTCGGCCATCCCGCCACGATCATCCACGGGGCGTTGCGGATCGATGACCTGGCGCTGCTGATCGACCTGATCTGCACCGTCTCCGCGTTCGCGGCGGTGCTCCTGGCCTGGCGCTCTGAGGCTCCGCGGGATGCGGGGCACGGAGAGTTCCACGGGCTGCTGCTGTTCAGCGTGATGGGGATGGCGATCCTCGCCTCCTCACAGGACGTGATCACGCTCTTCGTCGGCCTGGAGCTGCTCTCGATCCCGCTGTACATCCTCTGCGCGGCCGAGTACCGGCGCGAGGGCTCGCTGGAGTCGGGCCTCAAGTACCTGATCATCGGATCGGTCGGCTCGGCGACGCTCGTCTACGGGCTCGCGATGATCTACGGCGCCAGCGGGCAGACGGGCTTTGCCGGGATCGCGCACGCGGTCGCGACGCACAACCTGCTCGGTGATCCGCTGCTGCTGGGCGGTATCGCGCTGGTGGTTGTCGGTTTCGCGTTCAAGGCATCGGTGGCGCCCTTCCACCAGTGGACCCCAGACGTCTACGAGGGCGCGCCAACCCCGATCACCGCGTTCATGGCGACCGCCACCAAGGCGGCGGCACTGGCGATCTTCCTGCGCTTCTTCGACGTCGCTCTGATCGCCGACAAGACCACCTGGTCACCGATGATCGCGGCGCTCGCTGCAATCACGATCGTCGTCGGCAACGTCGGCGCGCTGGGCCAGACCTCGCTCAAGCGGCTGCTCGGGTTCTCCGGTGTCGCGCAGGCCGGTTACATGCTCTCCGGCGTGGTCGTGGCGACTCATCTCGGGGTCTCCGCCACCGTCCTCTACCTGTGGGCCTATCTCGGCATGAACGTCGCCGCGTTTGCCGTCGTGCACGCCAACCAGTTGGAGACCGGGACCGACCGGATCAGCGCCCTGCAGGGTCTCGGCAAGCGCTCCCCGGCGCTCGCCTGGTCGCTCACCGTGGCGATGCTCGCGCTCGCCGGCATCCCGGGAACGATCGGCTTCATCGGCAAGTTCCAGCTGATCCACGCGCTCGTCTCCGGCAACCATTCGTGGCTCGCGATCGTGCTGGTCGTGGGCGCGATGATCTCGCTCGGCTACTACCTGAAGGTTGTGGCGGCAATCTGGATGTCACCTGCCGGTTCCGCCTCGGAGATCAGCGGCGTCCCGGTTCCCGCGGGCGCGGCCGCCGGGCTGGCGCCGATCGCCGGTGGCGCGCCGGAGGCCGACCGCCTGCCGTACCCTGAGGTGGTCTTCGTGGCCGTGGTCTTCGCGGCGCTGTGCATCATCTTCGGGATACTCCCGCAGCCGCTCTTCCACCTCGCGTCGCACGCCGGCAGCGCGCTGCGCGGCCTGCTCTGACCTCTGCGCCCTGGCGCACAGCCCGGCTGCCGCCGCGCCGGCGCCCGGCCGCGCCTTGGCGGTGCACGCTCAGCGCGGGCTGTTGTCGATCAGCGCCTGATGCAGTGCCCTGACGACCGCCAGGTCGGGATGCTGCTGCTGGAAGTTGGGGGCGGTCTGGGCCGGCGTTGGCGGCGGCCCCGGGGCCTCGCGGGCCTCGCGCGGCTCGCCGGTGTGGGCCAGGGCGTCCGCCAGGCGGGCCAGCGCCGGCGTGCGCTCGTGGTTCCACCAGATCCCGGTGGCGATGGGGTCGGAGCCCTTGGGCGCGACCTGCAACGCCTCGGCGGCCTGCTCCACGGCATCTATCAGGCTGCGGAGCTGTTCCGGTGTGGGGGAGCTCGTCGTTGAGCGCAGGCGCTCAAGGCCAGCGAGGATCTCGCGGTGTTGGCTCATGCCCAACTCACATCGGCGCGCAACCCACCGACCCACGGCTTAGGCTGCATCGCTGGACGAACATCCGAGCGCCCGTCCGCCCGTCCGCCCGTCCGCCCGTCCGCCCGTCCGCCCGTCCGCCCGTCCGCCCGTCCGCCAGGGCGCCGACCCGACTGCCAGGGCGCCCGCCCGCCCGCCAGGGCGC
>JAJZDA010000030.1 GCA_021851525.1 Actinomycetes bacterium | reverse complement strand
CCGGCCAGCCGCAGCGCCCGCGCCCGGCCAGCCGCAGCACACACGTCCGGATGCCCGGGCGCACGCGTCTGGGGGCCGGCGGCGCTGGCCGCCGGCCCCCAGACGGATTGCAGCCGCGGGAGAGAGAGGTTTAGACCGCGGCTGGGGTGGCGGGAACGTCCGGCAAACGCTCGCCGGAGGGCACCACGTCTTGGAGTGGAGGCAACTCGCCGCTGCGCGCCACCTGTGCGTAGAAGTGCGCGCTGCGCTTAGCCACGCGGCGACCGGATTCAAAGTCGACGTAGAACAGGCCGAACCTGCGCCGGTAGCCCTCCGCCCACTCGAAGTTGTCCATCAGGGACCAGTGGAAGTAGCCGCCGACGTTCACGCCGGCCGCGATCGCCTCGAGGGCCGCGCCCAGATGGCCGTGGATGTAGCCGACGCGCTCATGGTCGTCGATCGTGCCGGCTGGAGAGATGTAGTCATCCGCGGCACATCCGTTCTCCGTGATGTAGAGCGGCAGACCGCCGCTCTCGCGGTGCAGCCGCAGCAGCAGGTCGCGCAGAGACTCGGGCACGATCCCCCACTCCATCACCGTGCGAGGGAGATCCGGGGCCATGTACTGGACGAAGCCCGGGAAGCCGCCGATCCGCCGCTCACCCAGGCGCAGATCCTCCCAGTCACCGCTGCGCACATGGTGCGGGCGGTAGTAATTGACTCCGAGGAAGTCAATCGGGGTTGCGGTGATCTCAAGGTCGCCGTCCTGGATGAGCTCATCGGGCGGCCTGAAGCCGGTCCGCGCTGCGTCCGGGTAGGAGCCGCGCAGCACCGGATCGAGGTAGACGCGGTTGAAGTCCGCGTCGAGGATGTCCGCCACCGCCTCAGAGGCGCTGTCGAGCGCGATGTAGGGCTGCGTGTCCATCGTCGGACCGATGCGCGTGCCGGCGGGTGTGCAGGCGCGCAGCGCCTGCGTCGCCAGGCCGTGCGCGAGCATGATGTGGTGTGTGGCCGCGGCCGCCAGCGCGTCGTCGCGCTTGCCGGGGGCGTGGGTGCCGGCACGGTAGCCCTGGTGGACCGTCTGCAGCGGCTCATTGATCGTGATCCACATGCGCACCTGGTCGCCCAGCGCCGTGCCCAGCACCTGCGCCAGCTCACCCATGCGATATGCGGTGTCACGGTTGGCCCAGCCACCGGTCTCCTCCAGCGCCTGCGGGAGGTCCCAGTGGTAGACGGTTACGACGGGCTGTATCCCGTGCTCCAGCAGGCGCTCGCAGAGCCGGCGGTAATAGTCCAGACCGGCCTGGTTGACCGTGCCGCTGCCGCTCGGGAGCACCCGCGGCCAGGAGACCGAGAAGCGGTAGGCGCCGACGCCCAGCTCCCGGATGATGGCCACGTCGTCTTCAAGTCTGTTGTACGAATCACACGCCACATCGCCCGTGTCGCCGTGAAATGTGTTGCCGGGTGCGTGCGCGAACACGTCCCAGATGGAGGGCCCACGCCCATCCGCGGACACCGCCCCCTCGATCTGGTAGGACGACGTCCCGGTCCCCCAGAGAAACCCCTCCGGAAACTGCCGCGCAGCCGCTGAGCCCCCGTTGCTGAGGCTGTTCATCTACTGCTCCTTAGCGATCTGAATGTGAGTGGCTTGACGTGGCGCAGCGTGCCCCCGCGCGAACGCGGGGGCACGCCTGCCTACCCTCAGAGCGTCAGCTCTTGGGGTGCAGGTGCAGCACGACGACCTCGTTGGTCGGGGTCGCGGGCTGAGCCGACTCGTACTGGTTGGACGGGGTCGGCCATCCGCTGAAGGACGAGGTGTTGTACTCGCCCCAGGAGACGCCATAGACCGTCGGGATGACCGGCAGGTTCTGGGCGACGTAGGACTCGATCGGGCCCAGGAACTTGACCTGCTGGGCAACGCTGCCCGCAGCCGCCAGCTTCTTCAGATCGGAGTTGATCATCGGGTCGTTGAGACCCTCGAAGTCACCGGCACGGTTGTTCGCGGTCGCCAGCGCACCGTTGAGCCAGGCGTTGTACAGCTGGTACGGCGCGACGCTGGTCTGTGACCAGTGCATCGTCAGCTGGAAGTTGCCGGTGGCCATGTCGTTGTTCCACTGGTTCACGGCCAGGCCGTTGAAGGTGGCGTCGATGCCGGCCTTCTGCAGGTCCTGCGCAACGATGCCGTCGTCAACCGCGTAGTCGCTGTATGCCGCCGGGTCGGTGATCGTCAGCTTGACGATCTTGCCCTTCAGCGCGAACCACTTGCCGACCTTCTTGTAGCCGGCCTTCTCCAGCACCTTCTCAGCGGCCTTGGCCTGAGCGTTGGGGCTGAGCTTGTACTGCTTGGCGCTCGGCGACAGGAACTTGTTGAACACCGGCAGGGTCAGGCCGCTGCCGTTGATCGCAACCGGCTCGAGTCCGTCCTCGCCCTGGTTGGCGATCGCCTTGCGGTCAACCGCGAGGCTGATTGCCTGGCGCACCGCCAGCTGGTTGGTCGGCCAGCGATGGAGGTTGGGCTCCAGTGAGTTGGTGTTCAGCGGCGGTGACCAGAAGGTCAGCGGCTTGCCGGCGAACGCCTTCTTGACGCCGGAGATGAAGTTGCCGGCCCACAGCACCTGGCCGGTCTCCAGCGCCGCCAGCGCCGAGGTGTTGGAGCTCAGCGTCGGGAACTCGACGGTCTGAACGGCGGGCGCGCCGTGGCCGCCGAACGGGCCACCCCAGTAGTTCTGGTTGGCCTGCAGGACCACGCCGCTGGCGCCGACGCTCGACACCGTGTAGGGCCCGGTACCGACCGGGCTGCTGTCCGCGTAGGTGGCGGGGTTACCGACCGACGACCAGACGTGCTGCGGGACGATGTAGACGTCGCCCGCGATGTTCTGGAAGTTGGCGTACTGGGGTGTCGCGAAGCTCAGCGTGACCGTGTCACCTGAGGTGGAGACGCCCTTGATGGCAAGGCCGCCGCCGTTGATCGCGGCGTTGTCCTTGATCAGGTTGTACGTGAAGGCGACGTCAGCGGCGCTGAACGGCTGCCCGTCGGACCACTTCACGCCCTGACGAATCGTGAACGTGACCGACTTGCCGCCCTTGCCCCACGCGTACTTGGTGGCGAGGAACGGGTAGTACTGACCGGGCTTGAGGATGTTGGCCTGGAACAGCGGCTCGTAGATCAGCGAGGTGGCACCGACGATCGACGCTGCCGAGGTTGCGATGAACGGGTTGAAGCCGTTCGCCTGCCCGACCGGGCTGGACTCAACCGTCAGCGGCGTGCCGCTCGCGGCATGCGCCGCGGGCGCCTTGGTGGCGGCGATGGCCGGCGCTCCACCGAGCGCCGCAACCGCCGCGCTGACCGCGACGGCACCCGACGCGGCCTGCACTACGTGACTTCTGAGGATTCGCTTCATTGAGCGAGCACCTCCTCCTTTGATACATAGGTACGGCTGGTCATTACGGTGTCCGCGCGTTGGCCTGTCACCGGGCGCGGATTACTGCGCTAGCGGGATTGCTCGCCCTCCGCTCTGTGCGGAGGGCGACAGTTCCCTGCTCACCACGGCTTACCTCCCAGGACCCTCCTTTCCTACACCGTCCACCTGGTGCCCGGGTTCCGGGGCGTCCTCCTGCACTGCGAACGTGTCTGGATCCGGCGAGGAGGCGATCAGGAGCTGGGTGTACGGATGGGTGGGGTTCTGGACGAGCTGCTCGGCTGGGCCGCGCTCGACTATCTCCCCGTGGTGCATCACCAGGATCTCGTCAGCGAAATACCGCGCTGACGCGATGTCGTGGGTGATATAGAGGATCGCGAGCTGGTAACGGCTACGCAGCTCACTGATCAGGTCAAGGATCTCGAGCCGGATCGACACGTCGAGCATCGAGACCGGCTCGTCGGCGAGCAGCACCCGCGGCTCAGCCGCGAGTGCGCGCGCGATCGAGACGCGCTGGCGCTGTCCACCGGAGAGCTCGTGTGGGTAGGCGTCGCGGAACTTCGTGGTGGGCGTGAGGCTGACCTGCTCCAGCAGCCGCTCGACGTCCGCGACGGCATGGCCGCGCCCGGTGCGCGCACCATGGAGCTTGAGTGCGCGCTGCAGGTGATAGCGGACCGTGTGCAGCGGATTGAGCGACGCGAACGGGTCCTGGAAGACCATCTGCACGTCCTTCTTGTACGCGCGGAAGTGCGAGCGCGTGGACGGATCGATCTGCTTGCCGTCGAGCAGGATCTCTCCGCCGGTCAGCCGCTCCTGCCCGGAGAGCAGCTTGGCGATCGTGCTCTTGCCCGAGCCGCTCTCACCCACCAGCGCCACCACGCGGCCCCGGTGCAGCTCCAGATCGACGCCCTTGACCGCGCTGACAACCTCTCCGCGGCGCCCGCCGCGGTAGTCCTTGCGCAGCCCCTGGCCGCTGAGCACGAGCTCACCGCTCGGCTGCGCGTCACCCTCGGCCGGGACCGTCAGCTTGGAGCCCGAGGTGACCGCCCCCTCCGGCAACGGCTGGCCGGGAGCGACGAACGGGCAGGCGCTGAGCTGGCCGGGCTCGGCGCCGTTCACCGCCTGCACGCGCATGTCGATCTGCAGGCAGGCATCCTGCGCGAAGGCGCAGCGCGCATGGAAGGGGCAGCCCGGAAGCTCACCGCGCAGATCCGGCGGCGTGCCGGGGATGCCGGTCAGCTGCACGCGCGGCCCGCGCAGGCGCGGGAAGGAGCCGAGCAGACCGCGCGTGTAGGGGTGGATCCCGCCATGCCGCACGGCGGAGGTGGGCGCCGACTCAACCACCTGTCCGGCGTACATCACCACCACGCGGTCCGCGATCTCGAGCAGCAGCGAGAGGTCGTGGGTGATGAAGAGGACCGCGAAGCCGAGCTGATCCTTGAGCGCCATCGTCTCACGCAGGATCTCCTTCTGCACGACCACGTCGAGGCCGGTGGTCGGCTCGTCCATGATCACCACCTCCGGCTCCACCGCCAGCGCCATGGCGATCATCACACGCTGGCGCATGCCGCCGGAGAGCTCATGCGGGTAGGCGTTCAGGCGCTCCGGCTTGATGCCGACCATCTCGATCAGCTCACGCGCGCGGTCCCGCGCCTGCTCATCACTGATCTCCAGGTGGGCACGGATTCCGTCGAGCAGCTGCTCGCTGATCCGCAGCACGGGGTTGAGCGCGTTCATGGCGCTCTGGAAGACGATCGCGATCTCCCGCCAGCGCAGCCTGCGCAGCTCCGCGTCGCCCGCCGCCAGCACGTCAAAGCCGTCAGGGTGCCCGGCGCTGAGCCGCCGCCCCCGGTAGACGACGCTGCCGCCGGTGACGATCGCCGGCGGGCGCAGCAGGCGCACGGCGCCATAGGCGAGCGTCGACTTGCCGCAGCCGCTCTCACCCGCCAGGCCGACGATCTTGCCGGGATGCAGGTCAAGGTCGACTCCGCGCACCGCGCGCACCTCGCCCGCCTCGGAGCGGTAGGCGATGTCCAGGCCGCTGATCTCGAGCACCGGGGTGGCGGTGGCGGAGGGGAGCGCGTCCGGCGTGCTCATCGCCGAGGTCTCAGGTTCACTGGCCGTGCTCACAGGGCGGCCTCCATGCCTTCACGGATTACGGGGGTCGGGTCGGCCGGGCGCCAGCTGCGGCGCCCGATGCGGTTCATCACACGGGAGGAGCGCAGGCGCGGGTTGGAGAGCTCGTCGAGTCCGAAGTTGATCAGCACCAGGCTCATCCCCAGGAGCGCCACCGCCAGGCCGGGGAAGACGTACCACCACCAGGCACCGAGCTCTACGGCGCTGCCGTTCTGTGCCCAGTACAGGATCACGCCGTAATTCCAGCTGTTGAGGTTGGTCACGCCGATGAACGCCAGTGCGACGGAGGTGAGGATCGCGTACAGCACGGTCCCGACGAAGCTCGCCGCGATCAGCCCGATCTGGTTGGGCAGCAGCTCGAAGAGGATGATCCGCAGCGGGCGCTCGCCGACCTCACGCGCAGCCAGGACGAAGTCACGGTTGCGCATGGAGAGCGTCTGCGCGCGGATCACCCGCGCGCCCCAGGGCCAGCCGAGCGCGCTCAGCACGATCGCCGTGGCGACCTCGCCGGTGTGCGGCAGGTACCCGAGGATCACCACCAGCAGCGGCAGCGCCGGCAGCACCAGGATCACGTTGCTGAAGAGCGAGAGGATCTCATCCGCGTAGCCGCCCAGGTAGCCGGCGGCGGTGCCGACGACCACGGAGAGCGCGGTGGCCACCAGACCGGTGACGAGTCCCAGGATCACGGTCGGCCTGGTGCCGACGAGCATCTGCGAGAGGATGTCCCCGCCCGTGGCGCTGGTGCCGAGCAGGTGCTGGCCGTTGGGTGCTCCCGGGGTGGCCTGCGTGGTGTTGGCGAACGGGTCATAGGGGGCGATCGCCGGCCCGATGATCGCCACGAGGATGAACAGCGAGAGGATCGCGATCCCGATCTTGGCCTTCAGCGGAAGCCTGCCGAAGCCCGCCGCAAACCGGCGGAGCGCTGATCGAGCGGGCATCAGAAGGCGCTCCTGCTGCGGGCGCGCGGATCGGCGAACGCGTAGGCGATGTCCGCCAGCAGTGAGGCGGTCAGCACGGTCAGCGAGATCACCAGGAAGATGCCCTGCAGCAGCGGATAGTCGTTGGAGGTGACCGCGTTGTAGAGCGTCAGCCCCACTCCCGGGTAGGAGAAGACGATCTCCATGACCAGCGCGCCGGCGACCACGAATCCGAGTGAGAGGGCGAAGCCGGCGATGTTGGGCAGGATCGCGTTGCGCGCGCCGTAGGTGAACATCACGCGCCGGGTCGAGAGGCCCTTGGCCTGTGCCACGAGGATGTAATCCTCGGAGATGGTGGTCAGCATCACGTTGCGCATCTGCAGCATCCAGCCGCCGATCGAGGTGGCGATGATCGTCAGCGCCGGCAGGATCGAGTGCTGGATCGCGCTGTGGATGAAGGCCCAGTTGAGTCCTGGGCTGAGGCCCAGCGCGTAACCCTGACCGTAGGGCAGCCACTGCAGCTTGATGGCGAACAGGTAGATCACCAGCAGCGCCAGGAAGAAGTACGGGGTCGCCTGCAGGAGCGTCAGCGCCGGCAGCGCGCGGTCGAGCCAGCCGCCGCGGCGCCACGCGGCGAGCACGCCCAGCAGCGTGCCGATCGCGAAGCTGAGCACCGTGGCCACGCCGACCAGCGCGAGCGTCCAGGGCAGCGTCTGGCCGATGATCGTCGAGACGTGCGTCGGGTACTGGCTTGTGGAGATCCCGAGGTTGAAGTGCAGGACGTTGTTCCAGTACTGGAAGTACTGGCTGACGAGGCTGCCCTTGTGACCCACGCCGAACTGGATCTCGAGCGCCTTCACCACAGCGGGCGTGAGGTTCTGGAACTTGCCGAGGATCGCGTCGACGGCGTTACCCGGCATGACCCGCGGGATCAGGAAGTTCACGGTCACGGCCGCCCAGACGGCCGCAACGTAGAACGCCAACCTGCGTGCGATGAACCTCATCTCTCTCCTGTCTCCCTCTCAAGTTGCAGCCGCGAAAACTTGTCTCTGCCCGGTGTCCACGGGCGCTTCGGAGACGCGCCGGTCGCGGTGCGGACGCAAAGTTACAGAATTGGTTTCTGAGATGTCAAGCCGAGCAATCAGCAATAAACACGGGGATATGCTGGAACCGGCCAGCCCTAACGCTGCGTAAACAGAATGCAAATTTGCTGAAACGTTTCTGGATGTGATTGAATTCAAAGCGTGACGAGAGGACATCTGAACAGCGCGGGGAAGCTCACCATCCGCGACGTGGCGGGGCGCGCGGGGGTTTCGCCGGCGACCGTCTCACGGGTGATCAACGGGCGCCCGGACGTCTCCGAGCCGCTGCGTGAGGCGGTGATGAAGGTGGTGCGGGAGCTGGGCTACACCAGCGGCCGCCCGAGCCAGGTGGCGGGCAGCGGCCGCACCGGCCTGGTCGGCGTCACGCTGCCGCTGATTCACCACTCGTATTTCTCGGAGATACTCGCCGGTGCGACCGAGGCCTCATATGAGCAGGGGCTCTCGGTGGTCCTCAGCCCGACGCTGCACGAGCATGACCGCGAGGTCTCGCTGATGGAGCGCCTGGCCCGCGGCGTGACCGACGGTGCGCTGCTGATCCTGCCCGAGGAGTCCAAGGAGGAGTTCATCGCGCTGCACGAGCAGGGCTACCCGTTCGTGATCGTCGACCCGCACACGCCCCTGGATGAGCGCGTGCCGACGGTCTCCGCCGATCACACCTCCGGGGCGCGCGAGGCGACAGCCCACCTGCTGGCGCTGGGGCACCGCCGGATCGCGGTGATCACCGGCCCGCGCGGCTGGATCGCCACCGAGGAGCGCCTGCGCGGCTACCGCAGCGCGCTGGCGGACGCCGGACTGCTGGCCGACCCCACGCTGCAGATCGAATCCAACTTCCGGACCAACGGCGGGCGCGAGGCGACGGCGGAGCTGCTGGCGCTGCGTGACCGGCCAACCGCGATCTTCGCGTTCAACGACATGCTCGCGATCGGCGCCATCCAGGGCGCTCGGGATCACGGCCTGCGGGTCCCCGAGGACCTCTCGGTGGTCGGTTTCGACGACACCTTTGAGGCATCGATCACGTTCCCCGCGCTGACCACCGTGCGCCAGCCGCTGGCGGAGATGGGGCGGATGGCGGTGACCCAGCTGTTGCGGCTGCTGCAGAACCGGCGGATCGAGGCGCTGCACGTGCAGCTGGAGACCAAGCTCGTGGTGCGCGACTCGACCGCCGCGCTGCCCTCGAACGGCCGCTGACGCCGGGCTCGCTCAACCCTCCTGGAGGACCTGCTGGGCGATGGCGAACGCCCGGTTGGCGGCCGGCAGGCCGGCGTACACCGCCGTGTGCAGCAGCACCTCGCCGATCTCCTGCGCGGAGAGCCCGTTGGTCAGCGCCGCGCGCACATGCATCGCAATCTCGTGCTCACGCCCCAGCGCGGTCAGCACCGCGAGCGTGATCATGCTGCGGCTGCGGCGGTCGATGCCGTCGCGCGCCCAGACCGTGCCCCAGGCGTACTCGGTGATGAACTCCTGAAATGGAGCGGTGAACTCCGTGGTGGCCTCCACGGCGCGGTCGACGTGCGCGTCGCCAAGCACCTCGCGCCGGATCTGCATGCCGCGCTCATGGCGTTGATCGCTCACAGGCCGACCCCCAGGTGATCAGCGATCAGCGCGTTCACCGCGGCGGGGTGCTGGAGGGTGGGGATGTGGGCGGCGTCCTCAATCAGCTCGAGCCGCGCACCGCGCACCGCTTCGGCGATCACCCGCTGGTTGTGCGGCGGGATCGCAGGATCCTGCGCCCCGCCGATCACGAGCGTCGGAACGCTGATCCGCGCCAGCTCCGCGCGCAGGTCAAGCTCGGCGATCGCCTCGCAGCAGCCGGCGTAGCCCTCGGGATCGCTGCGGCAGAAGTCCTCGCGCAGCCGCGCGATCAGCGCCCGCTGCTCAGCCGCCCAGCCGGGCGTGAACCAGCGCGAGAGGACCGCATCGGCGATCACCTCGGTGGTGCCGGCCGTCCGTACGGTCACGGCCCGCTCCAGCCAGGCCTCGCGCGCACCGAGATGGGCGGAGGTTGCGATCAGCACCAGGCGCTCGACCCGCTGCGGGTGGTGGGCGGCGAGCCACTGGCCGAGCATGCCGCCGAGCGAGATGCCGGCATACGCGGCGCGCTCGATTCCCAGGCGGTCCATCAGCGCAATCACGTCCTCACCGAGCGCCGCGATCGTGTAGGGCCCCGCGGGAGCCGGCGAGCCGCCGTGGCCGCGATGATCGAAGCTGATGCAGCGCAGCGTCCGATCCAACGCGCGGTGCTGAGGCTCCCACATCGAGCCGGTGGTTCCCAGTGAGCTGCCCAGCAGAAGCACCGGCGCACCCTCGGGGCCGCTCTGTCGATGGTGCAGCGCGACGCTCATCAGCTGCGCGGACTGGCGCCGTGGAGCGTCGCGTTGTGGGCCATGCGCGCCGGGTCGAGGCGCAGGTTCTCCAGCAGGTCGGCCGACCAGGCGGCGGCGGAGCCGGTCAGCGCCAGCAGCTGGCTGAGCGTCCCCCACTCGCTCTGCCAGGCTCCAGCGGCGCGCTCGTGCTCCTGCTCCATCGCCGCGAGCATAGTGCAGACCAGCCCCGGTGCCCGGCGGCTGCAGGCCAGCACGGAGACCGCCGCCACCGGGTTGCGCTTGCCGGCCATCGCTGAGGAGCGCCCGCGACCCTCCCCGCCCTCCTGCAGCTCGCCGACCTCGGCCTGTGCGAGCAGCGTGACGTCGCGGGCGAGCTTGCCCAGCGCGCCGGCCAGCACCCCCAGGGCGGCGGCGAGCTGGGCCACCGGCACGCGGTTGGTGTGCCACGCCGCGCCCGGGTCCGCGAGCCCGAGCAGCTTCGCGACGCGCGCGCCGACGGCCGGCGGGCGCAGCCCCACGGGCCCGCCCATCTGCACCGGCAGCCCCCCCGCCGCTAGCGGTTCCAGCGGGCTCAGCGCGGCGTCGAGCATCCGCCGCCAACTCTCTGCCTTGGCGGCGAAGCTCAGCGGCAGGGCGGGCTGCAGCAACGTGCGGCCGAGCATCGTCACGCCGCCGTGACGCTCCGCCAGCGAGGCGGCCGCCAGGCTGGCGCGCCGCGCGTCCGCGCAGGTCGCCCGCAGCGCCTCACGCGCAACCAGCATCGCGGCGCTGTCAATCACGTCCTGGCTGGTGGCGCCGGCGTGAACCGCTGCCGCATGCTCAGGGCCGACCAGCTCCCGCAGCCGCTCGACGAGCGCCACCACCGGTGTGAGCTGCTCGGCGGCGGCGGCTGACAGGGGCTCGAGCTCGATGCCTCCCTGCCTGGCGGTCGCGCATGCGCGCGCGACCGCCTCCGCCGCCTCGCGTGTGATCTCGCCCTGCTCCGCGCAGGCCCATGCCAGCGCGGACTCGACCTCGAGCATCGCGTCCAGCCAGGTCTGGCCGTCCAGGGCCCGGGACGCCGGACCGCGCGCGTAGGTTCCGGCGAACAGGTCAGACGGCAAAGAAGACCGTCTCGTCGTCGCCCTGGAGGTGGATGTCGAAGCGGTAGCCGTCGGCCGTGGGCTGCGCCAGCAGCGTGTGCCGGCGCTCCGGCGGGACGCTCTGCAGCACCGGGTCGGCGGCGTTGGCCTGCTCCTCATCGGCGAAATAGATCCGTGTGACCACGCGGTGCAGCATCCCGCGCGCCATGACCGTGACGTCGATGTGCGGCGCCTGCAGCGGGCGCCCGGGCTCCTGGCCCGCGCTCAGCGGCACCGCGCCCGGCTTGACCGTCAGCATCCGGTAGACGCCGTCGCCGTCCTCCTCGGCGCTGCGCCCGAAGCCGCGGAAGCCGGCCAGCGTGGAGCGCCTGCCGTAGCCGTGTAGGTCGGCGAACGCCCCGTCCCCATCGGCCTGCCAGAACTCCACCACGTGGTCCGGGATGACCTCGCCGCGGCCGTCGTAGACGCTGCCGCTGATCATGATCGCACCGGGCGTGCCCTCCGGGACGATCTGCTGCTGGCCGTCAAACGGCAGGCCGATGGCAAAGTACGGGCCGACGGTCTGCGACGGCGTGACCTCGAAGATCATCAGAACGCCTCCTCGAACGGGGTCGCGCCGGGACCGCGCAGGTAGATGTCCCAGTGGAACGCCTGGGCCCAGTTGGGCCGCGTGTCGTGGATTGAGAAGCTCGAGATCATCCGCTGCCGCGCAGCCTCGTCCCTGACCGAGTTGAAGATCGGGTCGTAGGGGAAGAACGGGTCGCCCGGGAAGTACATCTGCGTCACCAGGCGCTGCGTGAATGCGCGTCCCAGCAGCGAGAAGTGGATGTGCGCGGGCCGCCAGGCGTTGTAGTGGTTGCCCCACGGGTAGGCGCCCGGCCGGATCGTGGTGAATTCATAGCGGCCGTCGGCGTCGGTCACGCAGCGCCCCGCGCCCTTGAAGTTGGGATCCAGCGGCGCCGCCCAGCGATCCCAGCGGTGCGCGTAGCGTCCCGCCGCGTTGGCCTGCCAGATCTCGACCAGCGTGTCACGCAACGGCTTGCCCTCGGTGTCGTAGACGTGCCCGGAGACGATGATCCGCTCGCCGATCGGCTCGCCGGCTGCCTGGAGGGTGAGGTCGCTGTCAGTCGGCTTGAGGTCGAGTGCGGCCTGCAGCTGCGGTCCGGTCACCTCGGTGATCGTCTGCGGCAGGTAGAGCAGCGGCTGCTTGGGGTGGCGCAGCTGGGTGGACTTGTACCCCGGGTAGGACAGCGGGGGGTGCGCGCCCTCCGGATCCCGGCGGTAGCTGGTGGGCGTCTCCGCGACGGGATCGTAGATCTGGCGCACCGCGCCGTCGGACTGGGTAGTGGACATCTCTCTCCTATCACCTGTTCACGAGTTCCCGCAGCGCCGCGAGCTCACGCTCGCTGGGCTGCGGTGAAACTGCAATCTGGTCCGCCACCCGCAGATCCCAGCCTGTTGCCTCCTGCACCTGCTCGACGGTCACGCCCGGATGCAGCGTCGTGAGCGTCAGCTCACCGTCGCGCGGCTCCAGCACGCCCAGGTCGGTGATGACCAGGGTCGTGCGCTCCCCGCGCGTGGTCATGAAGTCGAGCCGTTCCACGAACGTCCGCCTGCCGTGCGGCGCAATCACGACCACCTCCGCACATCCGGTGGCTATCTCAGGTGCTCCGCCTGCACCTGGGAGTCGCGTCCTGGGGTGGTCGTAGTCGCCGATCACTGTCGAGTTGAGGTTCGCGTGACGGTCGACCTGGGCAGCCCCCAGGAAGGCGACCTGCACCTGCCCCGGGCCGATCCAGTAGTTGAACATCTCCGGCACCGAGACCACCAGGTCCGCGGTCTGCGCCAGCTCGCCGTCACCGATCGAGAGCGGCACGCGGTGCGGCTTGGCGCCGATCGTCCCGGACTCATAGACGAGCACCAGCTTGGGGTTGTGGACGATCCGGGCGAGCAGCGCCGCCGTGCTGGGCCGCCCCACGCCGATGAAGCACGAGCGCTTGCCCGCGAGGCTGCGCGCGGCGACGATCGTCTGCAGCTCACCGGTCGTGTAGCCACTGTCGGGCGCCACCGCGCTCACGCGCCCTCACCACCCAGCACGTGAGCCTGCATCCACACCTGAAACTGCTCCCTGTCCCTGCTGATCACGTCCCACTCCCGGTAGAAGTCGTTGTCGCGCTCGGTGATGCCCAGCGCGTAGGACGGCTGCGATCCCCCGGGCGCGTGGGCGACGTAGTCGATCACCCAGCCGGGGATCACGACCCCACCGGGGCGGGGCTCCAGCCGCTCCACGATCCGCTCGACCGTGACCAGCGAGCGGTCCGCGGCCAGGACCGCCTCCTTCTGCACGCCCGGGATGCCCCAGAGCTGCACGTTGCCGTCGCGGTCGGCCTCCTGCGCGTGCACGATCGCCACGTCGGGGTTGAGCGCCGGTACGGCGGTGAGCAGCTCGCCGGTGAACGGGCAGGCGATCTGCCTGACGTTGGTGTGCGCCACCAGGTCGGTGCCGCTGTAGCCGCGCATCACCATGAAGGGGAGCTTCGAGGCCCCGGCCACGTAGCGGTTGGCCATCCCCGCGTGCGAGTGCTCCTCGACCTCCAGCGGGCCCGGCCAGCCGTGCTCGATCGCATCGCGGAAGCGGTGCAGCGAGCCGACTCCCGGGTTGCCGCCGTAGGAGAAGACCAGCTTGCGGGCGGCCCCGACACCGATCATCTGGTCATACAGCAGGTCCGGCGTCATCCGGATCAGCTCGAGCTCGCGGCGTCCCTGGCGCAGCAGCTCATGTCCAGCCGCGAACGGGATCAGGTGCGTGAAGCCCTCCAGCGCGACGCTGTCGCCGTCCTTGACAACGGCAGCTACCGCCTCCTGCAACGACACCAGCTCAGCCACCGGCTCTCCCTCTGCTCCCGACGCCAGATCCCGTGCAAGCGTACCGCCGCCGCGGGGTTGCTGAGGCGCGGTATGCAACGCAGCGGGCCCCAGCACCCCGGTGCCGCGGGGTGGCCTCAGGCACCCGCCAGGCGCTCGGCGAGGACGTCCGCCACCAGTTCACACGCCGCCTGGGCGGCGCGCTGCGGCTCGACGCCGCCGGCGCGGGCCGCCGCGTAGGTGACCGCGAACATGTCACCCGCGCCGGTGCTCTGCACCGCGGCTACACGGCGGCTGGGCGTGACGCGCACGCGCCGCCCCTCGCAGTAGAGGTCGGCGCCGGCCGAGCCGAAGGTCACCAGGATCTCCGGGACGCCCAGCCGCTGCGCATCCTCGAGCCCGAAGCGGCCACGCCGAGCCACCACCGCCGCCTCCTCGTCGGCGAGCTTGAGCACGCTGAGCGCCGCGAGCAGCCCCGGATCGAAGTGATCGTCGAGCCGCAGCGGGCCCAGCTGCGCAAGCCGCACCAGACCCTGCCCGTCGAAGGAGACGCGCCGCCCGCCGGTGCTCAGCCGCAGCAGCGCGGCGAGCGGAAACTCGCCGCGCAGCAGCGGCGCGGCGTGCACCCAGGCGGTTGATGCTGCGGCGAGCTGCTCAGCGCTCCAGGAGTCGCCGATCGCGGTGACCCGCATGGTCCGCTGCTCACCGCTGTAGTCGAGCTCGAAGCCGCTGGTGCGCGACGCGTCCAGGACCGTGAGCCCCACACCGGCCGGGCTGCGCAGCCCGCTGAACAGCGGCGCGTCGCCGGGGGCGCGCCGGGTGAGGACCTCGCCCCCCGCTCCCAGCCGCGCCAGCGCGGTCAATGCGAACGCCGGGCAGCCCCCCGCGCTCGGCGGGCCACCGTCGACCCGGTCCACCGCGAGGTTGCCAACGACCGTCAGCCCCGGTTTGGGCCGCGCAGCGTGAGACATCGCGCCCGTTCCAGGATCAGAGCGGCATTGCCGCGTGCGCGGCGACACCCTCGGGCAGCGCGGGCCTGGACTTCGGCAGCGCCAGCGAGACCACGAACGCAACGGCGATCAGGCCCAGTGCCCACCAGAACGTCTGTCCCCAGGCGGAGGCCATCGGCACGGCGATGTGGGCACGCTGCGCGGCCGTCAGCTTGGCCGCGGAGCCGACGCCGCCATGCCCGCCGAGCTTGACCGAGAGCTCGTGGGCGAGGATCACCGAGAGCACGGCGGTGCCGATCGAGGCGCCCGTCTGCTGGAGGATGTTGAGGGCCGTGTTGGCGCGGGCCACCGCGGCGCCGGTGATCGACTGCAGCGCGCCGCTGAAGACCGGCATCATCGCCACGCCCATGCCGGCGCCGAAGACGAACAGGTCGATGCACAGCAGCACGTAGGAGGTGTGCGCGCCGATCTGCGTCAGCCACGCGACCGAGAGGCCGACCAGCAGCAGCCCAACGGGCACGATCCTGCCTGAGCCGGTGCGGTCAGAGAGCGTCCCGGAGAGCGGCATCATCAACATCGAACCCAGGCCCTGCGGCGCCAGCAGCAGGCCGCTCTGCAGGGCTGACTCGCCGCGCACAACCTGGAAGTACAGGGGCAGCAGCAGGAACGATCCGAACACTGAGATCGCCAGCAGCACGAGCGTGAGCGAGGACTTGGAGAAGACGCTGTTGGCGAACAGCCGCAGGTCAATCAGCGGGTCGCTGGCGCGCAGCGCGTGCCACACGAAGCCGACGATCAGCGCCAGCCCCGCGAACATCGGCAGCAGCACGCTGACGGAGCCGAAGCCGCCGCTGCTGTCGGACTCCGCCAGGCCGTAGATGAACAGCGCCAGCCCCGGCGAGAGCAGCATCAGGTCGATCAGGTCGAGCTTCTGCTCGTGTGCGGCGACGTCCTTTGGCAGGACCCGCATCGCGCTGACCAGCGCGATGATCCCGATCGGCAGGTTGATGAAGAAGATCCAGCGCCAGGAGACGTCGGTCACCAGCCAGCCGCCGAGGATCGGGCCGGCGATGGGCGCCAGCAGCATCGGCACGCCGATGATCGCCATCACGCGCCCGAGCCGGTGCGGTCCGGCCGCCTTGGTGAGGATCGTCATGCCGGCGGGCATGATCATGCCGCCACCGAGCCCCTGCATCACGCGGAACAGGATGATCGTGCCCGAGGACCAGGCCAGGCCTGAGAGTGAGGAGCCGACCACGAACAGCGCAATCGAGGTCATGTACAGGCGCTTGGTGCCGAAGCGGTCGGCGATCCAGCCGCTGAGCGGGATCACTGTGGCGAGCGCCAGCGTGTAGCCGGTGGCGACCCACTGGATCGTCGTCAGCGTGGTGTGAAAGCGGGCGGCGAGCGTGTTGATCGCGACGTTGACGACCGTCGTGTCGAGGATCGACATCACGGTGCCGAGCACGACCACGCCGGCCACCGCCAGCAGCGCGCGGTCGACGGCGTCGCCCTGGCCGGAGGTACCGGCGCCCGGCCCGGCACCGTCGCCGGGCGTTGCTTGATCCGTCGTTGCACTCTCGGCGACGCCCATCTCGGCAGGCTCCTGTGGTCGGGAACTGGGTTTCCTACTGGACCACTAGGTTACGCAACGCGACCCGTGAGCCGGAGCGCCGCCGACCGGGGGCTGGAGTGCCGCACGGGGCCTGAGCCCCACCGACCGGGGGCCGGAGCGCCGATCCTCGGCCCGAGCCGAGCCACGCGCGGAAACGGCTCAGAGTGCCGCTCAGACGGCGCCCTGGATGATCGCCTCGAGCCCGGCCAGCTGGCGGCGCACGCCGCCACAGACCTGGTCACAGAGCTCGAAGACCTCAGGGTCACCGATCGCGTAGCGCGTGTGGTTGCCGTGCTTGGAGCGCGTCACCAGTCCTGCGGCGTGGAGCACGCCGAGGTGCTTGGAGACGTTCTGCTGAGAGGCGCCCAGCGCCTCCTGCAGCTCGCCGACCGTGGCCTCACCGTCGCGCAGCTTGTCGAGCAGCTTGATCCGCATCGGCTCACCCAGCACGCGGAAGCGTTGGGCGACCAGATCAATCAGCGGCTCGGGGAGCGGATGGGGAACCTGGACGGTGCGCACAGCGAGAAGGTAGCACACAAGTAAACAGTTGTGAAGTTGCGATCGCGCAAATCCGTGCTAATCTCCGCTACACCACCGTACAGTTGTGAAGCTGTGGTACCTGTCCAGCGTTCCTCCGGCCCCGCCGGCGGTGCTGGACCAGGAGCAGGACGCCCCCGGCACGGCAACTTCCGGCCGACCGGCGGGCGGTGACCGGGCGCACTACCAAGGAGAACAGAGATGCAAGCCACCATCGAACATCTGACCGGCGCGAGCTTCGACGAGACAGTCGCCGAGGGCCTGACCGTGATCGACTTCTGGGCCGGCTGGTGCGCGCCCTGCCGGGCAATGGCACCACAGTTTGAGAAGGCCGCACAGAGCCGCCCCAACTACCGCTTTGCGAAGGTCGACGTCGACGCCGAGCAGGCGCTCGCCGCCCGCTTCGGAGTGCAGTCGATCCCGACGCTGATGGTGCTGCGCGACGGCGAGCCGATCGCCGCCCAGGCCGGCGTGATGCGCGCCGAGCAACTGGTCGAGGCACTCGACCGCCTGGCCGCCGCACCGGCCACCGCGACCAACACCGCAGGGGCCTAGCGTGCAGCGGCGCAGACGCTGGCCGCTCGAGCGAGTGCTGTTCGTGCTCGCCGGAAGCGTGACGCTCCTCGCCGCCCTGCTGGCGGCGACCGTCTCACGCTGGTTCCTGGTGCTCGCCGGCCTGGTGGGCGTCAACCAACTGCTGTACGCGCTCACCGGCGCCTGTCCGGCGTCGCTCGTGCTGCGCCGCACCTGCCGACTTCAGTCGGTCATCTACGAGAACACCAATGACCTGCCCGCGATGGCAGGTGGAAAGGCAAGGGTCTGATGGCAGTGACGACCAACACCGTCGAGGCGGAGCAGATCCCCGGCGAGCACGCGTACCCACACGCTGTGAACGTCGGGCCGATCGGCCGGCTGGGGCGATTCACCGCAACCCACTTCCGCGGCGTGCTGGTCGCCTGGCTGGTGATCGCAGTGGCGCTCGGCTTCTTTGCGCCGCGGGTCGAGACCGCGCTGTCGGGTGCCGGCTGGGAGACCAGCGGCTCGCAGTCCGTGCAGGCGCGCAACCTGATCAACAGCCACTTCGGCGGGCTCTCCAGCTACGCGCTGATGACCGTCGTGTACTCACCCACCAGGACAGCTTCAGATCCGGCCTTCAAGCAGGTGCTCACGCGCGTCGAGCGGATGCTCTCCAGCGACCCGGCCGTCAAGACCGTGGTTGCGCCGCAGCCCGGGATCTCGATCTCACGCGACGGCCACACCGCGATCGTGCAGGCCGGCGCGGCGCGCAACTCCAACGCGATGGTCAAGGCCGCGGACGCGATCAAGGGACGCCTGCAGGCGCTCTCCGGCGCCGGGATCCAGGTGCACCTCACAGGTGCCGCGGGGATGTGGTCTGACTTCAACAAGGCCAACCGCACGGCGATGATGAAGTCGGAGGTGATCTCCTGGCCCGTGACCCTCGGCATCCTGCTGCTCGCCTTCGGCTCGCTGGTCGCGGCCGGCCTGCCGCTGATGCTGACGATGGTCGGCCTGGCATCCGCCGCCGGGCTGCTGTACCTCGGCACGAAGGTGATGCCGATCTCAATCTGGGCGATGAACTTCGCGCTGATGTTCGCGCTCGCGCTGGGGATCGACTACGCGCTGTTCGTGGTGCACCGCTTCCGGGGCGCGCTCTTCGGGCACCGCCTCAACCCGGTAGACGCGACCGCGGTCACGATGGACACCGCCGGCAAGGCGGTGGCGTTCTCCGGGGTGACCGTGCTGATCTCACTGAGCGCGGTCATGCTGGTGCCCTCGCCGGCGTTCCGCTCGATGAGCATCGGGATCATGCTGGCGGTGATCTTCGTGCTCGCCGCGACGCTGACCCTGCTGCCCGCGGTGCTGGCCAAGCTCGGCCCGCGCGTGGACAAGCTCTCGCTCCCCTGGGCGCACACCGGCGAGCATCACTCGCCGCGCTTCCAGCGCTGGGGTGAGCGGCTCTGGCGTCAGCCGGTCCGCCACGGCGTCGTCGCGCTGGCGATCCTCATCGGGCTGGCGCTGCCGGTCACGCAGCTCAAGACGGCGATGCCGTCGATCCGGGTGGTGCCCGTCACCGACGCCTCCTACATCGGCTACCAGCAGGTGCAGCGGGCGTTTGGGCCCGGGGCCACGGGACCGTTGCAGATCGTCACGCCGGCCGCCGACGCCGCGGCCGCGGCGCGGATCGCCAAGGCTGATCCCGGGGTTGCCGCGCTGATGCCGACGCAGACCTCCGGCGCCTACGCGTTGATCACGGCGATCCCCAGGCAGGGACCGTCCAACCCGGCGGTGGGCAACACGATCGACAGGCTGCGAGCGAAGCTGCCGGCCGGCAGCAAGCTCGGCGGGGCCGTGGCGGAGAACCATGACCTGCAGGCGGCCCTCTCGGCCAAGACGCCGCTGGTGATCGGGGTCGTGATGGCGCTCGGCTTCCTGCTGCTGCTGATCGCGCTGCAGGCGCCGCTGATCGCGGCGGTGGGCGTGCTCACCAACCTGCTCGCCACGGGCGCCGCCTTCGGCGTCTCCAAGTGGGTCTTCCAGAACGGTGATCTGCACTCGTTGCTGGGCTTCACGCCGCAGGGCTTCCTCGACGCCTGGGGACCGGTGTTCTTCTTTGCGATGATCTTCGCGATCTCGATGGACTACACCGTGTTCCTGCTGTCGGCGGCCAAGGAGCACTGGGATCACACGCACGACGCCCGCGAGGCGATGGTCGGCGGGGTGGCGCACTCCGGGCGCGTGATCTTCGCCGCGGGCGCGGTGATGGTCGCGGTGTTCTTCACGTTCGCGCTGAGCGGGCCGCTGCCACCCAAGGAGATGGGAATCATCCTGGGCGTGGCGGTGCTGCTGGACGCCGCCCTGATCAGGCTGCTGCTGCTGCCGGTGCTGCTGCGGCTGATGGGCCGCCACGCCTGGTATCTGCCGGCCTGGGCGCGGCGGGTGCTGCCGAACGTGACCTTCGGTCACTCCTGATCGGCGGGGAACTCGGCGGGCAACCCCGAGTTGCGGACCCCGCCGGGGGCGCTGCGGCGCCCCCGGCGGGGTCCGCGCCGTCTCTCAGAAACCGATCAGCGCGCCGACCGCAGAGGTGCGCTCGATCGGCAGCCTGTAGGTGTCGATCGGGCTGCCGGCGTTGCGGGTCATGGCGATGAAGAGCAGCTTGCGCCAGCGGCTCATGCCGGCCGCGCCGGCGTTGGTGACACGGATCTGCGAGAGGAAGTAGGAGGCGTGCTCGAGGTCGAGGTTGCGCTCCAGCAGGCCGCGCTTGCGCGCCAGCGCCAGCCCCGCGGGGATGTCGGTGGCGTCGTGGTAGCCGGCGCGCAGCGTCACGTGGCGGACCTTGAACAGCCCGCTGCCGAGCGTCTGCACGCTGAACTGCTCCGCGGGGCCGACGTGGGGCACGCTGCACGGCTGCACGGAGACGATCAGCACCTTCTCATGGAAGATGCCGTGGCGCTGCAGATCGGCCTTCAGCGCCAGCGGTGTGGTGCTCCTGCTGGGGCTGAGGTAGATCGCGACGCCACGGGCGCGGTGGACCGCGTGCTCACTGAGCGGCAGGGTCGCCAGGAACTCTCTCAGGTCCCCCTCCTGCTGGGTGCGGGCCCGCGTGACGAGCTCATACCCGCGCCGCCAGGTCACCATCAGCACCGCCGTGGCCAAGCCCACGCCGAGCGGGATCCAGGCCCCGTGGGTGATCTTGCTGACGTTCGACGCAAAGAACGACACCTCAACCACCAGCAGCACCACGCCGATCAGCGTGAGCTTCCAGCTCGAGAGCTTCCAGAGTGAGCGCGCCACCGCGAGGAAGAGGATCGTGTCGAGCACGAAGGTGCCCGTGACGGCCACCCCATAGATGTCCGCCAGCGCGCCCGAGCGCTGGAAGATCAGCACCAGCGCCACCACGCCGACGCCGAGGATCCCGGTGATCACCGGCACGTAGATCTGGCCCTCCAGCTCCGAGGTGTGGGCGATCCGGATCCGCGGCAGGAAGCCGAGCTGCACCGCCTGCCGGGTGATTGAGAAGGAGCCGGTGATGGCGGCCTGCGAGGCGATGATCGTGGCGATCGTGGCAAGGATCACCATCGGGATCCGCAGGCCGCTTGGCACCAGCAGGTAGAACGGGTTCGCGATCGCGCTCGGGTGCGCGAGGATCAGCGCGCTCTGTCCCAGGTAGGAGAGCAGCACCGCCGGGAACACGATCCCGAACCAGGTGCGGCGGATCGGCGACGCTCCGAAGTGGCCGCGGTCCGCGTACAGCGCCTCAGCGCCGGTGACCGCCAGCACCACGGCGCCGAGCGTGAGGAACGCCGCCAGCCCGTGGTCGAACAGGAAGCGCACCCCCCAGCTCGGCGAGAGGCCCTGCAGCACCCCGGGGTGCGCCAGCACCTCACGCGCGCCGAGCAGCCCGATCACGACGAACCAGACGAGGATCAGCGGGCCAAACAGCCAGCCCACCGCGCCGGTGCCGTAGCGCTGCACGGCGAACAGGCCGACGAGGATCACGAGTGAGATCGGCACCACCAGGTGGGCCAGCCCGGGCGTCACGACCTTCAGCCCCTCCACCGCGGAGGTGACGGAGATCGCCGGCGTGATCATCCCGTCGCCGAAGAACAGCCCCGCTCCGAAGATCCCCAGCGTGACCAGCAGCGCGGTGCGACCGATGCCGCGACGCTGGATCAGCGCGGCCAGCGCCATGCCGCCGCCGTCACCACGGTTGTGGGCCCGCATCAGGAAGCCGGCGTACTTGACTGAGACGATGATCGTCATCGCCCAGAACACCAGCGAGACGATCCCGTAGACGCCGGTTGCGGTCGCGTGCGCGGCGTCGGCGTGCTGTCCGAAGATCACCTGCTCCGTGTAGAGCGGGCTGGTGCCGATGTCCCCGTACACGACGCCGAGCGCACCGAGCGCCAGCACCAGCTTGCTGGCATGGGCCACCACGTCGCGCTCGTCGTCCAGCACGTCAGCACCATCCGGCGCGGCGGCCGGCGGTTGGCCGACCGGCTGCATCGGCCAGTAGCCGAGCTTGTGCGCCGACTCATTGAAGCTGTGCCTGACCGCGCCGTTGGCCGCCGGCCGGCCGTGAGCGGCGCCGTGGAGCTTGTGTCCAGCCTCATCGAGGCTCCTCTGACCCGAGATGTCGCGCGCTCCTTCGCAGACGACCGCTACACGAGCTGACCGGGGATCAGCGTCGGACGCAGCCCCAACATCCGCAGGTCCGTGAGCAGCGAGTCGAGCTCGTCGCTGAGCTCCGCGGGTGAATCGGACTGCAACGCGACCCGCAGGATCACCGCGCCGTGAGCCTGTCCGGAGCGCGCGCCGCGGGTCAGCACCGGGCGTCCGGGGCCCGGCCGGTTGTTGATCCATGCCCTCACCTCAGGGGTGATGGCAGGTCGCCCTAGCGCAATCTCCACCTCGCTCACGTCGCCCAGAGCCTCGCAGCAGCGGCTGCGAGGCTGTATGGGTGCAAGTACCCATCCGCGGGCGCGCGGGCTGCCACGCGCGGCCCAGATCAGGGCTCGATCAGGGCTCGATCAGCCCACGGCGGATCGCGTAGCGCGTCAGGTCGGCGACGCTGCGCATCTCCAGCTTGGCGAGGATGTTCGCGCGGTGGTGGTCAACCGTCTTGCGGCTGATCACCAGCGCCGTGGCGATCCCGTCGCTGGTGTGGCCCTCGGCGATCAGCTTCACCACCTGCAGCTCACGCGGGGTCAGCGGGTCAGCTGGAACGGCCTCACCGCGGCGGGCCTGCTCCAGGTACTCACGCACGAGCGCGACGATCGCCCGCGGGTAGAGGAACGGCTCGCCGCGCATCGCCGCGCGGCAGGCGTCGACCAGATCGCGGTTGGCTGCAGATTTGAGCACGTAGCCCGACGCCCCGGCGCGCAGCGCCTCGAAGAAGTACTGCTCGTTGTCGTGCACCGAGAGGATCAGCACGCGCACATCCGAGCGGCGGCGCAGCTCAACGGTCGCCTGCAGGCCGGTCATCCTCGGCATCGAGACATCGAGGATCGCGAGGTCCACACGCTCATCCAGCGCGCGTGAGACCGCCTCCATGCCGTCCTGTGCCTCGGCCACCACCTCGATGTCCGGCTCCGCGTCGAGCACCGACCGCAGGCCGCTGCGCACAACCGCATGGTCGTCTGCGAGCAGGACCCGGGTCTTCAGCGGCGTGGCCATCGTGCCCTCGCTAGGCGGGGACGCTGAGCGTCACCCGCGTGCCGCCGCTGAGACCCGCGGAGATCTCCAGCGTGCCGCCCACCACGGCGGCACGCTCGCGCATCCCGCGCATGCCCCGCTGCGCGGGCTGGGGTGGCAGCCCCCTGCCGTTGTCCGCAACCTCGAGGATCACCGAGCTCCGCTCATGGCGCAGCTGCACCACCACCTCATCCCCACCGGAGTGGCGCAGGGCGTTGGTCAGCGCCTCCTGTGCGACCCTGTAGATCACCAGCTCCACCTCAGGGTCAAGCACCGGCAGGCCCCAGTCCAGGGCGCGCCGCACGCTCAGCCCGGGCTGCCCGTCGACACGCCGGCACAGCGCGATCACGGCGTTCACCAGGCCGAGGTCATCGAGCGCCTCGGGGCGCAGCTCGCGGCCGATGCGGCGGACATCCTCGAGGCTGCCCAGCGCCGACTGTGAGATCGCCAGCAGCGCCTCACGCTGCTGCTCCACCGGCTGGGCCGCCGCGCGCTCAGCGCGCAGCGCAATCGCGGTCAGCATCTGCCCTACCTCGTCGTGCAGCTCACCGGCGATGCGGGCGCGCTCACGTTCCTGCGCGGCCAGCTCACGCAGCGCGCTCTCGCGGCGCTCACGCTCGAGCCGTTCGAGCATGCGGTTCAGGGCGGCGGCCAGCGAGCGCACCTCGACGCTGCCGTCCTCGAAGGAGGCGAGGCGATCACTGGGTTGCGTCGGGTCGACCAGCCGCATCGCCGTGGCGAGCCGCTGCAGCGGTCCGAACGCCCGCCTGAGCAGGATCAGATCGAGCACCAGCATCAGGATCAGCCCCAGCGCCAGCACCACCAGCTCGCTGCGCGTGGCGACGCGATGCACCGTCACCGGCGCCCAGGCGAGCGTCGCGGTGGCCAGCACGAAGATCACGGCGTTTACGGCGAACACCCGCCACTGCAGGGAGAGCCGGTCGATCCTCAGGCGCAGCGAGGCGCCGGCGCCGCGCGCGGCTGACGCTGCTGGCTCCGGCAGCGACGCGGCGGTGGCGTCGGGCCAGGAGGCTTGAGGGGCTGGTTTCATCGCGCTCGCACGGTCAGGGCCGGTTTCGCCGTGCAGCAGAGCTTAGGCGCACGCCGGCTCACGGTCGAGGCGGGCCGCCGCATGCGCTCGGGACGCGGAAGCGCCGCCCACCGGGAGAGAACGGTGAGCGGCGCCTTGCCCGTGGGTCAGTCGCGGCTCAGACGAGCTTGAACTGGGAGACCAGCTGGTTGAGGGACTCCGCGTTGGAGGAGAGCTCCTGCGCGGAGGCGGCAATCTGTTCAGCTGAGGCCGAGGTCTGCTCGGTGGAGGCGGAGACCTCCTCAGTGGAGGCCGATGACTCCTCAGCCACGCTCGCGACCTCGCTGATGTTCTGCTGCATGCTCTGCGCAGAGGCAGCGATCTGCTCGGAGGCGGCGGCGATCTGCTCGATGCGGCCGGTCATGTCGTCAACCGCGTCGCCGATCTTCAGGAACGCCTCCCGGGTCTGCTCGACGACACTGGCGCCCTGCTCGGTGCGCTCGGCGCCGCTCTCCACGACCTTGACAGCGTTGTTGGTGTCGGTCTGGATCGCGCCGATCAGCGTCGAGATCTCCTCAGCGGCATGCTGGGACTCCTCCGCGAGCTTGCGAACCTCCTCCGCGACCACCGCAAAGCCACGGCCCTGCTCACCGGCGCGGGCGGCCTCGATCGCCGCGTTCAGCGCCAGCAGGTTGGTCTGCGCCGCTATCCCGGTGATGGTCTCGACGATCGCGCCGATCTGCCCGGACTTGGCCGCCAGGTCGCGGATCGCGGTGCTGACGTCCGCTGAGGAGTCGCGCACCTGGCGCATCGCCTCGGTCGCCTGCTCAGCGGCGCTCACGCCCT
>JAJZDA010000029.1 GCA_021851525.1 Actinomycetes bacterium | reverse complement strand
CCGTGACGATCCTCAATACCGGGCGCAGCTCTCCACGTTGCTGCGTGACTATGTCGGCAGGCCCTCCGCGCTGTACCTGGCGCAGCGGCTCAGCGAGCGGGTCGGGCATCCGCTCTACCTCAAGCGCGAGGATCTGAACCACACCGGGGCGCACAAGATCAACAACGCGCTGGGGCAGGCGCTGCTGGCCAAGCGGATGGGCAAGACCCGGATCATCGCCGAGACCGGGGCCGGCCAGCACGGCGTCGCCAGCGCCACCGCCTGCGCGCTGCTGGACCTCGAGTGCATCGTCTACATGGGAACCGAGGACATCCGTCGCCAGCGGCCCAACGTCCAGCGCATGGAGCTCCTCGGCGCCAGCGTGGTGGGTGTCGACGCCGGCGCGCGCACGCTCAAGGAGGCGGTCTCCGCGGCGATCCGCGACTGGGTGGCGAACGTCGCGGACACCCACTACATCATCGGCTCGTGCGTCGGTCCGGCCCCCTACCCGGCGCTGGTGCGCGACCTGCAGCGCGTGATCGGCGATGAGGCCCGTGCCCAGATCCTGGAGCGCGCCGGGCGCCTGCCGCAGCGCGTGATCGCGTGTGTGGGCGGCGGCTCGAACTCAATCGGGATCTTCACCCCCTTCGTGGATGACGGCGAGGTGGCGCTGATCGGCGTCGAGGCCGCGGGCGAGGGGATCACCAGCGGGCGTCACGGCGCGCCGCTGACGGTCGGTGGGCGGGCCGGCGTGCTGCACGGCTCCTACTCGGCGATCATGCAGGACGAGGACGGCCAGATCCTCGAGGCGCACTCCATCTCCGCCGGGCTGGACTACCCCGGCTCCGGCCCCGAGCACGCCTGGCTGCGGGACCAGGGGCGCGCCAGCTACCACGCCATCACCGACGCCCAGGCGCTGGACGCGTTTGCCGCCACCGCCCGGCTGGAGGGCATCATCCCCGCGCTCGAGAGCAGCCACGCGATCGCCTGGGCGCTGGCCAACACCGACAGTGAGCTTGACCTCGTCTGCCTCTCCGGCCGGGGTGACAAGGACCTCGTTGAGGTGCTCGCCAGGCTCGGGATCGAAGAGCCCGCCAGATGAGCGGCGTGCAACGGATCGCGGAGGCGTTCCTGGCGGCGCGCGCCAGCGGGCGCGGCGCCGCGCTGATGCCCTACCTGATGGCCGGCTACCCGGATCTCGAGACCTCGCGTGAGATCGCGCAGGCGTACGTCGACGGTGGCGCCGACCTGATTGAGCTGGGCATCCCGTTCTCTGACCCGCTCGCCGACGGCCCGGTGATCCACGCGGCCGGGGTTGCGGCACTGGCCGCCGGGGCGGGGGTGCATGAGTCGCTGCAGGTGGCCCGCGCGGTGGCGGACCAGTTGCCGGTGGTGGTGATGTGCTACGCCAACCCGGTGTTCGCGCGCGGGCTCGAACGCTTCCTCGACAGCCTCGTTGAGGTCGGCGCCTGCGGGCTGATCGTGCCCGACCTGCCGCTCGAGGAGGCCCCCGACACGCTCGCCGCCTGTGAGCGGCGCGGGCTGGCGCTGATCCCGCTGGTCGCGCCGACCACCCCGCCGGACCGTCTCACGCGGATCGGGGCGGGCGCCAGCGGCTTCCTCTACACGGTCTCCGTGGCCGGGACCACCGGTGAGCGCGCCGCCAACGCGGACCTGCCGCAGGTGATCGCCCGCGCCCGTGCCAGCACCGCGGTGCCGGTGGCCGTCGGCTTCGGGATCGCCAGCCCGGACCAGGCGGCGGCGGCGATGCGGGCCGGTGCCGACGGGGTGATCGTCGGCAGCCGCCTGGTGCGCGCCGCCGGTGAGGTGGAGCGCTCGCAGGCACCGGCGGAGGTCCGCGCGCTGGTGCGTGACCTTTCCGAGGCGCTGCACGTCGCCGCACTCGGCTAGGATTGCCGCCGTGGCATTTGTGATTACAGGTACCGTGGGCCTCTGCTTCTGGGTCTTCCTCTGGTCGATGGACGTTTCGGGCTTCGATGCGATCCTGCTTGCGATCGTGCTCGTGCTGGCAGTCTCGGCGCTGCGCAACCTGGCGCCGTACTTCGCCAGCCGGAAAGACCGTTAGTGCGCCGACGCAGCCGGGTGTTCGCGCTCAGGGGGGCGGCCATGATCGCTGCCGCGCTCGTGATCGCGGGCTGCGGCACCTCCGGCTCCAGCTCGGGCTCCGCCTCGAGCGTGACCGTCAGCGGCAACACGCTGCACATCTACCTGAGCATCCCGGCGGCGCTCAGCTCCGACCCGGCGGCGCAGGATCTCGTGCACGCGGAGGAGCTCGCCTTCTTCGCGCATCACGGTGAGGTCAAGGACTTCAAGCTGGCGCTGCTGCCGCTGCAGTCCAACAAGGTCTCTGACAGCGCGCGCACCGCGATCCAGGACACCGACGCGATCGCCTATCTCGGTGAGCTCGCCCCCGGGCACTCCGACCAGACGGTCGGGATCACCAACGCGGTTGACCTGCTGCAGATCAGCCCGACCGACACCGCGCTCGAGCTCAGCCAGGCCACCCCGGTGGTGAAGGGCTCGCCGCAGACGTACTTTGAGGCATGGGGGACCTACGGTCGCACGTTCGTGAGGATGGTCCCGACATCCGCCCAGGAGGCCGGCGCGCTGGTCTCCAAGATGGTCGCGCTGAAGCTGCACAGCGTCTACGTCCAGCACGATTCCAGTGACTACGGCAGGGCGTTGGCGCTGGAGGTGGCGGAGGTTGCGGCACACGCCGGGCTGACACTGACCACGCACCGCGCCGCCGCGGACGCGATCTTCTACGGGACCGACTCACCGAAGCTGGCCGCCGGCTACTTCACGGCGGCCGCCGCCAGCGATCCGAGGGCAAAGCTGTTCGGCTCCTCGGCGCTCAACAGCGGCCTCTTCAAGCCGCGGCTCAGTGCGGCGCTGATCAAAAACCTCTACGTCACCGTGCCGGGCTTCATGCCGGGTGCGCTGAGCCCTGCGGGCCGGGCGTTCCAGAGCGCCTTCACCGCGCGCTACCACCACGCGCCCAACGTCGAGGCGATCTTCGGTTACGAGGCGATGTCCCAGCTGCTGGCCGTGCTGCGGGAGGCCGGCAAGTCCGCCAACGTTCGCGGCACCGTGGTCAAGGACTTCCTTAGGTCTTCGCGCTCGGGCTCGGTGCTCGGCTCCTACCGGATCGACAGCGCCGGCGACACCAGCCTCACGGCGTTCGTGATCGAGCAGCTGCGCGGCGGCCGGCTGGTGCCGGTGAGCGCCGCCCCGACAGCGGGCTGAGCCGCCCGTGGTCCGCCCGGTATGCGCCGGCCGGAAGCACGCAGCGCCGACGCCGCGGCGGGCGCGGCTGTGCGCGGCGGGCGCCGTGCTGGTCTTGCTGCTCGCCGGTTGCGGCTCCAGTGCCCCGCGCTCCCCGGCCCGCACCACCACCGCCACCAGGGCCAAGAAGGCCAAGCCTCCGCAGGTCGACTTCTATGCCGGTCTGCCGCTGCACGGCCCGCGCGCGGCTCAGGGCAAGGCGGTGCTCGCCGGGATCGAGCTGGCGCTGGCCCAGCATCATCAGCATGCCGGCAGCTTCCTGGTGAAGCTCGTGCGCATGGATGACACCGCGCTGGTGCGCCGCCGCCACCACCGAGCCAGCTACATGCTCAGTCCGCTGCAGACGGCCCGCAACGCGCGGCGCGCGGCGGTGGATCCGGCTGCGGTCCTGTACATCGGCGACCTGGACTCCAAGGCGACACGCGTGTCGCTGCCGGTCCTGAACCTCGCCGGCATCGCGCAGATCACCCCGGGCAGCCCGTACATCGGTCTGACCCAGGCGGTGAAGGGCGCAACCGGCCCGTCTGAGCCGCAGATCTACCGTCCCAGCGGCTCAGATTCGCTGGTGCGGCTGATCCCTGACGACCTCGGCCAGGCCAGGGCACAGCTGCTGGCTATGCAGTCGCTGTGCCTGTCGCACGTGATCGTGATCTCGCAGAGCGACCAGGAGGACGTGGCGCTCGCGACGCTCGTCGCGCAGTACGGCAAGACCTACAAGCTGGACGTCTCGCCGCCGCAGACCAAGCTCCCCTCCAAGCTCAGCGAACTGGCGACGCTGGTCGCCTCCTTCGCGCACCTGTCGCCCAACTGCTTCGTGCTCGAGGGCACGCCCACCAGCACCTTCGTGGCGCTCACCAACATGCTGCACGCCAGCTACCCGAAGGTGCGGATCTTCGGCAGCGCGAGCCTCTGCAACTCGGCCTGGACCGATCCCAAGCGCGGCGGCGTGCTGGCGGCCGTGGACAGCTCCCTGTACTGCACCAACCCGATCCTGCCGCTCGACCAGTACAGCACCGCGAGCAGCTTCTCCAGGGCCTACCGCGCCATGTACCCGGGGTCAAAGCCAACCACCTACGCGCTCTACGGCTACGTCGCGGCGAACCTCGGGCTCGCCGCCGTGCGTGACCTCGGCCCCCGTGGCGATGACCGCAGCGACGTGCTGGCGACCCTGATCGACAATCAGGCGATTGAGCTCGGACGCTTCGGCGCGCTGCGCAACGGCACCCCGACGCTCTACGCGTACGGCCTGTGGCGCGTGGATCCGGCCAAGGGCACGCCGGAGCTGGCGCAGGTGATCGACCTCACGCGCTCACCTTAGCCCTCGCCCGGCAGCTGCCGGCGCCCGCGAGCCCTCGCCCGGCGCCGCCCGGCAGCTGCCGGCGCTGTACCTTCACGGGATGGCGCCCAACCCTGAAGAGCTGCTGCTGATCGACGGCAACAGCCTCGCCTACCGGGCGTTCTTCGCGCTGCCGGAGTCGATCGCCACCTCCACCGGCGTGCCGACCAACGCGATCTTCGGGCTGGCCTCGATGCTGGTCAAGATCCTCACCGAGTACGGGCAGCTGCCGACGATCGTGGTCTGGGACGGCGGCTACACCGGCCGCAAGGAGCTCTACCCGGAGTACAAGGCCCAGCGCTCCTCGCGCCCGGACCTGCTGCGCGAGCAGTGGCCGCACTTCGAGCCGCTGATCGAGGCGTTCGGGTACCGCAACCTGCGCGTCGAGGGCTATGAGGCTGATGACGTGATCGCCTCCATAGCGCAGCTCGCCAAGCACGCCGGAGAGGGGGGCGAGCCGATCCCGGTGACGGTCCTGACCGGTGACCGCGACGCCTTCCAGCTGATCGACGACAGCACCCGGATCCTCGCTCCCGGCCGGGGGATCACCGACACCAAGCTCTACGACGCGCAGGCCGTGATCGACCGCTACGGGATCCCCCCGCAGCTGGTCCCGGACTTCATCGGCCTCAAGGGCGACACCAGCGACAACATCCCCGGCGTTCCGGGGATCGGCGACAAGACCGCGGCGGAGCTGCTGCAGCGCTTCGGCTCGCTCGAGCAGGTGCTGGACAGCGTCGAGCAGATCTCGGGGGCCAAGCGCAAGCAGAACCTGACTGAGTTCGCGGACACCGCGCGGCTCTCCAAGCAGCTGGCGACCGCCAAGCGTGACATCCCGCTCGAGGTTGACCTGCTGGAGCTGATGGCGCAGGCGCCGGACCGCTCGCGCCTGCGCGACACCTTCCGCGAGTTCGAGCTGCGCGACCCGCTGCGTCGCCTGGAGGAGGCGCTCGGCGACGCCGATGCGCTTCCCGCCGGTGGGCGCTCGGGCTCCAGCGGCGCCGCTGAGGGCGCGCCAGCGGGCGCGCCCTCCCTGGAGCTGCTGCAGACGACGCTCCCGGAGCTGGCGCCGCTGCCGGTCGACGCGGAGGTGGTGATCGCGGTGCAGCCTCCGGACGCCCCCGACGGCGCGCTGTTCGGGCAGGACGCCGGCTGGAGCTTCGCGGTTCAGGTCGGGCAGCGGGTGCTGTGCGGCAGCTGTGAGACGCCGGCCGCGCTGGTCGCCGCGCTCGCCCCGCGCCCGGTGATCGCCCACGACGCCAAGTCCCTGGGGCTGGTGCCGGCCAGCCTCGCGCACGACACGGAGATCGCCGCCTACCTGCTCGAGCCGGCGCGCCGCGCCTACCCGTTCCGCGAGCTGACCGAGGAGCGCGGCCTGCACAGCGCGCTGCCGGCCGGGGTCGCGGCCGACGCGGAGCTGATGCGCCGCCTGGCTGACTGGCAGCGTCAGGAGCTGCTCGCGCGCGGGCTGGCCGCGCTGATGAACGACGTGGAGCTGCCGCTGGTGCGGATCCTGCGCGCGATGGAGCTGGCCGGGCTGCGGCTCGACACCGAGCGCCTGGCGGCCATCTCGGCGCTGGTCAAGGAGGAGGCGGAGGACCTGGAGCGCCAGATCCATGAGCTGGCGGGCGAGCAGTTCACGCTCGGCTCGCCCAAGCAGCTCGAGGCGATCCTCTTCGGCAAGCTCGGGCTCTCGCGCAAACGCCGCGGCAAGACCGGCTTCAGCACCGACGCCCGCGTGCTGCAGGCGATCCGCTCAGAGCACCCGATCATCCCCAAGATCGAGCGCTGGCGGGAGCTGACCAAGCTCGCCCAGACCTACCTCGACGCGCTGCCCACGATGCTCGGGGAGGACGGCCGCATCCACACGACCTTCAATCAGACCGCTGCCGCCACCGGGCGGCTCTCCTCCAACAGCCCCAACCTGCAGAACATCCCCATCCGCACGCCGCTGGGCCGGGAGATCCGCGCCTGCTTCATCGCCGAGCCGGGCAACCTGCTGGTCAGCGCCGACTACTCTCAGGTTGAGCTGCGGCTGCTCGCCCAGATCGCCGGTGAGGACGTGCTCAAGGAGATCTTCCGCCGCGGGGAGGATGTGCACACCGCCACCGCGATGCGAGTCTTTGATGTGGCCGCCGATGAGATCGACCCGGGCATGCGCTCCAAGGCGAAGATGATCAACTACGGGATCGTCTACGGCCTCTCCGCCTACGGCATGGCCGACCGTCTGGACATCCCCCAGGACGAGGCGGATGACTTCATCAAGCGCTACCTGGCGGGCTTTCCGGCGATCGAGCGGTTCATCGCGCAGACGATCGAGCAGGGCACGGAGCAGGGGTATGTGGCCACGCTCTTCGGCCGCCGCCGCCAGGTGCCGGAGCTGCGCGCGCGCCGCTGGGAGCTGCGCAAGCAGGGCGAGCGGTTCGCCGTGAACATGGTGATCCAGGGGACTGCCGCCGACATCATGAAGCTCGCGATGGTCCGCGCCGACGCCGCTCTGGCGCGCGCGGGGCTGCGCTCGCGGCTGGTGCTGCAGATCCACGATGAGCTGCTCTTCGAGGGCCCGGCGGAGGAGGCTCAGCAGGTGCGGGCGCTGGCTGTCGACGCGATGGAGGGTGCCTACGAGATGGACCCGCCGCTGGCGGTGGAGGTCGGGATCGGCAGCGACTGGCTCTCCGCGAAGTGAGCCTCGGGGGGCTGCCGCAGGCGCGCGCGGAAGGCCTGCGGATCGCACGGGCGCCCACCGGCGTAGCCCTGCACGCGCTCGCAGCCCAGCAGCGCCAGCGACTCCCAGGTGCGCTGGTCCTCGACGCCCTCCGCGACCACCGCCAGGCCGAGTCGGTGCGCCAGCTCGATGGTCGCGTAGACGATCGCCGCGTCGGCCTGCTCGGCGTCGCACATGCGCGCCACGAATGAGCGGTCGATCTTGATCGTGTGCACCGGCAGCTCACGCAGGTGCGTGAGCGAGGAGTAACCGGTGCCGAAGTCATCGAGCGCGAGGCGCACCCCGAGCGCGCGCAGCCTCTGCAGGACCAGCCCGGCCCGGCCGGGGTCGGCCAGGAACGAGCTCTCGGTCACCTCGATCGCCAGTGCGCACGGGTCGACGCCGTGGCGCTCCAGCGTGGCCCTGACGTCGGCGGCGAAGGTCTCGTCGAGCAGGTCTGCCGCGGTCGCGTTGACCGACACGAACACGGCTCCGTCGATCTCCCGCCAGTGACGCACCTCGGCCAGCGCCAGCTCGAGCATCCGCCGTGTCAGCTGGCGCGAGAGCCCGGAGCGCTCCGCGGCCTCCAGGAAGTCCGCCGGTGGACGCAGGCTGCCGTCCGGCAGGCGCCAGCGGACCAGCGCCTCGGCGCCGACCACGCGGCGCGTGACCGTGTCCAGAATCGGTTGGAAGTGCGCCTCGATCCCGCCGTTCTCCAGCGCGCCGGCCAGCGCGTCCGCCAGCTCCAGCCGCTCTGGGGTGTTCATGTCGCGCTCGCGCACGTAGAGCTCGAAGCCACGGCGGGAGCGCTTGGCCTCGTACATCGCCACGTCCATGCACTTGATCAGCGCCTCCGCGTCGGCCGCGTCGGCGGGGTAGCTGGCGATCCCGATGCTCGCGGTCAGGCGCAGCGTGACACCGTGCACGGCGAACGGCTCACGCAGCGTGGCGAGCACCTGCGTGGCCACCGCGTGGGCCAGCTGCGGCTGAGCGCCGTGCGCCAGCAGGACCGCGAACTCATCGCCTCCGAGCCGTGCGACCACCTCCACGCGTTGCAGCGCGCCCGCCAGCCGCCGGCCGACCATGCGCAGCAGCTCATCGCCGGCGTCGTGCCCGAGCGTGTCGTTGAGCTGCTTGAAGTTGTCGAGGTCGAACATCAGGCCGGTGACCGTGGTGCCCTCGCGCGCGGCGCCGGTGATCGCCTCGCGGAGGCGTGCGAAGTACATCCGCCGGTTGGCCAGTTCGGTGAGGTCATCGGTCAGCGCCGCCCGGCTCATCTCGGCCAGCGCCAGGCGGTCACGCAGGACCATCGCGGTTCTCAGCATCGCCGCCGCCAGCGCCAGCATCGCGCAGACGAAGGCCGCGGTGGAGACGCGAGAGATGCGGTCGTAGATCAGGATCCCGGGGGCGGTGATCGTGAAGATCGTCGGCAGGATCAGCGTCGACCAGTGGGAGGCGTCGAGCCTGCGTCGTGGGCGGCGCTCGAACTGCCAGCAGCCGGCCGCCAGCAGCAGGAACGCGCTCAGGTACGCCAGCACGCTCGCGCTGTTGCCGGTGGTAGCGCCCTGCGTGATCTGCGTGGCCCAGGTGAAGTCGCCCACCAGCAGCAGCGTGATCGCGAGCGTGAACAGGCTCCAGCTGGCCTCCACGTGCCAGCCGCGGATGCCGGTGATGGTCACCAGCAGCACCCACAGCACCAGGTCCCCGATCGGGTACTGGAAGTCGGTGATGATCGCCTGATGCGCGCCGCGGGCGGTGTGCAGCATCTCCGGCAGCACGAACGTGGCACCGAGCGCCGCCGTGGCGCTGGCGGCGATCAGCCCGTCGAGCCAGAGCACGGTGGTGGCGCCGCGCCGTGCGCGCCGGCTGCCGGCGACGACGATCGAGGTCCCGATCAGCGGGTAGAAGCCACGCCAGAAGAAGTCGGCTATCGACGGGTTGGGCGGGTGGCGCATGTGCATCAGCCACAGGTTCCACAGCAGCGAGCCAATCGCGTAGGAGCTGGCTCCCGCGGCGGTGACCCACCAGAGCGCGCGGTGGCGGCGCTCAGCCAGCGCACGCATCACCACCATCGCCGCCGCGACCGTGATCCCGAGCGCGATCACGGGGCCGCGCATCGCCGCCTCCAGTCCCGCGCCGCCGAACCCGAGCAGCAGGTGCAGGGTGTCGGTGAGGATCGCCGCCACGAGCGCCAGCATCCCGGCGGCGAGCGTCGCCCGGGCCCGCATCCCGAGGCGGGCTGAGGCCGGCAGCGCCAGCGTCAGCAGGCTCCTGCGGGCCGGGGCAGCGTGCGTCTGGGGGAAGGTTATGGCGGCGAGCTCAGATTCCATTGAGTAATAGTCGCGTCGACTGCTCTGTACATCGGCAGCTGACGCCCGCAACTGGAGGCTCGCGCAGCGGTGTACGCGCGCCCCCGGGCGGGGCGGGGCCCGCGCGTGGCGGTGGGGGCGGGGCGGTGCGGTGTGGGCGGTGCGGGGAGGGGGGTGCGGTGGGGGCGGTGCGGGGAGGGCGCAGCGGTGGCGTGGGCGCCGGCAGCTGCCGGCGCCCGTCAGCAGCGGTCGCTCAGCGCTTCACAAACGCCGGGTGCGCGACGTCCAGGTAATGGTTGAACGACCAGTTCACCACGCGGCGGTTGCCGATCGCGCGCAACGACGGCGCCAGGGCGCGCGGGGGCACACGCGGCACCAGCCGCTGCACCCGCAGCATCCACTCGAACTTCCAGCGGTGCGATGCGCTGAACGCTCCGTAGCGCGCCAGCGCGCTGGCCTTGCTCTGGCGTCCCGCCACCACCTCGGCCAGCTCGCGCCCGCACGCGATCCCGAAGTACAGCGCCGTGCGGATGCCCTCGGCCGTGAGCGGCAGGCAGTGCCCGGCGGAGTCGCCGGTGAAGAACACGCCATCCTCGGTCGCCTCACGGATGCGGTGCGGGATCCAGTTGCCCTGGTAGCCGTCCGGCTCGCGGTTGAGGTCGCGGGCCAGCTGCACCGTCGTGTCCTTGACGTGGAAGCGGGGGTCAAAGGAGCCGACCCCCACGCGCACCTCGTCATCGGCCGGAAAGCTCCAGCCGTAGCCCGCGGGCACGTACCTGCGGTCGATCCAGATCTCGAGGTCATCGCCGCGCCCGTGGGGATGCACCTCCAGGCCCCTGGAGAGGTAAGCGTCGGGTGGCTGGATCGGGTCGCCGCCGCCCAGCACCCGGCGCCAGCCCAGTGCATCGACAATCAGCGGCGCGCGGATCTCGCCGCGGTCGGTGTGCACGGTGTCGCCACTGCGGCCGTCCACCTTCGCGGTCTCGAACTCGAAGCTCCCCTGCTGCGCCAGCAGCTCACAGAGCGCTCGGTAGTCGAAGGTGGAGAAGGTCCACGGCAGCTGGTAGCGGACGGTCGTGTGCGGCGTGTGGATCACCAGCTCACCGAAGCGCTGCTGGTGGGCGCCCATCAGGTCCATCGCCTCGAGCCACTGCGTCGGGATGCCACATGCGGAGGTCTGCCGCTCGCCGATCTCGTAGCGGTCCACGACCATCACCCGAGCGCCGCTGGCGCTCAGCTCGCGGGCCACGGCGAGGCCCGCGAAACTGGCCCCGCAGATGAGCACGTCGCAGTCACGATCAAGCGGCGTGCGCTGCTCACCGCGCTTGGTGGCTCTGGTCGGCATGGGCGCTGATGATAGGCGGGCCGAAGTGGCGGCCGCCGCCAAGCCGGAAACCTGCTACGCGGAACGCCCAGAACGTGCTATGCGGCTATCCTCAGGACCACAAATGTCAACTATCACCGCTCCAACAACCACCGAACTGTCGTCGAACGCCAAGGTCGTCGAAGGTTCCAACGGCCTGCTGCTCGAGATCGACGGCAAGATCGTCCCCAACTACGACGCCACCATCCACCCCTTCACCGAAGGTGACGTTGTCACCGGACACGTCGTCCGGATCGACAACGACGAGGTGCTCGTCGACATCGGCTACAAGTCAGAAGGCGTCATCCCCGCCAACGAGCTCTCGATCCGCAAGTCGGTCAATCCGGCTGACGAGGTCTCGCTGGGCGAGGAGGTCGACGCGCTGGTGCTCACCAAGGAGGACCAGGACGGGCGCCTGATCCTCTCCAAGAAGCGGGCTCGCTTCGAGAAGGCGTGGCGCCGCATCGAGGCTGCCGCACAGTCCGGTGAGCCGGTCGAGGGGTCGGTCATCGAGGTTGTCAAGGGCGGTCTGATCATCGACCTCGGCGTGCGCGGCTTCCTGCCCGCCTCACTGGTCGACATCCGCCGTGTGCCGAACCTCGACGAGTACATGGGCACCACGATCGAGTGCAAGGTGATCGAGCTCAACCGCTCGCGCAACAACGTCGTGCTTTCGCGCCGCGCGGTGCTCGAGGAGCAGCGCAAGGAGGACCGTGAGCGGATCCTCGACCGCCTCCAGCCCGGCCAGGTCGTGGAGGGCGTGATCTCCAACATCGTCGACTTCGGCGCGTTCGTCGACCTCGACGGCATCGACGGTCTGATCCACATCTCCGAGCTCTCCTGGTCGCACGTCAACCACCCGTCGGAGATCCTCAGCATCGGCGACACCGTCTCGGTCAAGGTGCTCGACATCGACCGCCAGCGTCAGCGCATCTCCCTCGGTCTCAAGCAGACCCAGGAGGATCCGTGGCAGCGGGTCGTGGACACCTACAACATCGGCGATGAGCTCGAGGGCACCGTCACGAAGGTCGTCACCTTCGGCGCGTTCGTGGAGATCCTCGACGGCGTTGAGGGCCTGGTCCACATCTCCGAGCTGGCCCAGCACCACGTCGAGAACCCGCGCGAGATCATCCAGCCCGGCGATCCCGTGCGCGTGAAGATCCTCGAGATCGACTCCGAGCGTCGCCGGCTCTCGCTCTCGATCAAGCGCGTCGAGGGCCAGGTGCTGCCGGTGCGCCCGATCGTCGCGCCCACGGCCGATGAGCAGTATGAGGACGTGCCCGACCTCGGCCTCTCCGAGGAGGTCTTTGCGGCCCCGGATGAGACGGCTGAGGACGATGCGGCCGAGGCTGCGGCGGGCGATGAGGCCGAGGCCGCGGCGCAGGGCGAAGCGCCGGCCGCCGACGCGGCTCAGCCCGAGGCGCCCGAGGCGCCGGCGCAGGCCGATGGCGCCGACGGTGCCGAGCAGGCCTGAGTCCGCCTGAGACTCAAGACGCAATGACGCAGGGCGGTGCTCACGCGGTGCCGCCCTGCATCGCTTTGACGGGCGGTCTGGGCGCGGGCAAGTCCACCGCGCTGGCGGCGCTCGAGCGGCTCGGCGCCGCGACGCTCTCCACCGACGCCGTGGTCCACGAGCTCTATGCAACGGCCGCGGTGCGCGACGCCGTGGTGGCGCGCTTCGGGCCCGAGGTGGCGCCCGCGGGCGTCGTTGACAGGGGGCGCCTGGCGGAGCGCGTCTTCGCCGACCCCGCTGACCGTGGCTGGCTGGAGCAGTTGCTCTGGCCGCTGGTGCGCGAGCGCGTGTCGGCGTGGCGCGCCGCCACCGCTGCGCGCGTGCCCGCGCCGCGCGCGCTGGTGGTCGAGGTTCCGCTGCTGTTCGAGGCCGGCCAGGAGCAGAGCTACGACGCGACGCTCGCGATCGTCGCGGATGAGCGGCTGCGCCGTGAGCGCGCCGCGGCGCGCGGCCATCGCGCCGTGGACGAGCGTGCCGCGCGGCAGCTCAGCCAGGAGGAGAAGGCCGCGCGCGCCACCTACGTGGTGCGCAACGATGGTGATCTCGCGCAACTCGAGCACCGGCTGTCAGCTGTTCTTGGCATGCTGAGCCGGTGAGACGCCTAGCAGCCGTGGCCGCGCTGATCGGCGCGACCGTCCTTGTGCTTGTCAGCCTGCCGCTCCTGCGGCGCATCATCGCCGACTTCACGCTGCCGCTGCAGTACGCGTCGATCATCCGCCAGCAGGCCCACGAGAAGCACCTGGACCCGGCGCTGGTGGCGGCGGTGATCTACTCGGAGAGCCGCTTCGATCCGCGGACCTCCTCGACCGGGGCGCTGGGGCTGATGCAGATCGAGCCGGAGACCGCAAAGTTCCTCGCCCACCGCTCCGGCGGGACCGGCTTCACGGTAGGGGACCTCGACAAGCCGTCGGTCAACATCGCCTACGGCAGTTACTACCTGCGCTACCTGCTCAACCTCTACAGCAATGATGAGGTGCTGGCGCTGGCCGCCTACAACGGCGGCGCGACCAACGTCAACAGCTGGGTCTCACGAGCGCACCGCCGCGGACGGCGCTTCACGATCTCAGACATCCCGATCACGCAGACGCGCGCCTACGTACAGGAGGTGCTCGCCAAGCAGCACGCCTACCGCACCAACTACGCGCACCAGCTGGGTTACAGCTGAGCGGCGCCGGGGCGCGGGAACCCGCCGGGCGGTCGGCGCCTGCCATTACGATCAGTGTGATGCCCGGATTTGAGCTGGACACGACATTCACGCCAACCGCGGATCAGCCGGGCGCGATCGCCTCGCTGGCGGAGGGGATCCGCGCCGGCGAGCGGGCGATGACGCTGCTCGGCGCCACCGGCACCGGCAAGACGATGACCATGGCGGCCACGATCGCCGAGGTCAACCGGCCGGCGCTGGTGATCGCCCACAACAAGACGCTGGCCGCGCAGCTGTGCAATGAGTTCCGCACGTTCTTCCCGCGCAACGCGGTCGAGTACTTCGTCTCCTACTACGACTACTACCAGCCTGAGGCCTACGTCCCCAGCCGAGATCTCTACATCGAGAAGGACTCGGCGATCAACCAGGAGATCGACCGGCTGCGCCACGCGGCCACGGCTGCGCTGTTCGCCCGCCGTGACGTGCTGATCGTGGCCTCGGTCTCGAGCATCTACGGGCTCGGATCGCCGGAGGTCTACGACGAGAACCTCCAGACCCTCGTCAGGGGCGCGATGATCGACCGCGACGGCCTGCTGCGCAAGCTCGTCAGCATCCAGTACAACCGCAACGACACGGCGCTCGCCCGCGGCACCTTCCGCGTGCGCGGGGAGACGCTCGAGATCTGGCCGGCCTACGCCGAGACCGCTTACCGCGTCAGCATGTTCGGGGACGAGGTGGAGCACCTGATGCACTTCGACCCGGTCTCCGGTGAGGTGCTGGAGTCCGACATGGAGCACATCGCCATCTGGCCGGCGTCGCACTACAACGTGCGCGAGGGGATGATCGAGGATGCGGTGGCCAAGATCGGCGCGGAGCTGAACGCGCGCTGTGCGGAGCTCGAGGCGGAGGGCAAGATGCTCGAGTCCCACCGCCTGCGCCAGCGCACCCAGTACGACATGGAGATGCTGCGCGAGATGGGCTTCTGCAGCGGCATCGAGAATTACAGCCGGATCCTCGACGGCCGGCAGGCCGGCGAGCGCCCGTACTGCCTGCTGGACTACTTCCCCGAGGACTTTGTCTGCTTCATCGACGAGTCCCATCAGACGGTCCCTCAGATCGGCGGCATGTACGAGGGTGACCGCGCCCGTAAGCAGACGCTCGTGGACTACGGCTTCCGCCTGCCCAGCGCGCTGGACAACCGCCCCCAGACCTTCCAGGAGTTCCTCTCGATCACGCCGCAGATCGTGTTCGTGTCGGCCACGCCGGGTGAGTACGAGCGCACCCACTCAGGGCGGATCGTCGAGCAGATAGTGCGCCCCACCGGGATCCTCGACCCGCAGATCGATGTGCGCCCCACAGAGGGGCAGATCGACGACCTCATGAACGAGATCCGCGCGCGCGTGGACCGCGACGAGCGGGCGCTGGTCACAACGCTGACCAAGAAGATGTCGGAGGACCTGACCGGCTATCTGCTGGAGATGGGCTTCAAGGTGCGCTACCTGCACTCCGAGGTGGACACGCTCGAGCGCATCCAGATCATCCGTGAGCTGCGGCTCGGCGAGTTCGACGTGCTGGTCGGGGTCAACCTGCTGCGCGAGGGGCTCGACCTCCCGGAGGTGAGCCTGGTGGCGATCCTCGACGCCGACAAGGAGGGCTTCCTGCGCGGCGCCACCTCACTGATCCAGACCATCGGTCGCGCCGCCCGCAACGTCGACGGGCGGGTGCTGATGTATGCCGACAAGCAGACGGCCGCGATGCGCACCGCGATCGAGGAGACCGACCGCCGCCGCGCGATCCAGGCCGCCTACAACATCCAGCACGGGATCACGCCGCAGACGATCAGCAAGGGCGTGTCCGACATCGCTGAGTTCCTGCAGTCCGACTCCAAGGTGCCCAAGTCCCGCCGCCGGCGTCAGCGCGAGGCCAACATGCTGCCGCCGGCCGAGATCGAGCGCCGGCTCGTGGAGCTCGAGGAGGAGATGCTGGCCGCCGCCGAGGACCTGCGCTTCGAGTACGCGGCCAAGCTGCGCGACGAGATCCGCGACCTCAAACGCGACCTCGACATCGCCGTGGCCGACGGCCGCGTCTGACCTGGGCGGGCGCTGCCGGTGGCGGCTGCCGAGGTCCGCTAGGCTACCCGCGCATGGCCCTAGACAGACAGAGCATCGAGAAGAAGGACTTCCCGATCGGCCGCCGCGGCTATGACCCGGAGGCGGTTGACGCGCACCTCGCCTGGATCGCCGCCGAGGTTGAGGAGCTGAAGCTCTCCTCGCGCCGCCGCAGTGAGACGCTGGCCACCTCCGCCAGTGAGCAGGTGCGGGCGATCGTCGAGGCCGCCGAGGCCAGCGCCGCGCAGATCCAGGCCGACGCGGAGAGCGCCGCGCGTGAGATCCGCAGCGAGGCCGCAAGTGAGGCCGAGGCCGCACGCAGCGACGCCAACAGCCAGGCGCGCACCTACGTGAGCCGTGTCTCGGAGTCGACCGGGGTGATGCTGCAGCGGCTCGATGCGATGGAGGGCGAGCTGACCACGCTGATCGCTGCGCTGCGCACCGGGTCAAACCGGCTCAACGCTGATCTGCAGCTGCTGGAGACCAACTTTGATGACGTCGGTGCGGCTGTCGGCTCGCGCCGTGGCTTTGAGAGCGAGCCGCAGCTGACCGTGGAGCACGCTGTGCCCGAGGCCGTCGAGCATCAGACCGTCGCCGCCGAGCAACCGACCGGTGAGGTGCCGGTGAGCGTCGCGGAGGAGCTGCCGCCACGCCAGGAGGACATCGAGGGCGCGCGCCTGGTGGCGCTGAACATGGCGCTCAACGGGACGCCGCGTGAGGAGACCGACCGCTACCTGGCGGCGAACTTCGCGCTCAGCGACCGCGCGACCCTGCTGGACGAGGTCTACGCCTCGGTCGCAGACTGACCGCGGCGCGGGCGACGGCGCGGCTGGCGGCGCGGGGCCGCGGCGCTCGGATGCACGCCGTGGCCAGCGGACGCGGGCGGATGCGAGCCGACGCCAGCCGACACGCGCCGACGCGAGCCGACGCAGCCGACGCCAGCCGACGCCAGCCGACGCCAGCCGACGCCAGCCGACGCCAGCCGACGCGAACGTCTGTTCGACTCTATAGACTGCCTGCTGTGGATCAGCTAGTCGTCACCGGTGCCCGCGAGCACAACCTCAAGGACATCACGGTTGCGATCCCGCGCGGGTCGCTGACCGTGATCACGGGCCTCTCGGGCTCGGGCAAGTCCTCACTCGCCTTCGACACGATCTACGCCGAGGGGCAGCGTCGCTACGTGGAATCGCTGTCAGCCTACGCACGGCAGTTCCTTGGGCAGATGGACAAGCCCGACGTGGATTCGATCGAGGGGCTCTCACCGGCAATCTCGATCGACCAGAAGACGACCTCACGCAACCCGCGCTCGACCGTGGGGACCGTGACCGAGATCTATGACTACCTGCGGCTGCTGTGGGCCAGGGTCGGCAAGCCACACTGCCACATCTGCGGCCTGCCGATCAGCGGCCAGTCGGCGGAGCAGATCATCGACCAGGTGATGGAGCTGCCGGAGGGGACGCGCTTCATGGTGATGGCGCCGATCGTGCGTGGCCGCAAGGGTGAGTACGGGCGCCAGCTCGAGGAGCTGCGCAGCGAGGGGTTCACGCGCGCGAAGATCGACGGTGAGCTGCGGCGGCTCGATGAGGAGATCACGCTCGACAAGAAGCTCAAGCACGACATCGCGATCGTCGTCGACCGGCTGGTGATGAAGCACGACCTGCGCAAGCGCCTGGCCGACTCCGTGGAGACCGCCGTGGCGCTGGCGGACGGGCTGGTCGAGATCGAGTTGGTGGATGGGATCCCGCCGCAGTTGCCGGCGGGCACGGTTCAGACCTACAGCGAGAAGTTCTCCTGCCCGACGCACGGTCCCAGCCTGGTCGAGCTGGAGCCGCGGATCTTCAGCTTCAACGCCCCGCACGGCGCCTGCCCGCGGTGCACGGGACTGGGCTCGCAGATGGAGATTGATCCGGAGCTGGTGGTGCCCGACCCGTCCCTGTCGATCGGCGAGGGAGCCATCGCGCCGTGGTCCGCCAGCGCCTCGGAGTACTACGAGCAGCTGACCGCGGCGATCGCGGAGCGCTACGGGGTGGATCTCGACACGCCCTGGGCCGAGCTGCCGCGTGAGCAGCGTGACTTCTTCATGTACGGCGCCGGCGGTGAGCGCTTTCAGGTCGCATACCGCAACCGCTTCGGGCGGCGGCGCAGCTACGCCACCGCGTTTGAGGGGATCGTCTCGGGGCTCGAGCGGCGCTACAAGGAGACTGACTCGGAGTTCATCCGCGAGAAGATCGAGGAGTACATGACGATGCGCCCGTGCCCGGAGTGCAAGGGCGCACGCCTGCGGCCGGAGTCACGGGCGGTGCTGGTAGGGGCCACGCCGATCCACGAGTTCACCGGGTACTCGGTGCGCCGGGCGCTCGGCTGGGTGCGCGGCCTGGAGCTCTCCGAGCATGATCAGCGGATCGCCCGGCTGGTGCTGCGCGAGATCGAGGAGCGCCTGAGCTTCCTGGACAACGTCGGCGTCGGCTACCTGAGCATGGACCGGGCGGCGGCGACGCTCTCCGGGGGGGAGGCGCAGCGGATCAGGCTGGCGACGCAGATCGGCTCGGCGCTGGTCGGCGTGCTGTACATCCTCGACGAGCCCTCGATCGGGCTGCACCAGCGGGACAATGAGAAGCTGATCGGCACGCTCGAGCGGCTGCGCGACGTCGGCAACACGGTCTTGGTGGTGGAGCACGACGAGGACACGATGCGCGCCGCCGACCACATCGTCGACATCGGTCCCGGTGCCGGTGAGCACGGCGGCCACGTGGTGGCGCAGGGAACGGCTGAGCAGGTGGCCCAGGTCACGGACTCGCTCACCGGTCAGTTCCTGGCCGGGACCCGCACCATCGAGGTTCCGCGCAAGCGCCGCAAGCCGGCCGGGTACATAGAGATCAGGGGTGCTGCCGAGAACAACCTCAAGGGGATCGACGTGCGCGTGCCGCTGGGGGTGCTGTGCAGCGTCACCGGCGTCTCCGGATCGGGCAAGTCGACGCTCGTCAATGAGGTGCTCTACAAGGCCGTCTCCAACCGGCTGCACCGCACGCGCGTGCGCGCCGGCACCCACAGGTCCATCAGCGGCCTGGAGCAGCTCGACAAGATCATCTCCGTCGACCAGTCGCCGATCGGCCGCACGCCGCGCTCCAACCCCGCCACCTACATCGGGCTGTTCGACCAGATCCGCGATCTCTTCGCCCGCACCCCTGAGGCGCGGGCCCGGGGCTACAAGGCCGGGCGCTTCTCATTCAACGTCAAGGGCGGGCGCTGCGAGGTCTGCAAGGGCGACGGCCAGATCAAGATCGAGATGCACTTCCTGCCGGACGTGTACGTGCCCTGCGAGCAGTGCCACGGCAAGCGTTACAACCGTGAGACGCTAGAGGTGCGCTTCAAGGGCCGCACCATCGCGGAGGTCCTGGAGATGCCGATCGATGAGGCGCTCGAGTTCTTCGCGCACATCCCCAAGATCAGCAGGCGGGTGCAGACGCTGGTGGACGTCGGGCTCGGTTACATGCGGCTGGGACAGCCGGCGACGACGCTCTCCGGGGGCGAGGCGCAGCGCGTGAAGCTCGCCGCCGAGCTCTCGAAGGTGGCCACCGGGCGCACCATCTACATCCTCGACGAGCCGACTACCGGGCTGCACTTTGCCGACATCCAGCGGCTGCTCGAGGTCCTGCAGCGGTTGGTCGACGCCGGCAACTCCGTGGTGGTGATCGAGCACAACCTCGATGTCATCAAGGTCTCAGATCATCTGATCGACCTCGGTCCTGAGGGCGGCGACGAGGGCGGCACGCTCGTCGCCGCCGGCACCCCTGAGCAGCTCGTGAAGGTGCAGGGCTCGCACACCGGCAGCTTCCTCGCCGGTCTGCTGCCCGCGGGCTCCGGGGGATCGCGCCGCGGACGCGGCGCGTCGCTGCCCGCGGCCGCCTGACCCGCTCGGTCCCGGACGCGCGCTGTCGCGTGCCGTAGGTTCCCCGCGCCGTGGGCCGGTCGCCGGCCGGGGCTGGCTGCCGGCCCGGGTTGGTCGCCGGCCTGGGTTGGTGGCCGGACGGGGTTGGTTGCCGGCCTGGGTTGGTCGCCGGGCGGGGTTGGTCGCCGGGCGGGGTTGGCTGCCGGGCGGGGTTGAGGTCCTGACGATGCTCGGGCGGCTCTCGCCACGACCCTGGGGGAGAAAGCCGTTCCCACGCCGGCTTTCTCCCCCACGGTGGTGCACGTCAGACCCGGGCCAGGCCGAACCGCTGCCGGACCCGGCCGAACCGTTGCCGGACCAGGCCGAACCGCTGCCGGGCCAGGCCGAACCGCTGCCGGGCCAGGCCGAACCGCTGCCGGGCCAGGCCGAACCGCTGCCGGGCCAGGCCGAACCGCTGCCGGGCCAGGCCGAACCGCTGCAGGGTCGAGCCGAAGCGTCGGCAAGGCCATCGGCGATACACGGCGGTCTCACAAAGCGCTAGGTTCTGCAAACCCCCGCAGTTGAGCAACACGGACAGGACGTTGACGGATGGAGCAGAGCGGTGAGAGCCGTGCTGACGCCGCGCATACGCTGAGGCTGTTGCTGGCCACCGTCAGCGCGCTGTCCTCCGTGCGCCGCCTGCGCGACGTGCAGCGGATCGTCGGAGCCAGCGCGCGTGAGCTGCTGCAGGCTGACGGGGCGACGTTCGTGTTGCGGGAGCTCGACCACTGTTACTACGTGGAGGAGGAGGCGATCGCGCCGCTCTGGAAGGGACAGCGCTTCCCGCTGGAGCAGTGCATCAGCGGCTGGGCGATGCTCCACCGTGAGCCGGTCACCGTGCCCGATGTGTACAGCGACGAGCGGATCCCGCTGCCGGTGTACGAGCCGACCTTCGTCAGGAGTCTGGTGGTGGTGCCGGTGCGTCGCAGCGACCCGGTGGCGGCGATCGGGGTCTACTGGGGCCGCCCGCACGCCCCCAGCGGTGATGAGGTCACGATCGCGCAGGCGCTGGCGGACAGCACCGCCGTCGCGCTGGAGCACGTGCGCGTGCTGGAGGAGCTCGCCGCGACGGTCGAGCTGTCCAGCACGGACGCGCTCACCGGCGTAGCCAACCGCCGCGCCTGGGACCGGGCGCTGGCGCTGGCGCTCGACGCCGGCGGCGCGTTCACGGTGGGACTGATCGACCTTGACCACTTCGAGCTCCACAACGACACCCACGGCCACCGCGCCGGTGACCAGGTGCTGCGTGATTGCGCGGCCGCGTGGAGCGCGACGCTGCGTGACGGCAACCTGCTGGCGCGCTACGGCGGGGAGGAGTTCGCGCTGCTGATGCCGGGTGACTCCCCGGCTGCGGCGCGGGCGGCAGCCCTGCGCCTGGCAGCGGTCACGCCCGCCCCGGTGACCGTCTCGGTGGGGCTCGCTGCACGGCGCGCTGGTGACTCGCACGCGTCGCTGATAGAACGTGCGGATGCCGCGCTGTATGAGGCCAAACGGGCTGGCCGCAACCGCATCGCCGTCGCAGACTGAGCGCCGTGGACCTCGCTAGCGCGCGCCTGTGGGTGCAGCGATGGCGCTGGTATGAGCGCAACTCACTGCCGTGGAACCGCGCCCGGATCCACTATGAGCTCGCCTCACGGCGGGCATTCGCGCGCTGGCCGCTGGAGGGCAACGTGCTGGAGGCGCTGCGCGACGGGCGCCTGCAGATCGGTGAGCACGTGCTGCTCGAGCCCGGCGTCTGGCTGACAGCCCCGGCTCCCGGGCGGATCACCATCGGCAGCGGCAGCTTCCTCAACCGCAACGTGATGGTGGCGGCGCTGGAGCTGGTTGAGATCGGCAGCCACTGCATGTTCGCCAACGGCTGCTTCATCACCGACGCCAACCACCGCTTCGACGATCCCGACCGGCCGGTTCCCTGGCAGGGCTTCACCGGCAGGGGCCCGACGCGCATCGGCGACAACGTCTGGTGCGGCGCCAACGTGGTGGTCACGGGCGGCGTTCAGATCGGTGAGCGCTGCGTGATCGGCGCCAACGCGGTGGTCACGCAGGACCTCCCGCCGTTCTCTGTGGCGGTCGGGGCACCCGCCAAGGTGCTTCGCACGATCACCTACGCGTGAGCCCGGCGGCGGCCGACCCAGGCCGCATGAAAGCCCGATGCCGCATGAACGTCCCACGCCGCATGAACGTCCCACGCCGCGTGAGAGTCCCATGCGGCGGCGGCTCCCGCCGTCTGCTCAGGAGTTCTTGATGACCACGCCCTCGAGGATGTGGGCGACGTGCTCAGTCGCGTCGATCGCTGCCTCGAGGCGCTCGAAGAGATCCTTCCAGCGGATCACGACCATCGGGTCGATGCCGCCGTCAAACAGCGAGGCGATTGCCTCGCGGGTGATCCGGTCGCCCTCATTCTCCAGCCGGTTGATCTCGACCGTGTGCGTGGAGATGTCCTTGAAGGCCCGCAGCAGCGGCATCGCCTCGGCGATCTGCACAGATGCGAGCTTCAGCACCTCCGCCAGCTTGATCGCCTGGTCCATCGGCGCCTCGATCTTGTAGAGGCCGAGGTAATCCGCAACCTCGTCTATGTAGTCGACGATGTCATCGAGCGCCGAGGCCAGCGAGAGGATGTCCTCGCGGTCGATCGGCGTCACGAACGTGTGGTTCAGGCGGTCAAGGATGCTGTGCGTGATGCGGTCGCCCTCGTGCTCGCAGTCGCGGATGTCCTGAGCCAGGATCTTGTTGTCCGGGTAGTCATCCAGCAGCGCGGCCAAAAGCTCAGCGGAGCGCAGCACGTTGCGCCCTGCCTCCTCGAACAGTTCAAAGTACGCGCGATCGCGCGGTGCGAGAGCCTGTGTGATCCGCGCCACAGGCCCAATGCTATTGCAAGTGCTCCAGTTCCGAGCGGAAGGCCGCCAACGCCTGCGGGTCGATGGCGTAGGTGTGCTCGGGTCCGGGGAAGCGGCGCTCACGCACATCCGACGCGTACGCGGCCACTCCGTGGTCCATCTCCTTCTGGAGGTCGGCGTAGCGCTGCACGAAGCGCGCGCCCTGTCCCTCGCGGATTCCCAGCAGGTCATGGAACACCAGCACCTGGCCGTCGGTCGCCGGGCCCGCGCCGATCCCGATCACCGGGATCTGCATCAGCCCCATCAGCTCCTCGGTGACCTCCGCCGGGATCGCCTCGAAGACGATCGCAAAGCAGCCCGCCTCCTGGAGCGCGAGCGCCTCGCGGGCGAGCTTCACCGCGCTGGCCGCGGTGCGTCCCTGGGCGCGGTATCCGCCGAGCGCAGTGTGGGTCTGTGGGGTGAGGCCGATGTGGCCCATCACCGGGATTCCGGCCTCCGTGATGGCTCGCGCGCGCGCCACCGAGGTTGAGTTGCCACGCTCGAGCTTCACGGCGTCGGCGCCGGCCTCCTTGATGAAGCGCATCGCGCTGGCCACCGCCTGCGCGTCGGACTCCTCATAGGAGCCGAACGGCAGGTCCGCGACCATGAACGGGCTGCGCAGGCCGCGCCGGACAGCCCTGGCGAGGGTCAGCAGCTCATCGGTGGTCACGGAGACCGTCGAGGGGTAGCCGAGCACCGTCTGCGCGCCGGAGTCGCCCACCAGCACCAGATCCACCCCGGCGGCCTCAGCGGCGCGCGCGCTGGGGTAGTCGTAGGCCGTGACCATCACCAGCGGCTGGCCGAGGCGCTGCTTCTCGAGCAGCATCGGCAGCGTCACCGGCAGGTGCGAGTTGCCGGACGGCGCGGTTGCATTGGATGGAGCAGACGACATTTGCGGCCTCCTCATTGGCTTCCCGCCGCGCTGACGTCGGCGCTGGCGCCGGCGTTGCTCGCGGTCGTGAGCCTGTCGGTGTGGGTGGTGAGCTGCTGGTTGTCGATCAGACGCGTGTTGCCGACACGCGCTGCCACGACGGCAAGCGCGGGTCCGTTCAACCTGGTTATCGGCTCGAGCGTCTGCGAGTTGACTATCTGGAAGTACTCGGTCTGCACGCCGGCGTGCTCCAGCTCTGAGAGCGCCTCTGTGATCAGCTGCTCGGTCTCTGTGGCGCCCGCGCCCGCACGCCGGGCGGCGAGCTGCAGGGAGCGGGTGAGCGCCAGCGCCTGCTGGCGCTCACCCGCTCCCAGCCGCACGTTGCGGCTCGACATCGCCAGCCCGTCGTGCTCGCGCACCGTCGGGCAGATCTCGATCTCCACGTCAATGTTGAGGTCGCGCACCAGGCGGCCGATCACGAGTGCCTGTTGCGCGTCCTTCTGGCCGAAGTAGGCGATCTCCGGTGCGGCGATGTTGAGCAGCTTGGTGACCACCGTGGCCACCCCGTCAAAGTGAGCACGGCCACGGTGCGCGCCCTCCAGGACCTCCGTGATGCCGGAGACGCTGACGGTGGTGGCGAAGCCGGGAGGGTAGACCTCCTCGGCATCCGGGGCGAACAGCAGGTCAACGCCCGCCTCGGCGGCCATCGACGCGTCACGCTGCTCGTCGCGGGGGTAGGACTCCAGGTCACCGCCCTCGTTGAACTGAGCGGGGTTGACGAACAGCGACACTACCACCAGGCCGCACTCCTCACGGGCGCGGCGCATCAGCGACAGGTGGCCATCGTGGAAGGCGCCCATGGTCGGCACCAGGCCGATGCGCACGCCCGCGGCACGGGGCCCGCGCAGGGCGGTGCGCAGTTCGGCGATTGTCCGCAGTGTTCGCATCCTCAGTGGTCCATCCCTCGGTGGCAGAAGGTGACGGCCGCGCGGCCCCCGCTGGGGCCGCTGACGCTTGCGCGAATGGTAGCCGCTCAGCGTCCGCGTCAGGCGGACACGGCGTCCGGCTGACAACTACGATCCGGCTGATGAGCGGTGCGGAGCAGCGGCGAGAGCAGCTCAAGCAGGTCTTCAATGAGGCGCGCGGATGCGTCGCCTGCCCGCTGCACGAGACCCGCACCAACGTCGTCTTCGGCGCCGGCAACGCCGACGCGCAGCTGATGTTCGTGGGGGAGGCCCCCGGAGCCAACGAGGACCTGCAGGGACTGCCGTTCGTCGGGCAGGCGGGGAAACTGCTGGAGAAGCTGCTCGGGGAGATCGGCCTGCAGCGCTCCGACGTGTTCATCGCCAACACGCTGAAGTGCCGCCCGCCTGAGAACCGCAACCCCTACCCGCATGAGGTGGAGGCCTGCCGTCACTTCCTGCTGAGCCAGCTGGAGCTGATCCAGCCGACGGTGGTCTGCACGCTGGGGAACTTCGCCACCAAGCTGCTGCGCGACGATCCCGCCGGGATCTCCCGCATCCACGGGCAGGCTGAGGTGCTCACCATCGGCTCGCGCACGGTGCGGCTCTATCCGCTCTACCACCCGGCCGCCGCGCTCTACACGCCGTCCACGCTGGAGTTGTTGCGCGAGGACTTCCAGCGCATCCCGGAGATCCTCGCACTGGGGGCCCCGCCGCAACCGGCGTCCGGACCGGCGCCGGGACCGGCAGCCGACCCGGCGGCGCCGCCGGCGGCC
>JAJZDA010000028.1 GCA_021851525.1 Actinomycetes bacterium | reverse complement strand
TCCGATCTGGCTCGGGCGCCACCGCCGTGGGTGCGCAGCCGCCCCCACCGGGCGCGGGCGGCGCGCGGCTCACGCGGCTGGGCGTCGTGAGCTCCGCCGCGGGCGGTGGGATCACACTGTCCTTCACCAGCTCGAGCCTGCTGCGGCGGACGGTGAGCTTCACGGGAACAGCCCCGGCCGCTGACATCGGCGACACGGTCAGCTTCGGCTATGCCGCGCCCCGCGCCCGGGCTGGCTGGGTCCAGGTGGCTCAGGCGCAGGTGGTTGCGCCGGGGAGCTTCAGCGCGACCTGGCGCGCCACCCGCGCCGGCAGCCTCAACTTCGGCGTGACGCTCGGGCTCCCCACGGGCCCGGCGGCCGCCGTCAGCACCGCACCGGGCCCACCACCGCTGCTGACGCTGCGCATCGCGGTCTTCCGGCCCGCGGTCGCGACGGTCTTCGGGCCGGGGCTGTGGGGCCACAGGACCGCGTGCGGAGAGCGGCTGCGCCGCCGCACGCTGGGCGTGGCCAGCCGCACGCTGCCGTGCGGAACGGAGGTCGTGCTCTACCACGACCAGCGTGAGATCGTCGCGCCGGTGATTGACCGCGGACCGTTCAGAAGGCACGTGAGCTGGGACCTGACGGCCGCCACGGCCCGCGCGCTCGGGATCAGGCAGACCGCCAGGATCGACACAATCGCACCGTGGCCAAGATCGCCGCTGCCCTCCTCGCGCTCCTAGCCGGGATCGCCGCCTCCCGGTGGCGCCGGCGCACGCATCCGGCACGGACCGTGATCGTCTCGCCCCGGGGCTCAACCGTGATCGCCGCCGACGGCGCCGTCAGGTCAACGCAGACCGCACACCTGAGCCTTCCCCAGGAGCAGCTGCAACGGCTCTGGACCCCGGCCAACCTGGAGAACCTGGGGAGCACCTACTGGCGCTTCCTGAGCCGCGCCACGTTCGGGCTGGTGCGCGTCATGTACAGGCAGCACGACCGCTCGGTGGTGCTGCTGGCGCGGCCGCTGACGCTGCTGCGCTTCGACGCGCCGGTCTATGAGCTCGAGCGCGATCACGGGAAGATCAGCTGGCGCATCCGCGACGGTCTGCTCGTCTCCCGCGCAAACACGGGGTCCGGCGGCCTCTCGCTCGAGGTCCGCAAGCTCGACGGCGAGCACGATCCGGCGACGCTGATGATCCGCGTTGAGGTGGCCAACTTCTACCCGGCCATCGCCTCGGGGCTCGGCACAGCCGTCTACGAGGCGACGCAGGCGTTCGTGCACGTGCTCGTCACACACGCGTTCCTGCGCTCGCTGGCCTCGCTGAACCTGGTTGAGTCGCGCGTGCGCCGCTTCCCTCACTGAGGTGGCGGCTGCCCGCCGGCCCGTGTTGCGCGCCGGCGCCCGCCAGGACTCAGATGTCGAAGCGGGCGGCGTTCAGCGCACGCAGCTTGGCGCGGTCGTGGCGCGCGTGGATCCTGCGCACCGTGCCCGAGCGGGTGCGCATCACCAGTGACTCCGTGCTCGCCTTGCCGCCGCCCGGATAGCGCACGCCCTGCAGCACGTCGCCGTCCGTGACGCCGGTGGCGGCAAAGAACACGTGCTCCCCCTTGACCAGATCGTCAACCGTGAGCACGCGCCCGATCTCATAGCCGGCAGCCTGTGCCAGCTCACGCTCCTGCTCATCGCGCGGCCACAGCCGGCCGAGCAGCTGCCCGCCCAGGCACTTGATCGCGGACGCGGAGATCACGCCCTCAGGGGTGCCGCCGATGCCCCACAGGACATCGACAGGTGAGTTGTCGGAGACGGCCAGCAACGACGCCGAGACGTCCCCGTCGATGATCAGCCGCACGCGCGCCCCGGCCTCACGCACGGCGGCCATCTGCTCGTGATGGCGCGGCCTGTCGAGCATCGTCACCACCACGTCACGGATGTCCACGCCCTTGCGCTGCGCGATCAGGTTCAGCGTCTGGGGCAGCGGACGCTCGAGGTCGAGCAGATCCGCGATCTCAGGGCCGCCGGCGAGCTTCTCCATGTAGACGCACGGGCCCGGGTCGAACATCGCGCCACGTTCGGCCAGCGCGATCACCGTGATCGCGTTGGGCATGCCCAGGGCGCACAGGCGCGTGCCCTCCAGCGGGTCCACGGCGATGTCGACCTGCGGCAGGCTGCCGTCGCCGATGTGCTCGCCGTTGTAGAGCATCGGCGCCTCATCCTTCTCACCCTCGCCGATCACCACCACACCGTCGAACGAGACGCTGTCCAGGACGTGGCGCATCGCGTCGACCGCCGCCTGGTCAGCCGCCTCCTTGTCGCCGCGACCGATCATGCGCGCGGCCGCCAGCGCGGCTGCCTCGGTGACGCGGACGAGCTCGAGCGCGAGGTTTCGGTCTGGTCTGCTGGTATCGGATTCCATGGCGGGTGAGGCTAGCGCCTGGCGTTCCCGTAAGTTTGCGCAGGTGACGCAGATCAGCTACCGGCAACTGCTTCCACGGCCGCGCGACCGCACAGCCGCGGAGCTGCTCGCGCAGCTCGACGCCGAAGCCCCGATCCCGGCCGACCGTCCGTACACGCTGGTCAGCTTCGTCACCAGCGCCGATGGGCGGACCGCGCTGGATGGCAGCTCGCGCGCGCTCAGTGACGCCGGTGATCGCGAGCTTCACCGCAGCCTGCGCGAGCATGCCGACGCGGTCCTGGCCGGCAGCGCCACCGTCGCGGCGGAGAGCTACGGCAGGATGCTGCCGGCGGCGGAGCGTCGCGCCCGCCGCCTGGCGCTGGGCCGTCCGGCCGAGCCCCTTGCAGTGCTCGCGAGCCGCAGCGGGCGCCTGCCGCTGCACGTGCCGCTGTTTGACGAGCCGGAGGCGCGCGTGGTGGTCTTCTCCCCCGCAGCGCCCGCGGCGCGGACGCGGGCGCGCCTGGCCCACGAACCGTGGCCCGGCGATGAGCCGCGTCCGCTGCTGGCGATGTTGCGCACGCTCAGGCGTGGCCACGGCGTCCGCAGCCTGCTGTGTGAGGGCGGGGCGCTGCTGTTCGGCGCGCTGCTGGCGGAGGGCCTCGTCGATGAGCTGTGGCTGACCGTGGCACCGACGCTGGCGGGCGCTGTGGGGCCGGCGGTGGCCAGCGGGCCACCGCCGCAGCGGGCGGTGAGCCTCACGCTCGCGGGTCTGACTTCCCGGGAGGACTCGCTCTTCCTGCGCTACCGGGTCAACCGGTAGAGCGGCTGTCCCAGTCCATGTGACGCGTGAGCTCGCCCTGGATCGCGCGGGCGATCTGCTCGCGCAGCAGGTCGGGGTCGTGCCCGAAGTCGCGCACCAGCGCGTCGCGGAAGATCACGACGCGCTCATGGAAGTAGTCGTCGGTGCCGGCATCAGCCTCGAACACGCTGTAGACGGCGCGCCGGCCACGCCCGACCCGGACCCTGGCTCCGCGCTCACCGACGACGATCGCTACGTGTTCCAGCACACGGTGATACTCGAGCGGCAGATCGTCCACCGCCGCGTGCAGCAGCGCGTGGAAGTCCTCATCCTCGGCCAGCGGGCCGAGCTCGAAGGGGTCGTCGTCCCAGCCGTACTCGTCCTCCTCAGAGCCCCACTGCTCCCCGGCGGCGAGCCGCTCGGCGCGCCGCACCACCAGCTCGAACTCATCCTCGGGGGCGTGCCATCCGGCGAGCTGCACCAGCACCAGCATGATCACCCCACCGATCACGACGGCCCCGAGCCCGAGCACCGTCAGCACCTGGGCGGCACGCACGACCGGGGTCGGGCTGTAGCCGACAATCAGCGTGAGCGCTCCGAGCAGCCCGACGAGCACGGCAAGCGTCGCAACGATCACTCCACGTGTCGTCGCGGGCCGTCGCATCCGGCCGTCACCTCCTGGTCCGGGCGATCACGAGCCGCTGGATCTCGTTCGTGCCCTCGTAGATCTGCGTGATCTTGGCGTCGCGCATCATCCGCTCGACCGGATACTCCTTGACGAAGCCGTAGCCGCCGAGGATCTGCACCGCCTCGACCGTCACCGCCATCGCCGTGTCCGAGCAGAACAGCTTGGCCATCGCCGAGTACTTCCCCAGCTCCGGGTCCTCACGGTCGACCCTCGCGCACGCCTGGTAGAGCAGCTCGCGCGCCGCGGCGCAGCTGGTCTCCATGTCCGCGAGCTTGAACTGGATCGCCTGAAACTCGTTGATCGAGCGGCCGAACTGGCGACGCTCGCGCGCGTAGGCGGCGGCATGGTCGGTCGCCCCCTGGGCGATCCCCAGCGCCTGCGCGGCGACACCCAGGCGCGAGCGGTCGAGCGTGCTCATCGCCACCTTGAAGCCCTCGTTGACCGTGCCGATCACGTTCGCCGCCGGTACGCGCACGTCCTCGAAGGCGAGCGTCCCTGTCGGGGAGGCCCTGATCCCCAGCTTGTGCTCGAGCTTGCCGACGCTGAAGCCGGGGCGCTCAGCCTCAACCACGAACGCCGTGATCCCGTGCGAGTGCCCGGCCTCGCGGTCGGTGACCGCAAAGACGCAGTAGAAGTCGGCGATTCCGGCGTTGCTGATCCAGGCCTTGGAGCCGTTGATCACCCACTCATCGCCCTCCTGACGGGCGTGGGTGATCATCCCGCCGGGATCCGATCCCGCCTCCGCTTCGGAGAGCGCAAACGCCGGGGACCACTCGCCGGTCGCGCAGCGCGGCAGAAAGCGAGCCCGCAGCTCCTCGGAGCCGTGCAGCTTGATCGGCAGCGTCCCCAGCTCCTGGACCATCAGGATCAGCGCCGTCGAGGCGTCCGCCTTGGCGATCTCCTCAACCGCCATGTTCAGCATCAGCGTGCCGGTCCCGGTACCACCGTGCTGCTCCTCGAACGGCAGCCCGAGGATGTCCTGCTCGGCCAGCAGGCGCCGCAGGTCATGGGGATATTCGGCGCGCTCGTCGATCTCGGCAGCCCGTGGCGCGATCCGCTCCTGGGCTATCTGGCGGATCGTCTCACGGAAGTCCAGGTGCTCCTGCGGGACGGTGTAGATGTCGGCCAGCACGGACACTGGACTGAATCCTACCCCCGCCGCGAGTGCTCGCGCGTGACGCTGCGCGCCGCTGGCGCAGCGTCACGCGCTCAGATCTCACCAGCCGGCGGGATGCCGCGCGTAGTAGCCGCTCAGCGGCGAGGTGCGCGCGGTCGACCAGCGGTCGTTGCCGTTGTTGGGGCTCTGGGTCGCTGTGTCGAACCAGAGCCCTGCGATCTCCATGTAGACGTGGGCGATGCCGGTCGGGGCCACGCCGTTGGTGTAGATCTCGAGCCACTTCGCGGGGCCGGCCTGCCCGTAGCCGGCGAACTGCTCGGAGTCCAGCGGGCTGGCCAGCATCCCGCCGCCGTGCAGCGCGAAGCTGACGGTGCCCGAGCAGTCATAGCCGCTGTCTAGCTGTGTGACGCCACCGTTGTCCACATAGGTCGAGTGGCCACCGCCGTAGACGTAGGGCAGGAACGCGATCTGGTTGGCCGCCTCGATCACCTTGACGATCGCGGCCGGAGTGCCGGCGCCGGGCACCGCCAGCCCGTCGATCAGCGAGGCCTTGACGAACTGGCTGCCGCCCGAGGGCGGCACGAACCCCACCCCGCCGCTGTCGGAGGCGGGCGCCGGGGTGCTGGCGACGTAGCTGGCGGAGGTGTTCGAGGCGTTGCCACCCAGGCCGCCGCCGCCGCTTGCGGCCAGGCCGCTGGCACCGTTGGCCGCCTCTGCAGTCTCGGTGATGTGGTTGCCATCGAGCTTGTGCAGCAACCTGCGCAGCCGCCCGAAGGTCGCCGGACCGGCGACGCCGTCGACCTGCAGCCGGTAGCGGCGCTGGAAGGTGCGGACCTCACGGATCGTCTGCCGGTCGAAGGTTCCGGTGACCGTGATGGTGAAGCCCAGCGCGGTCAGGTCTCCCTGCAGCGCGGTCACGTCCTTGCCGCGCATCCCGAACGCCAGCGTGCGCTTGCCGAACGCGGCGGCGGAGGCCGCTCCGGGAGCGACCGCGACAAGCGCCGAGACCACGCTCAACGCCACCAGTTGCCGCCAACCGCTCACAGCTTTGAAATACGACAAACCAACCCCTTCTCTTTCCTGGCGCCTACGGGGTTAGCTGTCGGGCTCGCGCTGAAAGAGCTTGCGCTACGCCGCGGTCAATGCGGCGATTCGCCCCTAGAGCCGTCTTGGTGGCTCAACAACTGGGTTCCCCCGCCCCGTCATCTGGGCATGTGACGGGCTCGGCTGGGTTTGAATTTGCGGCAGCATAACATGATCCCAACACAGATCGCGAGCGCTAAATTGCGGGCATGGATTACAGCCCCTTGGAGGTCGCGCAGCTGATCGATGCGGGCGCGGTCCAGCTGGTCGATGTGCGCGAGCGCCACGAGCACGAGGCCGGACGGATCTCCGGCTCGAGACTGATCGAGCTCGGTGAGCTCGCGGCCCGCGCGGACACGATCGACAACACCACGCCGGTGGTCTTCTACTGCCGCTCGGGCGCGCGCTCGGCGATGGCCGCGGCCGCGTTCACGCAGGCCGGCTACGAGGCGCACAACCTCGCCGGGGGGATGCTCGACTGGGTGGCGGCGCAGCTGCCGATCGAGCCGGCCGACGGCACCGTCGCCTGAGCGTCACGCACCCCAACCCGGCCGCGTATCGCTTCCTCAAAACACCGACGGCCGCGGACTCTGGGAGCCGCGGCCGCAGGCAGACCCAAAGCTCGTTAGAGCTTGATGACGTTCACTGCCTTCGGTCCCTTGGGCCCAGCCTCCTCCTCGTAGGAGACCTTGGCCCCCTCGGCCAGCGACCGGTACCCGTCGGCCTCGATCGAGGTGTGGTGGACGAACAGGTCACGGCTACCCTCGTCGGGCGTGATGAAGCCGAAGCCCTTCTCGTCACTGAACCACTTAACTGTTCCTGTCGGCATGCTGGAGTGCTCCTCCGTAGCTCACAGTGCCGCTACCGCGAGGACGTCTCCCGTCACCACCGGTGCCTGCACCTGCTCTCTTTCGTCCCTAAAGACGACCTTACGGTGCGGACGCTAGCACGGCAACCGTATGTATACGAGTCCAGTTTCCCTTGTTTTTACGGCATGAACACATCATCTACGCATGTTCTGGGGTCAGGCGCTTGGCGCACGCGCCTGATCTTTTCGATCGGAACGCTTGAAATGGCTTGCCGGAGGCCCTCGTGCGCTGGCTGATCGACGGCATGAACGTGATCGGGACACGCCCCGACCGCTGGTGGCGGGACCGCGACGGCGCGATGCTCCGATTGGTCGATCAACTCGAGCGCTGGGCCGCGGCGGAGGGTGAGGACGTGGTGGTGGTGTTCGAGCGTCCCGCCTCCCCGCCGATCCGCTCGACGGTGATCGAGGTGACGCACGCGCCGCGCCCCAAGCGTGACGCCGCCGACGATGAGATCGTGCGGCTGCTGCGCGCCGATCCGCAGGCGCACGCGGTCAGGGTCGTGACGTCCGACCGGGTGCTGGCCGACCTCGCCTACGGGGCGGGCGCGACAGTCGAGGGGTCCGACACCTTCAGGCGACGAATCGAAGAGGTTTAACCGGTCGGTACCCCCACTTGCCACAATTCAATTTGATGGCAGACGAACCAGCACGTCGTCAGCAGGGCCCGCCGCTTCCACGGCGCGGAGCACGGCAGACCGATCCGCAGCCCCCGCGCGGGTGGAAGGTCACGCCCGCGCCCGATGGGCGCGGGCCTCAGCAGAGCAGCATGCGCGGCGGTCCGCGCTCACCTCACAACCAGCGCCTGCTGCTGGCCGCCGTGGTCATCGGCCTGCTGGCGATCAACCTCTGGATCTCCTCGAGCGCGCTCTCGCCAAACCGCGTGGCGATCCCCTACTACCCCACCTTCGTGCACGAGGTCACCAGCGGCAACGTCAGCTCCGTGGACTCGACCTCACTGGCCGTGCAGGGCACCTTCAAGCACGCCATCAGCTACAACGGCGCCCAGCCGACGGTCCTGTTCTCGACCCAGATCCCCCAGTTCGTCAGCGGCTCAGAGCTGGCCAAGCTACTGGAGAGCAAGGGTGTGACGCTGAACGCCAGCAACCCCAACCCCGGGCCCTCACTGCTCGAGAGCATCGTCTTTGGCTTCGGCCCGACGATCCTGCTCGTCGGGCTGTTCATCTTCTTCATGCGGCGTGCGGCCTCCGGTGGCGGTGCCGGCGGGCTGATGTCGTTCGGACGCTCACGCGCGCGCCGCGTGGAATCGGACGACCAGCACGTGACCTTTGAGGATGTGGCCGGCATCGACGAGGCCAAGGATGAGCTGTATGAGATCGTCGACTTCCTCAAGAGCCCCGACAAGTACCTGGCGCTGGGAGCGAAGATCCCGCGCGGAGTGCTGCTCAGCGGCCCGCCGGGGACCGGCAAGACGCTGCTGGCGCGCGCCGTCGCCGGTGAGGCCGGGGTCCCGTTCTTCCAGATGTCGGCGTCGGAGTTCGTCGAGATGATCGTCGGCGTCGGCGCGTCCCGCGTGCGTGACCTCTTCGCCCAGGCGAAGGCCGCCGCCCCGGCGATCATCTTCGTGGATGAGCTCGACGCCGTTGGCCGTTCGCGCGCCTCCGGCGGCCCCAACATCGGCGGCGGGCACGACGAGCGTGAGCAGACGCTCAACCAGATCCTCACTGAGATGGACGGCTTCGACGCGCGCGCCGGCGTGATCGTGCTGGGGGCGACCAACCGTCCTGAGATCCTCGATCAGGCGCTGCTGCGCCCGGGGCGCTTTGACCGCCGCGTGGTTGTCCAGCCGCCGGATCGCGTCGGGCGCGAGGCGATCCTGCGCGTGCACACCCGCTCGGTCCCGTTGGCACCGGAGATTGACCTCGGCCAGATCGCCTCCACCACCCCGGGGATGGTCGGCGCGGACCTCGCGAACCTGGTCAACGAGGCTGCGCTGCTGGCCGCCAAGCGCAGCCACAGCCACGTCACGCATGAGGACTTCACGGACGCGCTGGAGCGGATCGTGCTCGGCGCCGCACGCAGCGTGATGATCAGCGATGAGGACCGGCGGCGCACCGCCTACCACGAGGCCGGCCACGCGATCGTCGGGATGCTCACGCCCGGCGCGGATCCGGTGCGCAAGGTTTCGATCATCCCGCGCGGGCAGGCGCTGGGCGTGACCTTCTCAGCCCCGGACGCTGACCGCTTCAACCTCGACGAGCGTCATCTGCTGGCGCAGATCAAGGTGATGCTCGGCGGGCGCTGCGCCGAGGAGGTGGTCTTTGGAGACCTCACGACCGGGGCTGAGTCCGACATCCAGCAGCTGACCCGGGTCGCCCGCGCGATGGTTGGCCGCTGGGGCATGAGCAGCGCGATCGGCCCGGTGGCGGTGATCCCCTCGGACGGCTCCAGCATGCTGCTGCCAGGAGTCTCTGAGACCTCGGAGCAGACCCAGCAGCTGGTGGACCAGGAGGTGCACCGGATCGTCGACTCGGCGCACCGTGAGGTGCTGGACCTGCTGCGCAGCCACCGCCAGCAGCTCGATGACCTGGTCGGCTCGCTGCTGCAGAACGAGACGCTCGATGAGGCGGAGGCGTATGCGGCCGTCGGGATCGCGCGCGCGGGCAGCGGCGAGCAGCCCGAGGCCGCCAACGGCAACGGGCCCGTGGGCGCGGTGGGGATGCCGGCCGCCGAACTGGACGGCGCGGGGAGCTGATCCTCGGGCGAGGCCGGCGCCGCGCGGCTGCTCAGTCGCCCAGGCGCGTCATCCGGGCAAGTGCCTCATGGCACTCGACCACGCGCCGCTTGACCGGGTCCGCGTCCGGGCGGTCATGCACCAGGTCCCATGTCCGGTCGGCGATCTCCCGTGCGGTCTCGGGCGTGGCCCGCTCCCACAGCGTGTCAACGAGCTTCAGCTCGAACTGCTCGATCTGGTCGGCGGGCTTTCCGGGTGCCAGCTTGGGCAGCGGCTCTCCGGTCACCTCTCTCCACATGCCGGTCGCCACCAGCAGCCGGTTGCGCAATTGGATCTGATCCATGGGCCCCATGATCCTAGAGCGCGGGATTTTGTGCGTTGCGAGCCCCGGTGGGTGCGTTGACGGCCGGCCCGCGTGCGTTGCGGCCCCCACGGCGAGCCGGCGAGCCGGCGGCGCTCTATGCTCGCGCCGGTGCTGGTGGTCACCTGGAACGTCGCCTCGCTGCGCGCGCGGATGCCGCGCCTGCTGGAGCTGCTCGAACTGCACGCGCCGGATGTGGTCTGCCTGCAGGAGACCAAGTGCAGCCCTGAGAACTTTCCCGCCACAGAGATCCACGCCGCCGGATACCAGGTGGTCGCCCACTCCGGCGGGCAGTGGGCGGGCGTGGCGATCCTGGTGAGGGAGCCGCTGGGTGTCAGCGATCCGCAGATCGGTCTCGACGGTGACCCGGTGCCGGCAGAGGCGCGCTGGGTCGAGGCGACCGTCGCCGGTGTCCGCATCGTCAGCACGTACGTGCCCAACGGCCGCTCGCTGGACAGCCCCGAGTTCCCCCGCAAGCTGGCGTTCCTGCGGGCCGCCGCGGCGCGTGCCGAGGCGCTGCGCGCCGAGCCGCTGGTGCTCTGCGGCGACATCAACATCGCCCCGGCGGACATCGACGTCTACGACCCCGCCGCGTTCGTCGGCGCCACCCACGTCAGCGGTGAGGAGCGCGCTTTGCTGGCGGCGCTCTGCGACCGCGGCGGGCTGCTCGACGCGTACCGCCAGCTGCACCCGGACCAGCAGCAGTTCACCTGGTGGGATTACCGCGCGGGCAGCTTCCACAAGAACCTGGGCCTGCGCATCGACCTTGCGCTGCTGAGCGGCTCACTGGCAGAGCGGCTCGTGCAGTGCGGCATCGACCGTGACTTCCGCAAGGGCCTCAAGCCCTCGGATCACGCACCGCTGCTGGTCAGGATCGGCGTCGGGTAGGCTGAGACGATGGCTCAAGAGCCAGGCCTGACGCTGCCCCACTCCGAGAACTTCCGTCAGGTGCTCGGCAGGCTCCCGACCGGCGTGGTGATAGTCACCGGCGGACTCCCGGAGCACCCGAGCGGTCTCGTCTGCGGCTCGTTCATGTCGGTCTCACTGGATCCGCCGCTGGTGGCGGTCGCACCATCCAAGGCGTCCACCAGCTGGCCCGCGATCGCGGCCGCCGGGAGCTTCTGCGCCAACGTGCTGGCCGACGGGCAGGAGCAGCTCGCGCGACGCTTCGCGCAGTCCGGTGCCGACAAGTTCACGGGGCTCGCCTACGGCCGCTCGCCGGCCACCGGAGCGCCGCTGCTGGAGGGCATCGCCGCGTGGATAGACTGCCGCATCTACAGCCAGACGGAGGCCGGCGACCACTGGCTGGTGCTCGGCGAGGTGCTCGAGTTGAGCGTGCAGCGCGAGGCCGGCGCACTGGTCTTCCACGGCGGCAGCTTCCACCCGCTGGGGTAACCTTCTTCAGCTTTTCATAGGCGAACTGCTGAGGATTGGGTGATGGCACGCATTCTCGTTGTCGATGATGAACCCGCGGTTCGCCGCGCGCTGGAGCGGGCGCTGCGGCTCGAGAGCTACGAGGTAGCGCTCGCGGAGGATGGCGAGCAGGCGCTCGACGCGATCGCCCAGGACCCCGTTGATGCGCTGATCCTGGACGTGATGATGCCCGGCATCGACGGACTCGAGGTTTGCCGCCGGATGCGCTCAGCCGGCGACAGGACGCCGGTGCTGATGCTCACCGCCAGGGACGCGATCGATGACCGCGTGGAGGGACTTGACGTCGGCGCCGATGACTACCTGGTCAAGCCGTTCGCGCTGCGTGAGCTGCAGGCGCGCGTGCGCGCGCTGCTGCGCCGCGCCGGCGACGGTGAGGAGTCCACTGAGGTGCTGCGCTTCTCTGATCTGGCGCTCGACCCGGTGGCTCACCAGGTGCATCGCGGGGAGCGGCTGATCGACCTCTCAAAGACGGAGTTCACGCTGCTGGAGCTGTTCCTCAAGCATCCCCGCCAGGTGCTCACCCGCTCAACGATCTTCGAGAACGTCTGGGGCTATGACTTCGGGCCCACATCCAACGCGCTCGGCGTCTACATCGGTTACCTGCGCCGCAAGACCGAGGACGGTGGCGACGCGCGGCTGCTGCACACCGTTCGTGGAATCGGCTACGTCCTGCGGGACTGAGGCTGGCGCTGGTGCTGCTGCGCAGACGCATAAGCATCGTCGCCGCCGCGACCGTGGCGCTGGCCGTGGCGCTGGCGATCATCGCTGCGTACTTCATCGTACGCACACAGCTGGTGAGCCAGATCGATGGTGAGCTGAAGGCCCAGGCGGAACTGATCCAGGCGCGCGCGGAGTACCAGGGTCCGGACGCCAACTCTCAGCTTCCCGGGCTGGCCGCCAAGGCGGGCGGCTCAGCGCAGTACTACCAGTTCGTGCTGCTCAACGGTACGCCGCAGTACCCGACCTATCAGGGTGAGCTGCCGGGCGTCAAACGCGCCACGAGCATCGCCGCGGGCACCTCCCCGGCGTATCTGAACACTGTCACCTTCGCCGGCGCCCACCTGCGGATGTTCACCTTCCAGGTGGTCTTCCGCTACCCGATCTCAGGCCAGACCTCGATGGCGGTTGAGCTAGCGCGCCCGCTGGCGCCGGTTGAAAACGTGCTCCGCGAGCTGCGCTGGATCCTCGCGATCGTGTTCTTCGCGGTGGTCGTGCTGGCCGCGGTGCTGGCGCGCATGATCACGCGCCGGGTGCTGGCACCGCTGGCCGAGGTCACGGCGGCGGCCAAGACGATCGGTGAGACCGACGACCTCAGCCAGCGCCTGGAGATCCACGCTGACGATGAGGTGGGTCAGCTCGCGGAGCGCTTCAACGAGATGCTCGAGCGGCTGCAGGCGTCGCGTGGCGCGCTGGACGCATCGGTTGCCGCCCAGCGCCAGCTGGTCGCCGACGCCTCACATGAGCTGCGCACGCCGGTCACCAGCCTGCGCACCAACATCGAGCTGCTGCTCGCCGGCGCCGTGCTCGACGAGGAGGACCGTACGCGCCTGCTGGAGGACGTGGTCGAGCAGAGTGAGGAGCTCAGCACGCTCGTCTCAGACCTGATTGAGGTCGCGCGCGGGGATGTCCCAACCGACAACGATGAGGACGTGCGCCTGGACCAACTGGTAGAGGCGGCGCTCGACCGTGCCCGGCGCAACGCGCCTCAGACGGTCTTCACGGCGCGGCTCGAGCCGGTCTCGGTGATCGGCAACGGTGAGCGGCTGAGCCGAGCGATCAACAACCTGCTTGACAACGCCTCGCGGCACACGGCCCCCGGCACCGTCGTGCATGTCACCGTCGACGGCACCGGCGTGACCGTCAGGGACCATGGCGCGGGGATCGCGGAGCAGGATCTACCCCACGTCTTCGACCGCTTCTACCGCGGCGAGGGCTCGCGCGCACGCCAGGGCAGCGGGCTGGGGCTGGCGATCGTGCGCCAGGTGGCAGAGCAGCACGGCGGCACCATCAGCGCCGCCAACGCCGCGGGCGGCGGCGCCGTCTTCACGCTCGCGCTGCCCGGCTCAATGGTGCTTGATGACCCGCTGGTGGCGAGCGACGCGGAACTGCCTGCGTAACAGCCAGTAGCAGAAGCCGAAGATCGGCAGGACCGGCGCCAGCAGCAGGATCCGCTGCCGCGGCGCACCGATCACCAGCGCGTACAGCGCCTCCACGATCACCGCGGGCAGCAGCGCCAGCAGCGTCGTGTGGGATCTGTAGCCGGAGAGGTGCTCTCGGGCCGTCACCTCGAAGACCCCGAGCCCGAGCAGCAGGATGCCGACGTCAACCGCGGCGCCGCCGCCGTCGAGCGTGCCGGTGATCAGCGCAACCATCCCGGCGAGGATCGCCACCTCGGACACCGGGATCCCGCCAAACGGGCCGCCTGGCCGGCTTCCGACAGTCCCCAGCAGCCGGTCCCCCGCACGTGCGGAGCCCCCCGCCTGCTGCCGGCCGGATTCGCGCCGCTGCCGGCGGTCCGAGGCGACGGCTCGCGGCTTGCCGCCCCTGCGCTTGCGCGCCGAGCGGCGGCCTGAGCGCGACGCTGCCATGCTGTAGCTACCGCTCCTCAGGCTCGGATGGCGGCGCTCCGGCGTCGGGCCCGGCGGACTCCTCCGCGGCGTTCTGCGGCCCATCGGGGCCAGGCCCATCGGGGCCAGGCGCATCGGGGCCAGGCGCGTCAGTGCGCCCACCGGCGTCGGGGGCGCGCGGGGCCGGTGAGGAGGACCTCAGGCCGGCAGCCGCGGCCGGCTCCGGGAACCTGACCGGCAACTCCGGCCAATCGGCCGGCGCCCGGGCTGCCGCCTCGTTCTCCTGCTTGATCTCGAGCCACAGCTCCTCGCGGTAGATCGAGACCGAGCGTGGCGCATCGATACCGAGGCGCACCGTCGCACCGCGCACCTCGAGCACCTCGATCACCACCTCACCGCCGACGATGATCCGCTCGCCCGCGCGGCGTGTTACCCGAAGCATGGGGCGCGATTCTAACCCGCGTCCGCGGCTTCCACCGCGTCGGTCGGGAAGAGCGGCGTCCTGATCGAGACACCCGGGGCGAGGTTGAGGACCTGGTAGCCGCACTGCGCCCGGATCAGGATCGGAGCCCGTGTGTTCACGGTGAAATCAGCCAGCGCCTCACGCGCGGTGACCGTCACAAAGACATCCGCCGGCTCACCATGGGAGAGCCCCAGACGGTCCGCGTCCTCGTCCGCCAGCTGAACCTCGAAATCCGCAAAGAACCTGTGCGGGTTGGTCAGCGGCAGTGAAATACCCGGATCGCTCATCGACTGCAGCCACACGAACGCCGAGTCCGAATCGGTGCAGAGCAGCGCGTAGCGGCTGCCGCCGATGCCGACAAGCCCGTCCGGGAAATCGACGATGCTCGCGACCAGCACCTGGATCTCTCCGAACCGGGCGCTCGAGCAGTGCTCGAACTCACCCGCCTCACCCGCGCCCGCCGCGCCGAGGTGTGTGGAGGTGGCTATCACGACTGCAGGAAGTTCAGCAGCGAGGTCTGGATGATGTCGGCCGTGGACTGCAGCGCCGCCTGGTATCCGGCCTGCAGCGTCGAGAACTGGACAGTCGCCTGAGCCATGTCGGTGTTGTAGACGTTCCCGAGCTCTATCGTCGCCGTCGCCGACAGGGAGCTGATGGTCGCGTCGGCCATCTGCAGGCGATCCTGGGTGGCGCCGACGTTCGCCTGCAGCGAGATCAACGCGTTGAGGTTCGTCGTCAGGTTGGTGAGCTGGGCGCCGAGCGCGCCGTGGTTGCCGGCCTGAAGGTCCGAGTACACGGTCCTCAGCGTGGCGAGCAGCCCACCGGTGCCGGGATTGCCAGGCGTGGCGCTGGGCACAAACGCGCCACCCGTGCCCACTCCATCGCCGAGCACGCTGTAGAGGTTTGCGCTGACCGCCAGCTGCGTGCTGGGACCGATCGCGTAGTTGACGGTGCCCTGGTTGCCGGCGAACGTATCCGGACTACCGGGATCGGCCTGCCACGGTGGGGTGTCAACCGCCGAACCTGAGAACACGTACGAGCCGTCGTACTGGGTGTTGGCGGTCTCCTTGATCTGCCCTATGTACTGGTAGATCTGCTGTGCGGCGGCCTGCATGTCGCTGGCGTTCAGGGTGCCGTTGGACGCCTGCACAACCAGTTCCCTGGCGCTCTGCACCACCTGTTGGATCTGCTGCAGGCTCGTCCCCTCGGTCTGCACCACGGCGACACCCTGGGTGATGTTCTGGTGGTAGGCGCTGTAGGCGCTCACCTCACCCTGCAGGGAGAGCGTGATCGCAGCGCCGACAGGGTTGTCCGACGGCTGGTTGATCTGGTAGCCGGTCGAGAGCTGTTGCTGGACCTGATCTAGCTGGTTGAGGTCGTTGCTGATCGTGTTGACAGTCGAGTTGTCCAACATCTGGGGTGTGATGCGTTCAGTCATCGTGTGATGCCTCCGTTACTGACCGACGATCGTCATCAGGGAGTCCATGACCGTCGAGAACGCGCCCATGACCTTGGCCGAGGCCTGATAGGACTGCTGCTCGGTGATCAGGTTCGCCATCTCATTGTTCAGGTCCACGCCCTCAACGCTCTGGCGCTGGTTGCTGATCTGCGTCTGCAGCGCGGACGCCGTGGTGTCCTGCTGCTTGGCGCCGCTGGCGAGGCTCCCGACCGTCTGTATGAATGACTGGTATGAGAGGTCCGCGGCTCCGCCGCTGTTGTTGGCTTCGGCCAACGCCACGTCGTTGTTGCTCGAGTAGTTGCCGGCGAAGCTTGTTCCAAGCGTGCTGGTCTGGATGTTGTTGACACCGTTGTCGTTGTAGCTGCCCGAGGTGGTGAACTGGCCCGGCGTGATGCCGTTGATCGCCGCCTGCTGCAGCGAGGAGGCGACCTGGATGGTCGCCGCCGTGCTGTTGGTGCTCGTACTGGCAGGAGCGACGAAGAAGTCCGAGAGCAGCGTGGTCGCTCCGTTTGCCGCGGTCGTCGTGGCCGGCGGAGTCGGCACCGGCTTGGTACCCGTGGAGGTCTGCACGGCCGTTCCGTTGTAGACCACCGCCGGGTTGTTGACCTCGTTCATCAGCGCCGTCGCGACGTTGTCCAACTGCGTGCTGAGCGTCCCGATCGTCCCGGCCTGGGTGGCGGGCACGCCCGCCGCACCGGTCGTGGTCGCGTTGTATGTGGTCGGCGCCGTCGCGGAGGTCTGGACCGGCTGTCCGAGATTCCCGAAGCCCGAGGCCGAGTAACCGGCCAGTCCGATCAGCGCTCCGAGCGTACCGCCCACCGTGTTGGCGAGCGATGCCGCACTCACGGTCGCCGCGTCGTTCTTGTACTGATCCTGGAAGGCCTGCGCCCACCCGGTGCCGGTCCCCCCGACCGTGGTCGAGTAGCTGCCGAAGTTGTCCCCCGGAGGCACCGTCCCGCCGGGCGGGATGCCGACGGGATCCTTGACCAGCGCGGTTCCGGTGACGCCACCGAAGTACACGGTCACGGAACCGTCTGTGTTGTTCTGCACTGTCACGTTGCCCAGCGCCGAGAGTCCGTCGATCGCGGCGTTGCGCTGATCGATCAGGTTGTTCGGGGACTGGCCGATCGCAGTTGCCTGCGTGATCGAAGCGTTCAGCGACGCGATCTGGTAGGCGTAGTTGTACACCGACCCGCCGGATGCTCCGGCCCCGGTCGGCCCCTGCATGACGTCCTGGTACTGGGCGTTGACCTGGCCGAGCACCGACGAGCTGTTGGTCGGGCCGGTCGGATGCAGCGGATCGGGACCGTTGAGCGTGTTGCTGAGCGTGTTGAACGTCTGGCTGAGGTTCTCACCATCGTTGATCACAGCCTGCTGCGCAGCGGCGCTCGTCGGGTTATCGGCCAACGTGTTCCAGTCGCTCCAGAACTTGGACAGCTGGGAGTTGATCCCGGTGGTCGACGGCTCGTTGACCGCCGCCTGGACCTGCTGGAGATAGGTCTGCGTGGTGTTCGCGCCCGATGTCGCGGCGTTCTGCGCGCGCCAGGCGGAGTCCAGGTATGGGTCACTGGCGTTGCTCACCCCCGTGGCGTTCACCCCGGTACCGAGTTGCAGCGCGCCATCGGACCCGCTGCCCGCGATCGCCAGCGGCGGTGACTCGACGAGGTTGACCGTCTGGTCGGCGTAGCCCGGCGTGCTGGCGTTGCTGATGTTCTGACCGGTGATGTCCAGCTGCTGCTGAGCGGCCTCGACGCCGCTGAGCGCCGTATCCAACGTCAGGTAGGTAGAGATATACATGACTTGCCTACGCCTCCAGGTCGAAAACGGACTGCCGCATGAGTGGCGTTGGCTTGCGCTTGGACACGCGCTCCCCCGCCGAATCGTAACCCCCGGCACTACCGGTGAGACGCAGCAGATGGTCGAGGAACGCGAGCTCCTGCTGCATCAGCGCACGGTTGATCTCGTGCTCGTTCTGTATCTCCGTGAGCAGCTCAACCAGCTGCTCCGTGCGGGCCACCGCGACGTGCCCCGCCTCTGCTTCCAGCAGCAGGGCGATCTCCGCGATTGTGACTGCGCCGGGGCTCACACCCAGCCGCTGCGCGGCATGTTCAGTCAGGCGCTCCCGCGTGATGTCCAGCAGCTCCCGGCGGTGCAGCTCGGCCTGCAGGTCACCCGCCAGGCGCACCACCTCCGGTGCCCCCTGCTCGCGGATCGCGCCGGACTGCCCGCGCACGATCTTCAGCAGGTTGCGCGCCGACTCAAGCTCACGCTCCAGATACTCGAGCAGCTCCGCGCTCAGGTCATCCACGTCCCTGTCATGTTCCTGCACGCTCATCAGCTGACACCTCCCACCGGACCGCTGCCGCCGCCGGGCGCGGGCGCCGGGCCGTTGAGCGCCGGGTCGATGCTGCGTGCGAAGCTCTCGGCGATCCCCAACCCGCCGCCGGACATGATGCTGCTGGTCAGTGCCTGTGGGAAGAGCGCAGCGTAGGGGCTGCCACCCGCCCCGGACTGCGAGCCGCTCGCGCCACCGGCGCCGGAGCCGGTGCCGGAGCTCTGGTCCATCGAGCTTGCGAGCTGCGTCGTGAGCTGGTTGACAAGGATCTGCTCGAACGCGAGCCCCTCAGAGTAGGCCCGCTGCGCCGCGGCGTTGCCGTTGCGGATGTTGGCCGGAATGTCCGCGGGGTTCAGGTTCGGAACGCCGGCGTTGACGCCGATGCTCGCCAATGACGAGCTGGTTGGGATCGCCGCGTTCATCACTTGAGCGTCGCCGCGATCTGGCCGAACTGGCCCTCGAACTGCACTGCCCTGCTGCCCATGCTGTACGCCTGCTGTGCCTGAACCATGTCGGTGATCTCAGTGTTGAGGTTGACGTTCGACTGCTCCAGGAAACCCTGCTGGATGGTCGCTCCGGTCGCGACCCGGATCGGGCCGCTGGCCGCCGTCGCCGCATAGACGCTGTTGCCCTGCGGCAGCAGCTTGTCCGGTGCTGTCACGTCAACCAGCTGGATCTTGCCGATCCGTTGATTGGCCACTGTGACGGTGCCGTCGGCGGCGATCGAGATCTGGCTCGCGGTTGTCCCCTTGGGCACAGTGATCGGCGGGACCAACTCCATGCCGAGGTTGGTCGTGATCTGCCCGCTTGCGTTGAGCTGCAGGGTTCCGTTGCGCGTCAGCCCCACCGTGCCGCTCGGCTGACGCACCTCGAGGTACCCGCTGCCCGAGATAGCCAGATCCAGGGGGTTGCCAGTCTGCTGCAGCGAGCCCTGAGCCTGACTGAAGCCGATGGTCGTAGCGGCCGAGCCGGCGCCCACCAGGGCGTTGGACGGCAACGCGTTGTCGGTTGTGTACAGCAGGTCATGGAAGCCGAGCAACTGCGCCTGGTAGCCGGGCGTGTTCTGATTGGCGATGTTGTTCGAGACAGCATCGAGCTGCGCCTGGGCTGTCTCCATCCCAGCAGCCGCCGAATACAAACCTTCAAGCATCGTTTTGCCTCACGGGGGTCAGCGTCATGGGATCGATCCAACTGTCGATGCGCCCTCTTGCATCGTCTGGCTGATGGCTCCGATCGTCTGCTGCCCCGCCGTGTAGGCGTCCAGCGCAGATTGCATTTGGACCATTGCCTGGATCGGGTCGATACCCGATCCCTCGAGCTGCCCCGCCTGGACCTGACCGGTACCTCGACCGGCGGCGGTGCCCGAGAAGTTGTTGTTTCCCAGTTGCGATGGATTGTTGACCGCGAACACGCCGACTGCGGTCGGCGGCACGGAGCCGTTGGCGCCGACCTGAATCGGGCCTCCGTTCTGCGAGAGCACCTGGTCACCAAACTGGTCTACCAGCACTCCCTGGTTGTTCTTCGTGAACTGCCCGTTGCGTGTGTACTGCACACCCGCCGCCGTCTTCACCGCGAAGAAGCCCGGACCCGCTATCGCGAAGTCCAGCGGGTTGCCTGTCGGCTGCAGCGGTCCCTGCGTCAGGTTCGCCCGCGCCTTCTCCAACGCCACCCCGGTCTGGATTCCACCGATCGCCTGACCGGTGGAGGTGTTGTAGAGCAGCAGGTCGCCGAAGCTCTGCTGCACCGAGGAGGCCGCCTTGTACCCCGGAGTCGAGGCATTCGCCAGATCGTTGGAGAGCTGGTCTTCCTGAACCTGCACGGCGAGCATGCCCGCCGATGCGATGTCTAGTCCAAGATCCATGTGCTCAGAATATTCGGACGGTCGGCGGCTTCCTTGAGCGCCCCGCGAGAGTGCTTCAGACTCCAGTGGAAGTGGAACCACTGGCCGTCGAACTCAACCTCCTGCGCGCGGTGCTAACACCGGAACTCACGCTCGACGTCGGCCGTGAGCTGATGGTAAGAGTGGCGCAGGTCGGATCCGGCGGCCGCGGCATGCTGAGCCTCGCCGGGGTGCTGCTGGAGGCTGAGCTGCCTCCCAACGTCGCCGCGGGCCAGGAGCTGCGGCTGGTGGTCCGGGAACTGACCCCCCAGAAGGTGGTGCTGACGGTGCGCAGCGACCAGCAGCCATCGGCCGCCGGGCTGATCGCGCCGATCCTGGCGGCGCTGGTTCCCATGCCCGGCGGCGGGGCGTTGCGCGTGGAGCAACAGGGCGGGCGTCGCGCCGCCCGCCTGCCCGACGGGGGCCACTCCGTGAAGCTGCGCTATGACGCGCCGCACCTGGGCGCAATCGACATGCACTTCACGCTCGCTGCCAGCGGCGGCATGCGCCTATCGCTACTGGTGTCTGCAGGAGAGCCGCTGGCGGCGGCAGAGGCTGCCGCCGCCCAGCTACAGGACCGCCTCCAGAGGACGATCGGGGCTGGCGTGGCACTGACCGTGGCGCCGCGCCGCGAGCCGCTGGAGGTGTACGCGTGAGCAGCGAGCCCGACAGGCGGTCCAACCCGAGCGATCCGCCGCGGACCGCGGGCGAGGATGCGGACGCCGAGCAGACGCAGGTGCGCAAGGCCGTCGCGCTGCACTACCAGCCGGGAGCGGCCGCGCCGCGCGTGGTGGCGACCGGACGGGGTCACGTCGCCGAGCAGATCATCGATGCCGCCCACGAGGCCGGTGTCCCCGTGCGAGAGGACCGGGCACTGGCCAACGCGCTGGCCGCGCTGGAGCTCGACGCAGAGGTTCCCGAGGTGCTCTACCGGGCGGTGGCAGAGACCCTCGCCTGGGCCTACTCGCTTGACACAGCCGCCGCTAGGCGACCTCACTGAAGAGCTGCTCATCCTGCTCCAGCAGCTCCCGCAGCCGGCGCCTGAGCTGACTGTGGATCTGGCAGACGCGACTCTCCGTGACCCCCATCGCCTCGCCGATCTCACGCAGCGTGAGGTTGTGCAGGTATAGCCTGATGGCCACCTGGCGCTCGCGCTCGGGGAGCTTCTCAAAGGCTGCGCGGAACCGCTCCTTGGCGTTCTCCCGCACCGCACGCAGCTCCGGATCGAGGTCCGCATCTGCGCTGGAGAGGGTGTCGATCCGCTCGATCGCGCTCTCATCGTCGCCCAGCACCAGGACGTTGAGCGAGCCGACATCGGAACGCTGGATGTCGCCCAGCCAGCGGTCGAGCTCGGCCGGTGTGAGGTCAACCGCCGCCGCGAGCTCCTCACGGGTCGGCGCGCGACCGTAGAGCGCCACGAACCTCTCCCTTGCGCGCGCAATGTCGCGCTCCCAGCGTCGCAGCGACCGCGGGGCCCAATCGTTACGGCGCAGCTCATCGAGCACCGCGCCGTGAATCCGCGTCCAGGCGAACTGTTCGAGCGTCGCGCCGCGGCTCGGGTCGTAGCGGTCGATCGAGCGCATCAGTGCCTCCAGGCCACAGGAGATGAAGTCCTCGACCTCACAGCGCGCCGGCATCTCCCGGACCTTGCGGTAGACGATGTACTTGACCATCGGCGCGAGCGTCAGGATCAGGCGGTCACGCAGCGCGCCGTCACCGCTGGCGTGGTACTGCTCCCAGAGGCGCTGGACGCTCTCACCGGTGAGTCGCGCGGTCCGCTCGACCATCACCGGGAGCCTCCGACATCAACGACCACACACCTCATCGCCACCGCCATTCAGGCCTACTCGAGTCCACGAACGCGCCCTCCGCCTGCACGCCGTTCGCAGAACCCGCTCTGGTCCCAGGCCGATTATAGGTCCGCAAATTGCGCACGAAAATTAAGTTCTGAGCGATCGTCATGGCCGCGCACGGGACTTCCCGCTGAGCCTCCGGTCTCCTGCCGATCTCCCTCCGACACGCTCCATAGAGAACTGCACCCGGCGGCGGAACTCCCCAGCCGAACGGTTCGTCGGGACCGCGGAGTTAACTGGCAGCTACCGAACTTCGGTTCCAGTCGCCAACCAGGAGATCCTGGCCACCATGCCGCTGCGCCTCAGCACCACTCAACTCGAGCCCGACCAAGCCCCGGAAGAACCTGAACACGGGGCCGAGGTCGTGGTCGGCTTCGTCGAGCGGGCGCTGAACCACCTGACCAGCGAGCGGATCCCGGAATACCTCGCGTTGTTCGGGGAGGCATCCGCACTCGACGGGATGCACGTCCGCTATCACGCGCGGCGCGCGCTGCTCGAGCAGGCGATGGTCGTCACGCCGACCGTCAACGACCGGCGCGCGACCGCGATCTTCCTGGCGATGGCCGGTGCCGCGATTGACGTTCTCGAGGAACAGCCGGCTGAACCGGTGCTGCTGAATTACGCCGGCATCGCCTTCTACGAGCTGTGGAGCCTCGACGCGGCGCGCGATCTCTTCAAGGCGGCGCTGCGACTCGACCCGAACCTGCCGCGGGTCGCCAACAACCTCAAGGCGCTCAGCGTCCGCAACCGCGCACGCCCCCCGCGGTCAGCCGTTTTGCATCCCGCACTGAAGCGTCTCTCCCGCCGCGCCACCGCTGTGGCGCGGCGAGCCAGGCCGGCCGAGGGTCTGACGCTGAGCCTCTGCATGATCGTGCGCGACGAGGAGGAGATGCTGCCGCGATGCCTCGAGGCCGTCGCGCCGGCCGTCGACGAGATCGTGATAGTCGACACGGGCTCTCACGACCGCACCATCGAGATCGCTCGCGCATACGACGCCAGGGTGATCGAGCGCGAGTGGACGGGCTCATTCAGCGAGGCACGCAACACCTCCTTCGATGCCGCAACCGGTGACTGGATCATCTACCTGGACGCGGATGAGGTCCTGGTCAAGGACGACGTCGAGAAGCTCCGGGCACTCACCGGGCAGACCTGGCGTGAGGCGTTCTACCTGGTGGAGACCAACTTCACCGGCAGTGAGGAAGTTGGCGTGGCCGTTCAGCACAGCGCGCTGCGCGTCTTCCGCAACCGTCCCGAGTACCGATTCCAGGGACGGCTGCACGAGCAGATCGCGTACGCGCTCCCCGGACACCTCCCGGAGCGCATGGGCGAGACGCTGATCCGCCTCGACCACTACGGCTACCTCGGCGTGGTCCGCGAGGCGAAGGACAAGGCCAACCGCAACCTCTCGCTGCTGCTGGCGCAGCAGCGAGAGGGCCCACCGACCTCATTCCTGCACTACAACATCGGCAGCGAGTACGCGGCGCTGGGCGATGTCGAGAAGGCGCTGGTGGAGTTCGAGGAATCCTGGAGGCTCGCCGAGGCGACCCCCGACGGGATCCGCCTGGAGTTCCTGCCGGCGCTGGCCAACCGCACCGTCGCCGCGCTGCGTCGACTCAACCGGCATGAGGAGGCGATCAGCCGCGCGGAGTTCTTCCTGGAGAAGTTCCCGGGGTTCACCGACCTCGTCTACTACCAGGGGTATGCGGCGTTCGCGCTGGAGCGCTACGAGCAGGCGGTGGAGTACATGGAGCGCGCGATCTCGATGGGAGACGCGCCCAGCAGGTACACGGCGCTGGTGGGAGCCGGCACATACATGCCGCGGATCGCGCTGACCATGTTCCACCTGCACCGCCGGCGCAACGCCGAGGCGCTCGAGATGATCGAGTGGTGCGTCGACCATCACCCCGAGTTCTTCGGGGTGATGGAGCCGTACGCAATCGCGCTGCTGCGCAACGGGCGCTCCGGAGCGGAGACGGCCGCCGAGGTCGAGCGGCGGCTGAGCCCGCTCACCAAGACTCACCGGTTCATGCTCGGAACGGCGCTGTTTGAGGCGGGAGCGGCCGCCGATGCCGAGCTCCAGTTCCGCGAGGTCCTGGCCGCGCAGCCACACAGCGCTCCGACCCGAGCGGCGCTCGTCGAGACACTCCTGTACCAGCGCCGTTACGCGGCTGCCGCGGACGAGGCCGCACAGCTGTCGCAGGACAGCCCGCTGGCCGCCGCCGTGCTGCGCAGCGAACTGTTTGCGCGACTGCTGGCGGCTGACCACGACGGCGCCGCCCAGGGACTGGCACGCGCCGAGCGGATCGGCTTGCCGGCGGCCGACCAAGCGCTCTTCCGGGCATGGCTGGCGCTTCCCTCGGGCGCCCCTGCGGAGGAGCTGCCCAGCGCAGCGACGGAACTGCTAGAGCTGATGCTGGAGTCGCTGCTGCGCGTCCAGGACTTTGAGAATTTTGAGCTGCTCGTCGGGCTCTACCAGCGGGTTCAGCTGCCTGAGCGTGAGCGACGAGAGCGCCTTGCGCAGATGTATCTGCGTCGCGGCTTCCTGAAATCGGCGGCGCGTGAGTGGCTGACGGTCTGTGAGCAGACCCCCGATGTCCACGCGCTCGCGGGACTCGCCCACGTGGCGCTCGCCAGTGGACAGCCTGAGAACGCCCACACATTCGCCACACAGGCGCTGGCGATGGAGCCCGAGAACGAGGTCCTGCGGGCGCTGGTCCAGCGGACGAGCGTCGCGGCCGGGGCTTAAGTTCTGGGCGAAATGGGCGATTACGTAATAGACAGGCAAGGGCCGATGCCCGAGGAGCCGAATGCACAAGGAGTGCGACGTCCTGATGAAGTCTGAGTGCAGCGCCATCGAGCCGACGGGATCGGCGCCGTTTCGGCACGCCTCGAGCTTGGGGCAGAAGGCTGGCCAGTCCAGCTCGTCGGTGGCCGCTGGGAGTTCGCGCACATCCACCGTGGAGCACGGCGCGCTGATCCCGTTGCTGCCCCCTCCCGAGGTGAGACAGGCGCTCGTTGTGGCATCACGCTCATACGAGCGGCTCAGCGCTGCCGGGCGACAGATCCATTTCAGGATCGTGGGTCCCGGTGAAGCGGTATCGATCGAGCTCCACGATCTGGCAGGAAACCCCGTATCTACCATTCCAGCGAGCGAGGCACTGCGAATTGCAGACGGGGAGAGCCTCAACTAGCTACGACAAGGAGTCGAACTATGTCAACGTCAGGCGT
>JAJZDA010000227.1 GCA_021851525.1 Actinomycetes bacterium | reverse complement strand
CGCCGGCCGCTGCGGCCACGCCCCGCGGGCCACACGCCGACGCGGTCTGCGCCACCGAGCGCCGACCTCGCAAGCCGGGCGCTGCGCCGTGCCCTTGGCTCGGCGGGCGCATTGGCGGCGACGAATCCAAACTGTCCAGGGGGGGGACACGGCCTGGATTCGTCGCCGCCGGAGCCAGCTGGTCGGCGGGGGATATGCGGTCCCCCACCGACCGACTCTGCGTCTCTGCTGGCCACCCCTTATGCCCGGAGGGGTGGATTGTCAAGCCGGAACACCCGACACCAGCTATGTCGGGATGATTGCAGCCGGACCCCCAAACACACCCAGTCAACTGGACGAACGTACTACGCGGCCGTCCAGCCCCGCCAGCGATCCCTGTGCCCCGCGGACGGAGTCCGTCGCCGGTCCAGGCAGACCGACGCCCCTGTCCACGGCACCGGTTGACCGCAGGCCGGTTGCGCGACGCTCAGCGCGCCGACTTCGACTGAGAACCTCGCCCGCCCCACCAGCCCGGCTCAAACCTCGCCCGTGACGCCGGCTCGACTGTGTGACGCTTGCCCGCCAAGCACCCGCCGGGCTCACCTAGGATGACCCGACGCCGGGCGGTGGAGGAGCGGCCGGCGCCACCCGCCACGCGCGGGTGCAGCTGCCATGCCTGAGAGGTGCCAGAAGTGACCGAGACGCTTGGGATCGCTGGATCCGGAACGATCGCCGTCGGACTCGCCGCGGTGGCCAGCACCGTCGAGGGCGCCACGCTCTGGGCGCGCTCGCCGCAGTCCGCGCAGCGCGCCCGCGCGACGCTCGAGAAGCAATGCGCGCGGCTGCAGGAGGCGGGCGCCGACGCCGAGCGGGTGCGGATCGTCAGCGACATAACCGCGCTGCACGGCTGCACCTACCTGGTCGAGGCGATAGTCGAGGATCACGCCAGCAAGGCGCGCACGCTCAGCGACCTGGGCGAGCTCTGCGGGCAGGCCGAGGACCAGACGATCATCGCCACCACCACGTCATCACTGTCGGTTGGCGAGCTGGCGATGGCAACCGGCCGCCCCGACCGATTCGCCGGCCTGCACGTCTTCAACCCCGTGACGCGGATGGAACTGGTCGAGGTCGTCTTCCCGCAGGTGGCCACCGCACAGACACGGACGCGCACGCTTGCGCTGTGCGAGCGTCTGGGCAAGACGGCGGTCGAGGTTCCCGACACGCCGGGCTTCGTCGTCAACCGGTTGCTGTTCCCCTACCTGTTCGACGCGATCCGCCTGATGAGCGAGGGCGGGCTGGGCCCTGAGCAGGTCGACACCTGCATGACGCTCGGCGCGGGCATGCCGATGGGACCACTGGCGCTGTTGGACTTCGTCGGGCTCGATGTGGCCGTGGCGATCGGCGACTCGATCGGGCTGGAGACCCCGCGGGCGCTCGCTGAGCTCGTCTCCGCCGGGGCGCTGGGAAAAAAAGTTGGCCGAGGGTTTTACAAATACGCCTAACTTTTCTACGATTACTCCTAACCTGAATTTAACGATGATTCAGGTATGTAGCCCAATCTTTGGGCTGCGACGTACCTCTTAGCAGCACCTCCTCCCCAGAAGCGCGAAACGGGCCCGATCTACCGGTCGGGCCCGTTTCTTGCTGCTGGCGCCAGCACGCAGCACCCATAAAGAAGCCGGCCCAACGGGGCCGGCTTCATCTCTCTCCTCTCAACCACCGGAAAATCCTGGGTTCAGCCACTCTGGGAGCGGAGAACCACCGGCGTTGCGATGAACGGATTGTAACGAACCGCTCGATCCGCAAGCGACAAACCGCACCAGACAACGCACTCCTTGCGGTTTCATAACCAAACGTCAACATGGGCTGGCGCGATCCATGCTTGCTGGGCCGATCCTGTAGGCCAGAGGCTGCCCGGGTGGGGGGGCGTGCAGGCCCCAGGGCCAGCCCGCAGCTGCCGTACCGGTCCGCAGCTCACTGAGCCCGGCTGGAGCTCCCGGAGCGAGCGTGCAACTGCCTGAGGCCGGCGTGCAGCCCCTGAGGCCGGCTGCGGCTCCCTGATCCGGCGCCCGAACGGGTCTGCGCTGTGAGGGCGCCGCCGGCCAGCGGGCCGGCGGCCAGCGGGTCAGTCGGCCCGCAGCCGCAGCGGCCTGATACGGACCGCCTCAATCCGGTTCTGGCGCACCGATTCAACCCGGATCGAATAGTCGCCGCCCACCACCGTGTCGCCGCGCTTGGGTAGGCGACCGAGCTCCGCGAAGACGAAGCCGCCGATCGAGTTGTAGGCGTCGCGGTCCACCGGCAGCTCGAGGCCGTAGTCCTCGAGCTCACCGACGGCCACGTGGCCGCGCACGAACCAGTCGCCGTTGGCGAGGCGGCGCACCGCGCCGCCGGCGGGATCCGACTCGTCTGAGATCTCACCGACTATCTCCTCGATGATGTCCTCGATGGTGACGATCCCCGCGGTGCGCCCGTACTCGTCGATCACCACCGCCAGCTCAGTGCGCTCGCGCTGCAGGTCAGCGAGCAGATCGTCAAGCGGCTTGGTCTCGGGCACGATCGGCGTCTGACGCACCGCGTCCGCGAAGGAGGTCTCCTCGCCGGCGTCCATCATCAAGCGCGCCAGCTGGTTGACATGGACGATCCCGATCACCTGGTCCTCGTCGTCCTCCTGGATCACGACCAGACGCGAGTGCCCGGTGGTGATCGAGCGACGCAGCGCCTCGCCGACGCTCGCGCTCACATCGACCGTCACCACGGCGGGGATCGGGGTCATCACCTGACGCGCCTCCTGCTCATGGAGGTCAAACACGCCCGCCAGCATCTCCGCCTCCCCGGCATCGATCTGCCCCTCGGTGTGGGACATCTCGATCAACGCCTTGAGCTCCTCCGGGGTGCCACCCTCGCCGGCCGCAGCGGGGTCCACGCCCAGACGCCTGAGCATCCACACCGAGGAGGCGTTGAGCGACGCGATCAGCGGGCGGAAGAGCGTCATGAAGATCCGCATCGGCGCCGCGATCAGCCTCGCCAGCCCCTCGGCGTGCTGGATCGTGTAGAGCTTCGGGACGATCTCACCGATCGTGCTCTGGAAGAACGTGATCAGCAGGTAGGCGATCACCGCCGAGACGGCCACGGCGATGTCGTGACCGCTTCCCCGACCGAAGATCGGCTCGAGCGCGTGCGCGATCGTCGGCTCGCCCAGCGCGCCGATGCCGATCGACGCCATCGTGATCCCCACCTGGCAGGCGGAGATGTAGTCGCCGATCGAGTCGAGGTGCGAGAGCGCGAGCTTGGCTCCGCGCATGCCGTCCTCAGCCATCGTCTCCAGCCGCGCCCGGCGGGTGCGCACGAGCGCGTACTCAGCGACCACGAAGAACGCGTTGAGCAGGACCAGGAGGCCCGTGAGGATGATCAGGATCGCCGTCAAGACCCGGTGCCGAGAGCCTAGTGGCTGAACTGCTCGATCAGCGCATCGAACCTGGCGGCCATGTCGAAGTCAACCTCCGTGAGGCCGCCGGCGGCATGGTGCGTGAGTGAAAGCCTGACCATGTTCCAGCCGTGGATCAGGATGTCAGGATGGTGGTTGTAGCTCTGCGCGATCTCGGCCACGCGGTCCACCAGCATCACCGCCTCGTCGAAGTTCTCGAGCCTGATGTCGCGCACGATCTCCGCCCCCTGGCGTGACCAGTGGCTTCCCAGCAGGCGTGCTGCGATCTCATCGTCCGTCAGCCGCGGCGGTGTCATGTCGTTCTCCATCAGTGACCGGTGAGCGAGATGTTTAGCTGATGCGCATTGTGAGCCCTGTCCCGTCGGCCACCGAGCTGCTGTCCGCTCTGGACCTCGGCCATGACCTTATCGCCGTGACGCCTGAACGCGATCATCCGCCGCAGTCGCTGGAGCCGGCGCGAGTCACACGACGGACGCTGCCCGCCAGGCTCGGGGACCTCGGGCCCGGCGACTTCGAGCGCGACGCCGAGCGTCGACGGCGCACGCTCGCCGGCCGGCCGATGCACGAGCCGGCCATCGCGCCGCTGCACGAGCTGACGCCCGACCTGAGCGTTGCGCGGGCCATCTGCCTGGCGTGCGCGCTCGCTGATGAGGACGTGCGCGCGATGGCGGAGGAGCTCGACAGTCACCCGCTCGTGATCTCGCTTGATCCTCGCACTGTCGGTGAGGTGCCTGGTGATGCGCGTACGATTGCACAGGCCACAGACGCCAAGGACCTGGCGGCCGACCTGACCCACGAATGCTCGCGAGCGATCGACCGCCTGCCGGGCGTGGGGCGTGCGGGGTGCTGGGCGTGCGGGGCGTGCGGGGCGCGGGGCGTGCGGGGTGCTGGGCGTGGGGCGTGCG
>JAJZDA010000027.1 GCA_021851525.1 Actinomycetes bacterium | reverse complement strand
GGGCACGACCGGCACGGGCACGACCGGCACGACCGGCACGGGCACGACCGGCACGACCGGCACGGGCACGACCGGCACGACCGGCACGGGCACGACCGGCACGACGGGCACGACGGGCACCACCGGCACCACCGGCACCACGGGCACCACGGGCACCACGGGCACCACGGGCACGACGGGCACGACCGGCACGACCGGCACCACGGGCACGACCGGCACGACCGGCACGACCGGCACCACGGGCACGACCGGCACCCCGGGCACAACCGGCACCACGCCTCCGCCCGCCACCAACAGCACCCTCACCAACACCTCCGCCAACGGCGCGACCGGGCTGGCGGGTTGAGCCGGTGAGCACGTACGAGCGCCGCCGCACCGTCGATGTGATCGACCGCCGTGTCGGCCTGCTGTTCGGCGTCTTTCTGATCCTGCTGCTGGCGGCCGTGGGGCGCTCCCTGTACCTGGGCACGCTGCGCGCCGGGGCGCTGGCCGCGGCCGCGCGCGGAGAGCACATCCAGCCGGTGACCGTGCCGGCGCTGCGCGGCGAGATCACCGACCGCAACGGCGTCGTGCTGGCGCTCAGCGAGGCCGGTGACGAGGTGATCGCCGACCCGAAGCTGATCATGCATCGCCAGCCGCTCTCCGCGGCGCAGATCGCCACGCGGCTTGCGCCGCTCGTCGGGCTCACGCAGCAGCGCACGCTGACGCTGCTCACAAAGCCCCGCACCGGCTACGTGGTGCTCAACACCGACGTGCCCGCCGCCACCGGGAGGCGCATCACCCAGCTGGTTGCCGGCTACGGGATCAACGGGATCAGTGAGCAGCCCACCGCCAGTCGCCTGTACCCGCGCGGGACCGAGGCCTCACAGCTGCTCGGCTGGGCGCCGACCGGGCCGCACACCGGCGGCGGCCTGGAGCTGCTGCTCAACAAGCAGCTCACGGGTGTGCCGGGCAAGCGGCGGGTGATCAACGACGCCCTGGGCAACCCGATCCAGGTGGACACGGTCAAGCCGATGGTGCCCGGCAAGAACATCCGCCTGACCATCTCCGCCCCACTGCAGTCGGAGGTCGAGCAGGTGCTCGCACAGGTCGGCAAGCAGTACAAGCCCAAGGGCGTCACGGCGATCGTCACCAACCCGCAGACCGACCAGATCCTGGCGCTCGCCAACTGGCCGGCCTTCAATCCCAACAGCATCACCACGGCGGCGGTCAGGGGCGTCGGCAGCCAGACCCCGGCGGTGGAGGATCAGGCGGTTGACCTCTCCTATGAGCCGGGATCGACGTTCAAGGCGGTGACCGTCTCCGGGGCCCTGCAGGATGGCGTGGTCACGCCACAGACGGTCTTCCACATCCCGCCGTACCTGGACATCTACGGCTACAAGATCTCCGACGCTGAGGTCCACGGCTGGGTCAACTACAGCGTCCAGCACATCGTCAAGGTCTCCAGCAACATCGGCGCGGACCTGATCGGCCAGCGGCTGGGCGCGCAGCGCTTCTCACACTGGGTGAGCGCCTTCGGCTTCGGTCGTCCGACGGGTGTCGCGCTGCCCGGGGAGCAGGCCGGCCTGGTGCTGCCGCTGAACCGCTACAACGGCGTGACCATGTACAACATGCCCTTCGGTCAGGGTCTGTCGGTGACGCCGATGCAGATGGTCCAGACCTACGACACCGTCGCTGACGGCGGGGTCCTGCGCACGCCGCAGCTGGTTGCCGCCGTGGGCGGCCGGGCGGTGCCCGAGCCCAAGGGCAAGCGGATCATCTCCGCGGGCGTGGCCAGTGAGGTCAGGAACATGATGCGCGGGGTGCTGGCCGACGGCGGCACCGCCTCGGGGGCGGGGATCGCCGGCTTTGACATGGCTGGGAAGACCGGCACCGCGCAGGTCGCCAGCAACGGCGGCTACTCCAAGACGGAGTACGTGGCCTCGTTCATCGGCATGGTCCCGGCGAGCGCCCCCAAGCTCGTGGTGGCGGTGGTTGTCGACCAGCCGCAGGGCGTGATCTACGGCGGCTCCGTCGCAGCACCGGCGTTCCAGCAGATCGTCGGCTGGGCGGTGCCGTACTTCGGGATCAACCCGTGCCCGGTCCCGGTAGCGCACGTCTGCCGGTGACCCGGCGCCCGCGCGCGCGTCCCAGCTAGCCTGGCAGCGATGCACCTCGACGACATCTTCCCCGGCGCCCCACCCGTGGAGATCGAGGGACTGGCGTATGACAACCGTCGCGTCGGCCCGCGCGATCTCTTCTTCTGCGTCCCCGGATTCACCACCGACGGGCACGATTTTGCGCGCGACGCGCTGAGCCGCGGAGCCGCGGCGCTGGTCGTTGACCACCAGCTCGAGCTCGACGTGCCGCAGGTGCAGGTGCCCGACGTGCGCGCCGCGATGGCGCACGCCGCCGCAAGCTTCTTCTCTGACCCGACAGCCCGGCTGACCGTCACCGGTGTGACCGGCACCAACGGCAAGACCACCACCGCCCACCTGATCCGCTCGCTGCTGGAGGCGGACGGTCGCCAGACCGGCCTGTTGGGCACCGTCAGGAGCGTGATCGGCGGGATCGTGCATGAGGCCGGTCGCACCACGCCGGAGGCGATCGACCTGCAGCGGACCTTCACCGAGATGCTCGCCGGCGGCGACAGCGACTGCGTGATGGAGGTCTCCTCCCACGCCCTGGCGCTCTCGCGAGTGGCCGGGGTGCGCTTTGCCGTCGGGGTGTTCACGAACCTCACGCAGGATCACCTCGACTTCCATCCGACGATGGAGGACTACTTCCAGGCCAAGCGGCGGCTGTTCACCGAATGCGCGGCGCGGACCGCTGTGATCAACCTCGACGACCCCTACGGGCGCAGGCTGGCCGAGGATCCGGCGCTGGAGAACGTGATCAGCTTCGCGCTGGACGCGCCGCACGCTGAGTTCCGTGCGAGTGGCCTGCACACCGACCTGCACGGCTCGAGCTTCACGATCCACACGCCGCAGGGCGAGGCCGAGCTGCGCTCGCCGCTGCGCGGACGCTTCAACGTCTACAACGCGCTGGGCGCGCTCGCCGCTGCGAGCGCGCTGGGGGTGCCGGTGCCGGTCGCGATCGCGGCCATGGAGCAGGCCGGCCAGGTGCCGGGCCGCTTCCAGACGGTCGACGCCGGCCAGGACTTCGCGGTGCTGGTGGACTACGCGCACACCCCGGACTCGCTGGAGAACGTGCTGCAGGCGGCCAGGGGGTTGACGCGCGGGCGCCTGCACGTCGTGTTCGGCTGCGGCGGCGACCGGGACCGCACCAAGCGCCCGCTGATGGGTGAGATCGCGGCGCGCCTGGCGGATCACGTGATCGTCACCTCCGACAACCCGCGCTCAGAGGATCCGCAGGCGATCATCGCCGAGATCCTCACCGGCATCGAACGGCCCGTGGAGCACGAGCCGGATCGCCGTGCGGCGATCACCGCGGCGGTCACGGCGGCCGCCGCCGGGGACGTGGTGGTCATAGCCGGCAAGGGGCACGAGCAGGGCCAGGAGTTCGCGCAGGGCGTGAAGCTGCCGTTTGACGACGTCAGCGTCGTCCGCGAGGCCCTGGAGCGGCGGTGAGAGCCGTGGACCGTCCAGCGACGCAGATACCCTGCACTGGCAGATGAAGCGCTGGGATCCCCAGCAGATCGCGCACGCCTGCGGCGCGGAACTGCTCCACGCCCCGCCTGAGCTGCGTGGCGGTCCGCAGTTGATCAGCATCGACTCACGCGACGCCGCGCCTGGCGTGCTGTTCGTGGGGCTGCCCGGTGAACGCGTGCACGGCGGCGACTTTGCCGGTGCGGCACTGGCGGCCGGCGCCTGGGGTGTGCTGAGCACGCCACAGCACACCCGCGGCCTGTCCGGCGGGGTGGTGCTGGCGGCGCAGGACCCGCTCGCGGCGCTGCAGAAGCTGGCCGGCGCCTGGCGCCGGGAGCTCGGCGCGAGCGTGATCGGCGTGACCGGCTCAACCGGCAAGACCTCCACCAAGGACCTGCTGCGGGCGGTGCTGGCGCCGCAGCGCCGCACCGTCGCTTCGCGCCAGAACTTCAACACGGAGATAGGCCTGCCGCTGCAGATCCTCAGCGCCGAGCAGGGCACGGAGGTGCTGGTTCTGGAGATGGCGATGCGCGGCGCCGGACAGATCGCGCAGCTCGCCGCGATCGCGCAGCCGGATGTCGGCGTGATTGTCAACATCGCCCCTGTGCACCTCGAGCAGCTGGGCTCCCTGGAGGCGATCGCCGCCGCCAAGGCGGAGCTGCTCGCGGCGCTGCCCCCGGGCGCCACAGCGGTTGTGCCGGCTGTGGAGCCGCTGCTCGAGCCGCATCTGCGTGAGGACCTGGAGGTCCTGCGCTTCGGGGCCGGGGGAGACGTGCAGTTGGTGGCCGAGACTGAGCACGAGGTCACGGTTCAGCTGCTCGGCGAGCGGCTGCGGCTGGGGGTCAACTTCGCCGAGGCGCACCTGCGCCAGAACCTGCTGGCGGCGGTGGCGGCAGCGCACGCCGTGGGCGTGCGCGCCGGCGGCGCGATCGAGCTGGAGCGAGCTGCCGGGCGGGGTGAGCGCCATCATCTGCCGGGCTCCGTGACGCTCTTTGACGACTGCTACAACGCCAACCCCGCCTCGATGCGCGCGGCGCTCACGGAGCTCGGGCGCAACGCCCAGCGCGCACGCTCCAGCGGGAGCGTGCGCACCGTCGCAGTGCTGGGGGACATGCTCGAGCTGGGGCCTGACGCGGCCGCCTACCACGCCCAGATCGGCTCCCACGCCGACGCTGTGGTGGACGTGCTGGTCACCGTCGGGCCGCTCGCGGCGGGGATGGCCGCGGCGTTCCACGCAGAGCACCATCACGCGCACGATGCCGCGCAGGCGGCGCAGCTGCTGCCGGCGCTGCTGGCGCCCGGTGATCTCGTGCTGGTGAAGGGCTCAAACGGCGTGGGGCTGCGTCTGGTGTGCGACACGCTGCTCGGCACGGTGGCGGCATGATCAGCTCCGGCGCGGGACGGGTGCTGATCTCCAGCTCGGCCTCGATGCTGATGTGTCTCTTCCTCTCGCCGCGGTTCATCGCCTTCCTGCGCAACCGGGAGTTCGGCCAGCACATCCGTGAGGAGGGGCCCGAGGGCCATAAGGTCAAGGCCGGAACCCCGACGATGGGCGGGCTGGTGATCGTGCTGGCGTTTGCGGTGCCCTACCTCTTCCTCTCCACCCGCGACTGGCGTTCGATCGGGGTCTTCCTGGTCACGCTGGCCGCCGCCGCCCTGGGGTTCGCCGACGACTACACGAAGATCGTCAAGCGCCGCTCGCTGGGGCTGCGCGGGCGCACGAAGCTGGTCGGTCAGATCGCGATCTCCGTGGGGCTGTGGTGGATCGCCACGCAGAAGGCGCACATCCCGGCGTCCATCTGGCTGGTGCCGTTCGACGTCTACATACCGCTCGGGCCGTTCTTCATCGTCTTCATCTACCTGGTGGTGGCCGGCACCACCAACGCCGTGAACCTGACCGACGGGCTCGACGGGCTGGCCGCGGGGTGTGCCGCGATCGCGCTGCTGGCCTACATCGGGATCACGTTCGTGAGCGGCGCCCACGATCATGACCTGGAGCTGGTCGCCGGGTGCCTGTGCGGCGCCTGCATCGGCTTTCTGTGGTTCAACGCGTTCCCCGCGAGCATCTTCATGGGTGACACCGGCTCACTGGCGCTCGGCGGCGCGGTCGCCGGCCTGGCGGTGATGACCAGCACTGAGATCCTGCTGATCGTGATCGGCGGGATCTTCGTGATCGAGGCGCTCTCCGTCCTGATCCAGGTCTTCTCGTTCCGCTTCTGGCGCAAGCGCGTCTTCAACATGGCGCCGATCCACCACCACTTCGAGCTCGAGGCGTGGTCTGAGACCAAGATCATGCTGCGCTTCTGGATCGTCGCCGCGGCCTGCGGCGCGATCGGCTTCACGCTCTACCAGATCTCGCCCGCGGTGCAGCGCTCGGAGCCGAGCCTGCACGCGCCGGCGCCCAGGCACGCCGCGCGGCTGCCGGATCGTCCAAAGCGCAGAGGCATAGCGCCCTCCGCATAGAACTAGTCGCGGATGGCCCGCAACAGCACCCAGGCCCGCACCACCCGGCGGGTCGCGCCCCCGCTTGAGCACAGGATCCTGATGACGGCGACGATGATCCTGATCGCCTACGGCGCGGTGATGGTCTACAGCGCCTCCTCGGGAACCGGCGTGATCGCCAGCGGCGGCTACGGGACCAAGGAGTTCCTGATGTACCTGCTGGCCGCCGGCATCGGCCTGATCGCGATGCGGGTGCTGGAGCGCTACGGCCTGCAGCTGTTGAACAACACGCGGATCGTGACGATCATGCTGTTCGGCTCCTTCGCGCTGCTGCTTGCGGTCCTGGTCCCCGGCATCGGGCTTGACCTCGGCGGTGCACGCCGCTGGTTCGGGGCGGGCCCCATTCAGTTTCAGCCGTCGGAGCTGATGAAGTTCGCGCTGATCCTCTACCTGGCGCGCTACATGGCCGACAACCCGCGGCGGATGCAGCGCAGCTTCCGTGAGGCGGTGACGCCCATCGCGATAGTGGTGGTGCCAGCCTGCGGGCTGATCGCGATCGAGCCGGATCTCGGCACGACGCTGGTGGTGTTCTTCGCGGTGACCGCACTGCTGCTGGTGGCCGGCATGCCGCTGCGTTACGTCGCGATGATCGTCGGCGGCGCGGTGGTGGCCGCACTGCTGTTCATCCTCGCGCAGCCGTATGAGCGCGCGCGGCTGCTCTCATTCCTGCATCCGTGGTCCAGCGCCTGCAAGTCAGGGGGCTGCTGGCAGGCGGTCCAGGGTCAGATCGGGATCGGCTCCGGGGGGATCTTCGGCGTCGGACTGGGCCGCTCGATCCAGAAGCTGTTCTGGCTGCCGGAGGCGCAGACCGACTTCATCCTCGCGGTGATCGGTGAGGAGCTGGGCACGCTCGGGATCCTCGCGCTGATCGCGCTGTACGGGATGATCGCCTACGCTGGGTTGAGGACGGCGCGTCGCGCCGCCACGCGCCACACCAAGCTGCTCGCCAGCGGCCTCACCTCGCTGATCATCTGTCAGGCCACCGTCAACATCTTCGTCGTGTTGGGGCTGGCGCCGGACACCGGCGTGCCGCTGCCGTTCATCTCCTACGCCCCGACCAACCTGCTGGTGATGCTCGGTTCGGTGGGGCTGCTGCTGGGCATCGCCAGGCCGGCCACGCGGGAGCTGCGGCTGGTGGACAGGCGCGAGCAGCGGCGCACATCCGCGGTCGCCGGGGAGGTGAGCGATGAGCGCTACGCCAGACACGAGGATCGTGATCGCGGCAGGCGGTACGGCGGGACACGTGGTTCCAGCGCTGGCCGTCGCCGAGGCGCTGCGGGCTGAGGGCGCGCGGGTCGCGTTCATCGGCGGTGAGCGCGCGGAGGCGACGCTCGTCCCGCAGGCCGGGTATGAGCTGCATCGTCTGCGGGTTGTGGCGCTGCCGCGGCGGGCGCCGTTGCGGGCTGCGCAGGCGGTGGCGATCGACGCTGCCGCGCTGCTCGGCGCGCTGCGCCTGCTGCGCGCTCTGAAGCCCGAGGTGGTGCTCGGCGGCGGCGGCTACATGGCGGCGCCCGTGGGGGTGGCCGCGGCGCTTTTGCGGATCCCGCTGGTGGCGGTTGAGATCGACGGTCACCTGGGCATGGCCAACCGCCTGCTGGCGCCGCTCGCGGCGCGCGTCTGCACGGCCCTGCCGATCAGCTCCGATCCGAAGTTCGTGGTCACGGGCCGGCCGGTGCCGGCGGTCGACAGCGACCGCTCGCGCGCGCGTGAGCGCTTTGCGGTGGCCGAGCACGAGACGCTCGTGCTCGTGTTCGGTGGCTCACTGGGCGCGCGCTCGATCAACGAGGCGGCGCTGGAGGCCTTCGCCGACGCGCCGTTCCGTGTGCTGCACGCCGCCGGTGAGCGCGATCTGCCCGCGCTGCGGGCGCCGCGCGACGGGTATGACCTGCGCGGCTACGTGCCTGACTTCATGGACGCGCTGGTCGCCGCCGATCTGGTGGTGGCCCGCTCGGGAGGCTCGATCTGGGAGATCTGCGCGGCGGGCCGCGCCTCGGTGCTGGTCCCCTACCCGCACGCCACCGCAGACCACCAGACGCTCAACGCGCGTCACCTCGCGGATGCCGGGGCGGCGCTGATGATCCCCGACGCAGCGCTTGACGCGCGGCGCTTGCGTGAGGTGGTCGACGGCCTGCTGGGCGACCGCGAGCGGCTGACTGCGATGGGAGCGGCGGCCGCCGCGCTGGCCAGGCCGCGGGCGGCGCAGGAGATCGCCGGTCAGGTGCTGGCGCTGGCGCGCTCGCGTGGCGCCGGCGGTCCGGCTGCGGGCGCCGAGACTGGGGCCGCCCAGACCGGTGTGGCTGCGACCGGGGCCGCCCAGACGGGGGCCGCCCAGACTGAGCCCGCCCAGACCGTGGCCACCCAGACTGAGGCGCCGGCGGAGCGGCCCGCGGCGGACTGGTCCGCACGGCGGCTGCACTTCGTCGGGATCGGTGGCGCGGGGATGAGCGGGCTGGCGCTGATCGCGCGCACGCTGGGCGCTCAGGTGAGCGGCTCTGACCGTGCCGAGTCGGCCTACATGCCGGCGCTGCGCGAGGCAGGCATCGAGCCGGTGATTGGCCATGCGGCGCAGAACGTGCCGGCCGGCGCGGAGGTCGTCTACTCCAGCGCGATCCCGGCCGACAGCCCGGAGCGTCTGGCCGCCGCGGCCCAGGGCGGGGGCGGTGAGCTGCACCGCGCGCAGCTGCTGGCACAGATCGCGCAGCTGAAGCGCTGCATCGCGGTGTCGGGCACGCACGGCAAGACCACCACCACCAGCATGATCGTGCACACGCTGCGCGGCTGCGGCATGGATCCGGCCTACGTGATCGGCGGTGCGCTGCGCTCGACCGGCACCAACGCCGCCTGGGGCAGCGGCGAGTGGATTGTGATCGAGGCCGACGAGTCTGACCGCTCGCTGCTCAACTACCGGCCGGAGATTGCGCTGGTGACCAACGCGGAACTGGATCACCACGCCACCTACGATTCGCGCCTGGCGGTCGAGCGGACCTTCGTGGAGTTCCTCTCGCACGCGCACGACGCGATCGTCTGGGATCGCCCGCAGCTGCTGGAGCTGGCGGCGCGCGCCGCGGTGCCAGGCCGCGTGCTCGCCTACGACGCCCAGCAGCCGCGGCTGGACGCCGACGGTGCGCGCCTGCGCTGGCACGGGCTTGATGTGCGGCTGTCCGTGCCGGGGCTGCACAACGCGGTGAACGCCGCCGGAGCGCTGAGCGCGTGCGCGCTGGCCGGAGCCGAGCCCGCGGCGGCGGTCGCCGCGATAGCTGACTTCCAGGGCGCCAAGCGGCGTCTGGAGCGGCTCGGCGAGACAGCCGCCGGCGCTGCGGTCTACGACGACTACGCACACCATCCCACGGAGGTGGCGGCGGCACTGGCGGCCGCACGCACGCTGCGCCCGGGGCGGCTGGTCGCGGTCTTTCAGCCGCACCTCTACTCGCGCACGCGCGCGCTCGCGCGCGAGTTCGGGCAGGCGCTGGCGCAGGCCGACGTGGTGGTCGTGCTCGATATCTATCCCGCCCGTGAGTCAGCGGCTGACTTCCCGGGTGTCTGCGGACGCCTGGTGGCCGCCGCTGCCGCCGACGCGGCAGCCGGCCGGGCGGTGCTCTGGCTGCCCACCGCGCAGGCCGCCCGGAGCTGGCTTGACGGCGCGCTGCGCGCCGGTGACCTGTGCGTGGTGATCGGCGCAGGGGACGTCGACCAGCTCGGCCGCGCGCTGGTCGAGGGTGAGCGGCCAACGCCCGCATCCGCCGGTCACTGAGCCGCGGCGGCGGCTCAGGCGCGTCCTCACCCGGCTCTACGCTGGGGCCATGGCCGAGCCACCATCCGGCGTGCAGCGTGAGTTCCCGCTGGCACGACTGACCACGATCCGCACCGGCGGCGCGGGCGAGTACTTCGCCCGTCCGCGCAGCATCGCCGCGCTCGAGCGGCTGCTGGCATGGGCGGCGCAGGAGCGCCTGGAGGTAGGGGTCGTGGGCTCGGGGTCGAACCTTCTGGTGGCGGACGAGGGCGTCCGAGGTCTTGTCTTGAAACTGGATGGCGAACTCAGCACGATCGAACTCGACGGCATCGCCGGCGACCGCCTGCTGTGCGGCGGCGGCGCACGCCTGCCGGCGGTCTCCGCCGCGGCCGCGCGAGCCGGTCTCAGCGGCATTGAGTTCGGTGTCAACATCCCCGGCACGGTCGGTGGCGCCGTGCGCATGAACGCAAACGCCTACGGCGGGTCGCTGGCTGAGGTGCTGGAGTGGGTCGAGGTGGTGAGCGGTGCGGGCACCGAGCGCCGCACGGCGCCGCAGCTTGGCTTTGAGTACCGCCACTCCAACCTGCGCTGCGGTGAGGTCGTGGCCCGCGCGCGCTTCCGGCTGACACCGGCTCCGCAGGAGCAGGTGAAGGCGACACTGGCGCTGCTGCGCGAGCGTCGGCGTGAGGCTCAGCCGTCCGGCATCAAGACGTTCGGCTCGACCTTCAAGAACCCCGATGACCCACGCGCCGAGGGGCTCTCGGCCGGGCAACTGCTGGACGCCGCCGGGTGCCGCGGGCTGCGGGTCGGCGGCGCCCGCTTCAGTGACAAGCACGCGAACTTCGTGGAGAACGAGGGAGCGGCGAGCACCGCGGACGTGATTGCGCTGATGGCCGCCGGCCGTGAGCGCGTGCGCGAGCGCTTTGGGGTGGCGCTGGAGCCGGAGGTGCAGACCCTGGGAGCTGTCGCGCTGCCCGCCGACTGGCGGTCACGGTGAGCATCGGCAGCCTCCCGGGCGTGCGCCGCCTGCCGCGGCCGAGGATCGTGCCGCGCCGGCTGTTGTCACTGCGCGGCCTGGCGGCGCTGTGCCTGATCGCGCTGGCCGGCGGGCTCGGCTGGCTGTGGTTCAGAGACTCCTCGCTGGTGCGCGTCAGGCGTGTGAGGATCATCGGTGTCAGGGGCCAGGACGCCGCGCAGATCCGCTCCGCGCTGACACGCGCCGCACTGACCATGACCACCCTGGACGTGCAGATGTCACAGCTCAACGGTGCGGTCTCCGGTTACCCGTTCGTGCACTCGCTGAGGGTCAGCGCCAGCGGCCGTCACGCGCTGGTGATCCGTGTAGATGAGCGGATCCCCGTGGCCCGTGCGGTGATCGCCGGGCGTGGGGTGGTGGTTGACGGTGACGGACTGCTGCTGCCGCAGGCGACCGTCGCGCCGGGAGCGCTGCCGCTGATCCCGCTGACGGCGCCACCCCCGCGCGACCAGATCACCGGCGCCGGGATGCTCGCTGTGCTGAGCGTGTTGCAGGGCGCGCCGGCGCGCCTGCTGGCGCACGTGCAGAGCGCCGCCTGGAGTGCCTCACGCGGGGTGCGGCTGCAACTGCGCAACGGTCCCGAGCTGTACTTCGGCGCCGCCAGCCAGATCTCGGCCAAGTGGGCGGCGGTGATCGCCGTGCTCGCCAGCTCAGACTCCGGGGGAGCCGCCTACATCGACGTCACCCAGCCCAACCGTCCGGCCGCGGGAGTGACCGTGACCGGCCCGCCGCGCGGTTCCAGCTCCACCACCGCCGGCGGCAGCGCACAGGGCGGATCGACGGGAACGACGACCGCCGGCACGCCGGCCGGCTCGCTGGGCGGAGGCTGAACCTCGAGTCGAGGTTCAGCCTCGAAAATCGCGTACTCTCCGGTCTCGCTGGAGGGTTCCGGGTTCTGCAATGATCGTTGCGCGCCCGTAGTTCTCGTTGACTTGGCCGAAGAACAGAACGTAACGTGCAAAACTCGCGCAACGAGCGCTGAGCGGGCAAAAGCTCAACGCTAAATCGAGGGTCGGACGTATCACATGGAAAGCGGCAGTTATCTCGCAGTCATAAAGGTCGTAGGAGTCGGCGGCGGCGGCACGAACGCGGTCAACCGGATGGTTGACGCGGGGCTGCGCGGCGTCGAGTTCATCGCGGCCAACACCGACGCGCAGGCGCTGCAGATGTGCGACGCCGACATCAAGCTCAACATCGGCACGGAGCTCACCAAGGGTCTCGGCGCGGGCGCCAACCCGGAGATTGGGCAGGGCGCCGCGGCGGAGTCGCGCGACGAGATCAAGGAGGCGCTGAAGGGCGCTGACATGGTCTTTGTGACCGCCGGTGAGGGAGGCGGCACGGGCACCGGCGCCGCGCCGGTGATCGCCGACATCGCCAAGAACGAGATCGGCGCGCTGACCGTCGGCGTGGTCACACGCCCATTCGGCTTCGAGGGCACCCAGCGCGCGCGCCAGGCGCAGGACGGGATCGAGAAGCTGCGCGAGTTCGTCGACACCCTGATCGTGATCCCCAATGAGAAGCTGCTGGCGGTGGTGGAGCGGCGCGCTTCGCTGACCGACGCGCTGCGTGAAGCCGACAACGTGCTGCGCCAGGGCGTGCAGGGGATCACCGACCTGATCACAATCCCGGGGCTGATCAACCTGGACTTTGCGGATGTGCGCACGATCATGCACGACGCCGGCTCGGCACTGATGGGCATCGGCTCTTCGAGCGGAGAGAACCGCGCGGCCGAGGCCGCCAAGGAGGCCATCTCCTCGCCGCTGCTGGAGGAGTCGGTGGAGGGTGCCAGCGGCATCCTGCTGAACATCACCGGTGGCCACGACCTCGGCCTGTTCGAGGTCAACGAGGCGGCGGAGATCGTGCAGAGCGCCGCCGACGCCAACGCCAACATCATCTTCGGGGCGGTGATCGACGACGCGATGGCCGATGAGGTGCGTGTCACGGTGATCGCCACCGGCTTTGACCATGGCCGCGGCTTCGCCAGCCCGCGCAGCCGTCAGGCACCGCCGCCGCGCACCTCGCCACGCCGGCGTGACGTCACGATGGATGACCGTCAGCGCTCGAGCCTCGAGATCCGCGACGACGAGATCGACATCCCGTCGTTCCTCAGGGACCGCTGAGCGGGCGCCCGGTCTGAGGCGCGCAGGCTATGTAGTCTGCGTGCTGTGACCCAATCAGCACCGCCGCCACGGCGCACACCCCTGTACGACGCCCATCTTGCCGCCGGCGCGAAGCTGGTCCCGTTCGCCGGCTGGGAGATGCCGCTGCAGTACACCGGCATCCGCGAGGAGCACATGGCCGTGCGGGAGCGCGTCGGCGTGTTTGATGTCTCGCATATGGGACAGGTTGAGACGAGCGGTCCGCAGGCCATGCAGCGCCTCCAGCGTCTGGTCAGCAACGACGTGTCACGGATGCCCGAGGGTGGGGCGCAGTACAGCCTGCTGTGCAACGAGCGCGGCGGGGTGCTGGACGACCTCTTCACCTACCGGCTCTCGGAGACGCGCTTTCTCACTGTCACCAACGCCGCCAACCATGAGCGTGATCTGGCCTGGATGAGCACGCACGCGCAGGAGTGCGACGCCGACGTGCGGGACCGCGCCGCGGACTTTGCGATGCTGGCCGTGCAGGGCCCGCGGGCGCGCGCGCTGGTCTCAGGGCTGGCAGACGGCGCGCTGCCCGAGCGCATGCACGCGGTGTCACGCACGCTGGCCGGCGTGCCGCTGCTGGTCTGCGGCACCGGCTACACCGGTGAGGACGGGGTCGAGCTGCTGCTGGCCCCGGACGCGGCGGCAGACGTCTGGCGGGCACTCACCGAGGCCGGCGCCACGCCCGTCGGCCTGGGGGCACGCGACACGCTGCGGCTCGAGGCCTGCTTTCACCTCTACGGCAACGACCTCAGCGAGGATCGCGATCCGATCGGCGCTGGGCTCGGTTGGGCCTGCAGCGAGCAGACCGGCTTCATCGGCGCCGAGGCGATCGCCGCCGTGCGTGCGCAGGGACCGCCACAGCGGATCGTGCCGTTCGTGATCGAGGGCCCCGGCATCGCTCGGCAGGGCAACCTGGTGGTGGGTGGCGGCGTTGTGACCAGCGGCAGCTACTCACCGTCGCTGCAGTGCGGCATCGGCCTGGCATACGTACCCTCGGAGCGCGCCGCGCCGGGCACGCGAATTCAGATAGACGTGCGCGGGACCGTCAGGGATGCGGTGGTGTCGCGTAAGCCCCTACATCGAAAGGACACCTGAAAATGGCGCAGGCCAGCTATCCGGCGGATCTCAGCTACCACGCCGAACACGACTGGGCCCGGATCGAGGGCGAGGAGGCGACCTTCGGGATCACCTGGTACGCGCAGGACTCGCTCGGTGAGATCGTGTTCTTCGACGCCCCCAAGGTCGGCACCCGGCTGACCAAGGACGAGAGCTACAGCGAGGTTGAGTCGGTCAAGGCGGTCTCAGACGTCGTCGCACCGCTCTCCGGAGAGGTGATCGCGGTCAATGAGGCGCTCGCCAGCAGCCCGGAGGCGATCAATGAGGACCCCTACGGCGAGGGTTGGCTGGTGCGCGTCAGGCTCTCTGACCCCAGCGAGGCAGAGAGCCTGATGGACGCCGCCGCGTACGAGGCGTCGCTCACTTGAGTCGCTACACATCGGTCACCGACGCGGACCTGCAGGAGATGCTTGCGACGATCGGCGTCGCGAGCATCGAGCAGCTGTTCGCCGACATCCCCGCGCAGCTGCGCCTCTCGGGGCCGCTGGCGCTCGACGCCGGCCGCTCCGAGCAGGAGGTCTACGACGAGCTGCGGGGGCTGGCCGCGCGCAATGTGAGCACGGAGGACGAGATCACCTTCCTGGGCGCCGGCATGTACGACCACTACGTGCCCGCGCTGATCGACTCGATCATCATGCGCTCGGAGTTCCTGACGCCCTACACCCCTTACCAGCCGGAGATCTCCCAGGGCGGGCTGCAGGCGATGTTCGAGTACCAGACAGCGATCAGCGAGCTCACCGGCCTGCCGGTCTCAAACGCCTCGGTATATGAGGGCCCCAGCGCCGTGGCCGCCGCCGGTTACGTCGCCAAGCACCACAACGGCCGGCGCCGGTTCGTGGTCTCAGCGGGGCTGCACCCGCATGCGATCGAGACGCTGCGGACGCTCGCGCACGGCTACGACATGGAGGTTGAGGTGGTTGCGCTGAGCGCCGGGCTCACGCAGCTGCCCGCGCTCGATGATCAGGTCAGCGCCGTGATCGTCGCGCAGCCGAACTTCCTCGGCGCCGTGGAGCAGTTGGAGCGGATCGCCGATGCCGCCCATGCGGCCGGCGCGCTGGCGATCTGCGCGGCCGACCCGATCCCGCTCGGGCTGCTGCAGGCGCCCGGCGCGCAGGGCATCGACATAGTCGTCGGCGAGGGGCAGACGCTCGGCAACCGGCTCGACTTCGGCGGCCCCTCGTTCGGCTTCTTCGCGGTCACCCAGGAGCTCGTCAGGCGGCTCCCGGGCCGCCTGGCGGGGGAGACCCGCGACCTTGACGGCCGCCGCGGCTTCGTGCTCACGCTGCAGACCCGCGAGCAGCACATCCGCCGGGAGAAGGCCACGTCGAACATCTGCACCGCGCAGGCGCTGAACGCGCTGGCGGGCGTGATCTACCTCAGCTGGCTGGGGCGCCGCGGGCTGGTGGAGCTCGGTGAGCTCTTGGTCAAGCGCACGGCCTACGCGCGCGAGCAGCTCGCCGCGATCCCCGGGGTCACGCTCAGCCACACGCAACCGGTGGTGCGTGAGTTCCCGATCCGCGTCGACTCGGGTGTGGACCGCGTGATCTCCCACTGCAAGGCACGCGGGATCAACCCTGGGTACCGCCTGGCTGAGGATCAGCTGCTGATCGCCATCACCGAGCAGCGCTCGCGGGCGCACATTGACCTGCTTGTGGAAAACGTGAAGGAGGCGCTGGCATGAGCGCGACCCGTGCACAGCGAACGCTCTCGTTCGCGCAGGCGGCGGATGACGAGCTGACGATCTACGAGCGCTCCAAGCCCGGGCGCCGCGCGTTCACGCCGCCCCCGCTGGAGGTCCCGGAGCGCTCACTGGAGGAGCTGCTGCCGGGTGCCCTGCGCCGCCCGGAGCCGGCGCGGCTGCCGGAGGTCTCGGAGCCGGAGATTGTGCGTCACTACAACCGGCTGAGCAAGCGCAACTTCGATCTGGACACCGGCTTCTACCCGCTGGGGTCGTGCACGATGAAGCACAACCCCAAGCTGCACGAGCGCCTCGCGGCGCTGCCCGGGAACGCCAAGCTGCACCCGCTGCAGGACCCGGCCGACGCCCAGGGTGCGCTGGAGCTGATGTGGCGCCTGCAGCATGCGCTCGGCGAGATCTCGGGACTGCCGCACGTCAGCCTGCAGCCGAGCGCGGGCTCACACGGCGAGCTCGCCGGCGTGCTGCTGACGCGCGCCTACCACGAGGATCGCGGTGAGCAGCGCACCAAGGTGCTGACGCCGGACACCGCGCACGGGACCAACCCGGCCACGGTCACGATGGCCGGCTATGAGGTCGTCAAGGTCGGGACCGACGCCAACGGCAACGTCGACCTCGAGGACCTGCGCGCCAAGGCCACCCCGGAGGTGGCCTGCCTGATGTTGACCAACCCGTCGACGCTCGGGCTGTTCGAGCCGCAGATCAGCCAGATTGCGGAGATCGTGCACGGGGTGGGGGCGACGCTGTACTACGACGGCGCCAACCTCAACGCGATCATGGGCATCTGCCGTCCCGGGGACATGGGCTTTGACATCGTGCACTTCAACCTGCACAAGTCCTTCACCCAGCCCCACGGCGGCGGCGGCCCCGGCTCGGGACCGATCGCTGTGTCCGAGCGGATCGAGCCCTATCTGCCGCGCCCGCAGGTGGTCAGGGTCGAGCGCGATGGGGAGGTCAGCTTCGAGCTCGACCACGACCGCCCCAGGTCGATCGGGCGGCTGCGCGGCTTTCAGGGCAACTACGGCGTGTTCGTGCGCTCCTACGCGTACATCCGCTCGCTCGGCGCCGAGGGGTTGCGCGAGGCCTCCGAGGTGGCCGTGCTGAACGCCAACTACCTGCTGGCGCGGCTTCGTGAGGAGGGTGTGCTGGACCTCCTGCCGGCCGCCTACCCGCGGCTCTGCATGCATGAGTTCGTGCTCTGCGGCACGCCGATGAAGCGCGAGCTGGAGATCCGCACGCTGGACCTGGCCAAGCGGTTGCTGGACCACGGCGTGCACCCGCCGACCGTGTACTTCCCGCTGATCGTCGATGAGGCGCTGCTGGTCGAGCCGACGGAGACCGAGACGCGGGAGACGCTGGAGCGCTTCGCGCGGACCGTGGCGGAGGTGCTGCGCGAGGCCAAGGACGACCCGGAGATAGCGCGCAACGCCCCGTACACGGCGCCGGTCAGGCGCCTGGACGAGGCGGCAGCCGCGCGTCACCCGGTGGTTCGTCAGCCGCTCTGAGCGCTCAAGGACAGCTTCGCGGATGTCGATGAGAGACACGTGACGACGTCACGGGGACAGCGCGCGCGGCGACGCGTGCAGGCGCTCACCCAGCGCCTGGCGATGCGGCCTGAGGACCGGCGCTTCGGCGGGCGCACGGGCTCCGCGCTGTGGCTGGTCGGCGGACCGGTGTTCGCGCTCTTCCCGCTGCTGCTGGGCCACATCGACACGCACCCGCTGCTGACCGAGCTGATCGCGGCCGGTGCCTTCGGCTGGGGGCTCTACGGCACCCTGATCTGCCCCTGGGATCGGGTCGACCCGCTGATCTCCCCGATCTCCGCGCTGATCGGCTTCCTGATGATCGCGCTGGGCGCCTACCTCAGCGGTGGCAGCCGCTCGCCCATCTGGGTCTGTTACTACTGGGCGGTCCCGGTCAGCGCGTTCTTCTACCCGCGCCCGTTCGGCGTCCTGCTCACCGCGCTGGCGATCGGCTGCCAGCTGCTGCCGCTGCTCTACGACCCGGCGGCGACGCAGCACGGCTACGTGGCGATCTCCATGGCGGCCTCCGTCGGCTACGGCGTGGTCGGCTGGTCGGTGCTGGCGGGCAAGGAGTTCTATGACCGCCTGCGCCTGCGCACCGAGACCTTCGCGGCCGAGCAGGTGGCGCTGCGGCGCGCCGCCAGCGCGGTGATGCGAGGCGAGGAGCGGGAGCGGATCTACGGGCTGGTCACCGAGGAGGCGGCGAAGCTGATCGGCTGCGACCTGGCGGGGATCTTCCAGGCGGTCGGGCCGCAGCAGGTCAGGCTCCTCAGCTCCTGGGCCCTGAACGGGCAGCAGACACCGCCGCTCGGGAGCCTGATGCCGATCGTCCCCGGTGGCCCGATCGCGCGCGCCATCGAGCGTCGCGGCGCGGCGCGTGGGGCCGGGCTCGATCAGCAGGCCGGCACGATCGGTTACATGGTCGGCTTCGTCTCGAGCATCGTCGCCCCGGTGATCGTCGGTGACTCGATCTGGGGCGTGATCGGGCTCGGCGCGCACCGCGACGCCGCCTTCGACCGCTTCGACGAGCGCCGCATCGAGGCGTTCGCGGAGATGCTGGCCAACATCATCACGAGCCTCGAGGAGCGCGCGCGGCTGGAATCGGATGCGCTCACCGACCAGCTCACCGGACTGCCCAACCATCGCGCGCTGCACCAGCGGCTGGCGGCTGAGCTGGCCGGCGCCGGGCGTCACGGCCGGCAGCTGGCGATCGCGATGATCGACCTCGACAACTTCAAGGAGATCAACGACCTGGGCGGTCACGACCGCGGCGACGAGGCGCTGCGGCGCGTGGCGATGGCGCTTGACACGGTCTCACGCACGGGCGACACGGTCGGCCGTCTGGGTGGCGATGAGTTCATGTGGATCCTGCCGGACACCGACAGCCACCAGGCGCTCGGCGCGATCGAGCGGGCGCGTGAGCTGATCGGCCAGAACCAGATCAACGGCCGCCGGCTGACCACATCTGCCGGGGTCTGCGACACCAGCTCCACCTCCGATCCCGCTGAGCTGGTGCGGCGTGCCGACATCGCGCTGTACGCCAGCAAGGCCTCCGGTCGTGACCAGGCGACGCTCTACGACACGGAGGTGGCGGCGGCGCTCGAGCCGGGCGCGCGCGGCGCCTGGATCGAACGCTCGCAGTCCCTCGCCGGGCTGCGCGCGCTGGCCCGTGCGGTCGACGCCAAGGATCCGGCGACCAGCGAGCACTCGGAGCGCGTCGCGAGCTTCGCCGGACGCCTCGCTCAGGTCTCCGGCTGGCCGGATGACCGCATCGCGCGGCTGCGCGAGGCGGCGCTGGTGCATGACGTCGGCAAGCTCGCCGTGCCCGACGCGCTGCTGACCAAGCCCGGGCAGCTGACCGAGCGTGAGCGCCTGCAGATCAATGAGCACGTCGAGCTTTCGGTGCGGATCGTCGGCAACATCCTCAGCAATGAGCAGGTCAGCTGGATCCATGCTCACCACGAACGCCCCGACGGGCGTGGCTATCCGCGCAGCCTCGGGGCAGCTGAGATCCCGGAGGGAGCCGCGCTGATCTCGCTGGCCGACGCCTGGGACGTGATGGTCGCGGGACGCACCTACAACCGCCGCAAGAGCCTGCGCGAGGCCTACGCCGAGTGCCTGGAGCTGGAGGGACGGCAGTTCCTGCCGGTGGCGGTCAGGGCGCTGCGGGAGCTGCACGCCGCCGGCTGGCTGGGGCTCGACGCCGGGCCGCAGCCCGCGGCGACGGCATCTGCAGAGCAGACGCTGGCCCGCGCGGGCGGCTGAGCGCGGGCACGGTAGCGTGCAGGCATGAACAGCGAACTGGTCGCGCTGGCGGCGCGGCTGACCCCGCGCGCGCTGGCCGAGGCCGAGCAGCTGGTGGCCATCTCCTCACCGTCGGGTGACATCCCCGGCGCGCAGCGCGCGATCGAGCTCTGCGCGGCCGCCCTGCCCCCGCAGGCTGAGCTGCAGCGGCTCACCTGCGCCACGGACGGCTGCGCCCCGGACCTGCTCGCGCGCCTCACCGGCACGGGAACGCGCCGGCTGCTGCTGCTCGGTCATCTGGACACGGTCTTCACGCACGCCCAGCATCGCCCGCCGCGTCGTGAGCCTGACCGCCTGCATGGCTCGGGGACGATCGACATGAAGGGTGGCGTCGCGCTGTCGCTGGCGCTGGCCCGCGAGCTCGCGCAGAGCCCGTCGCGCTTCGCTGAGCTGGCGCTGCTCCTGGTCTGCGACGAGGAGTGGCGCACGGCGCCGTTCGCGCACGCGCAGCGCTTCGCGGGTTACGACGCCTGCCTCTGCTTTGAGGCCGGCGAGCGCACCGCTCAGGGGGAGGAGGCCGTGATCATCCGGCGCAAGGGGGCGGGGACCCTGCGGGTGCGCGCGCAGGGCAGAGCCGCCCACTCGGGCGCCGCTCCCGCGCAGGGCCGCAGCGCGCTTCTGGCATTGGCGCGCACGGCGCTGGAGCTGGAGGCGCTGTCTGACCCCGACGGCCCTGCGCAGCTGACAGTCGTGCCAACCGTGATCCGCTGCGGCGAGGCGTTCAACGTCGTCCCCGCCGATGGCGAGCTGGTGCTCGACGTGCGCTCCAGCGACGCCGCCAGCTTCAGGCGCGTGCTGGAGGCGGTCCCCGTCGTGCGTGAGGACGTTTCGCTCAGTGCGGTGCTCGAGCGCGTCTGGCCGGCGATGGACAGCGGTGACACCGCCGCACCGGTGCTGGCGCGGGCCGCAGCGCTGCTGGGAGCGCCGGTCGCCGGCGCCGCGCGCGGCGGCGCGAGCGACGCCAGCCACCTGGCGCAGGTGATCCCGCTGACGATCGACGGCCTGGGGCCCTGCGGCGCCGGTGCCCACACGCCGCAGGAGCACCTGGAGCTTGAGTCCGTGCCGCGCCGCCTGGCGCTTGCACTGGCGCTCAGCGATGCGATCCTTGGAACATGAGCCGCCTGAACATGAGCCGCCTGCTCAGTGAGACGCAGGCCGCGAAGCTGCGGGAGGTCCGCGCGCGCCACGCCGAGGGGCTGGCGCTGCTGGTGGCGATCGTCGCGCTGATGTGGATCATCGAGCTGATCAACACGCTCAGCGGCAACGCCCTGGACGGCGACGGGATCTGGGCGCGCAACCTCGGCCGCTTCTGGGGGATCCTCACCTCACCGTTCATCCATGCGAGCTTCCAGCACCTGCTCGACAACACCGTGCCGTTCGTCTTCCTCGGGGCGATCATCGCCTTCCGCGGAGCCGGGCGGCTGGCGCTGGTGACGGCCTTCATCATCGTCGCCGGTGGCTTCGGCACATGGCTGATCTCGCCGGCGCACGCCGGCGCCCGCGCGCAGGACACGATCGGGGCCAGCGGCGTGGTCTTCGGCTACGCCACCTATCTGCTGACCCGTGGGATCTTCGACCGCTCGCCGATCGAGCTGCTCACCGGCGTGGTCGTCGCCGTGGTCTGGGGAGCGGCACTGCTCGCCAGCCTGGCGCCGCACGCGGGCATCTCCTGGCAGGCGCACCTCTGTGGGGGCCTGGCGGGCGTGATCGTCGCCTGGCGGCTCTCCCGCACCGACGCGCACGCGCGCGCGCTCGCGGTGAGCGCCCCCGGTGGCGACTCCGTGTAGCCTGCCTGCGCGATGCGCATCTTCTCGGGGATTCAACCGACCGGTCAGAAGCACCTTGGCAACCACATCGGCGCGATCGTGCGCTACGTCGCCGGCCAGGACCGCGGCGAGGCGCTCTACTGCATCGTCGACCTGCACGCCACGACCGTCGCCTACGAGCCGCCGGCGCTGCGCGCCGGCCTCTATGACCTGGCGGCGCTGATGCTGGCCGCGGGCCTGGACCCGCAGCGCTGCATCTTCTTCCGTCAGAGCGACGTGCCCGAGCACTCGGAGCTGCAGTGGCTGCTGATGAGCGTCACCGCCTACGGTGAGCTGCAGCGCATGACCCAGTTCAAGGACAAGGCCGGCGCCGCGCAGGACCTGGTCGCCGCCGGGCTCTTCAACTACCCGGTGCTGATGGCGGCTGACATCCTGCTCTACCAGACAGATGAGGTCCCGGTCGGAGACGACCAGCGCCAGCACATCGAGCTGGCCCGCAACATCGCCGAGCGCTTCAACGCCCGTTTCGGTGAGACCTTCGTGGTTCCGCGCGGCACCTATCCGCAGGTGGGCGCACGGATCATGGACCTGCAGAGCCCGACCCGCAAGATGTCGACGACCGGCGGCTCACCGCAGGGCACCGTGTACGTCACCGACACGCCCGAGGCGATCATCAAGAAGTTCAAGTCGGCCGTCACTGACTCCGGCCGTGAGGTGCTGCGCGGCCCTGAGAAGCCGGGGATCAACAACCTGCTGGAGATCCTCGCGGCGGTGCGCGGTTGCGAGGTGCAGGAGCTCGAGCGGGAGTTCGAGGGGGCCGGCTACGGCCAGTTCAAGCTGGCCGTGGGTGAGGCCGTGGTGGACTACCTGAGGCCGGTGCGCGAGCGCTACCAGGAGCTGCGCGCGGACGAGCGGATGCTCGAGCAGACGCTCGCCCAGGGCGCCGCCAAGGCACGCGCGCTGGCCGCTCCGACGATCGCCGCGGCGCGCGCGCGGATGGGCGTCGGGCCGGTGGCGCCGCAAGCCTGACCCCGCCGCCACGGGCGAAAACCGCCGTTCTCTCCGAGCCGCGCGTTAACCTCGCAGCAGGTGACTGAAGCCAGCGTCCCTCGCGCCCCGTTGCGTCTCGTCGACCTCGAGCTGGATCTCGAGGTGTTCGCCGGTCCCTTCGACCTGCTGCTGACGCTGATCCTGCGTGAGGAGGTTGACCTGCTGGAGGTCGACCTGGCGGATGTCGTGATCTCCTACATCGATCACCTCGAGTCTCGTGGCGAGCTGGATCTGGAGGCCGCCACTGAGTTCCTGGTGCTGATCACGGCGCTGCTGGAGCTCAAGTCGCGGCTGATGCTGCCGGGCGAGGAGATTGAGGAGGTGGAGCTGGATCCGGGGGAGGCCGCCGCTGAGCTCCTGGAGCGCCTGCTCGACGCGCACCGCTACCGCTCCGCGGCAGAGCATCTCAGCGGCCTGCTGCGCGCGCAGTCTGGCTATCGCTTCCGCAGCGCGCCGCTGCCGGCGCAGCTGCGCAAGGCGTCACTGCCTGTGGCCGAGGCGGTCTATGACCCCACGCGCCTGGCGAAGGCGATCGCCGGGTTGCTGGTGCTTCCGCCGGAGGTGGACGTGCGCCACATCCCGGTGCCCAAGGTCTCCGTCGCCGAGCGCCTGACGCACCTGCGCCGGCTGCTGCGTCGTGGCTCCTTCAACTTCGATGAGGCGGTGGCCGGCGCTGACCGCGTGACCGTGGCGGTGACCGTTTTCTCGCTGCTGGAGCTCTACAAGCAGGGGGAGCTCACCTGGGTGCAGGATGAGCCGTTCGGCGCGATCGAGGTGCGGGCGAGCGCGGCTGCCCTTGCGGTGGCGGCCGCGTGACCGGCGATCAAGAGACGCAGGACCCGCGCGAGGGTGAGCCGGCTGCCGCAGCGCAGCACGGCGCACGTGAGCTGGAGGTGGTGCCGCGGCCGGAGGATCCGGGGGCGCCCCCGCAGGGACTGACGGTGGCCCCGCAGCCGGAGGACCAGCAGGGGCCCGCGCAGGGCCTGACGGTGGCGCCGCAGCCGGAGGACCAGCAGGGCCTGACGGTGGCCCCGCAGCCGGAGGACCAGCAGGCGCCCGCGCAGGGCCTGACGGTGGCTCCGCAGCCGCCCGAGCCGGTCACGCTCGATCCTCAGCGGCTCGCCGAGCTGAGGCGGATCGTGGAGGCGCTGCTGTTCCTCTCCGCGGACCCGGTGAGCGAGGAAGCGCTGGCCGGCGCCGCGGAGGCGGAGACAGATGAGATCCGGGCGACGCTGGCGCAGCTGGGCGAGGACTACGAGCGTGAGGTGCGCGGCCTGGTGTTGCGCCACAGCGCGGCCGGCTGGTACCTCGCCTCGCACCCGGATGCCGAGGATGCCGCACGCAACCTGCTGGCGCGCCCGCGCACCCCGCCGCTGACAGCCGCGCAGGCGGAGACGCTCGCGATCATCGCCTACCTGCAGCCGGTGTCCAGACCGGAGATCGCGCGGATCCGGGGTGTCAACGCGGAGTCCGCGGCGACGACCCTGCTCGAGCGGGGGCTGATCGAGGAGTCGGGGCGCTCGCAGTTCGGTGCCGTGCTGTACCGCACCACCGATCTCTTCCTGCGGCTCTTCGGGCTTGGCTCGTTGACCGAGCTCCCGCCGATCTCCGCCTTCGATCCATCGCCGGAGCTCGAGGAGGAGTTGCGCGAGCGGCTGCTGCGCGCCGGCGAGGCGCGCACCGGCGGGTGAGGCTGATCAGCCGGCGCCGGTGCCGACCGCGGTCGCGGCCTGCACCGAGAGCGCCCCGGCCGCGAGCTGGCCGCAGGCCGCGGCGATGTCACGGCCCCTGGTGAGGCGCACGGTCGCGCCCATCCCGTGGCGTTCCAGCTCCTCACGGAACGCCTCGATCGCGCCGGGGGTCGAGCCGGCCATGCCGACGTCGGTGGGGTTGTAGGGGATCAGGTTCACCTTGTAGATGCGAGGGTCCAGGAGCCTGGCCAGGGCCCGTGCCTGGGGCACCGCGTCATTGATGCCGGCGAGCATCACGTACTCCACAAAGACCATTCGCCGCTTGCGCTCGTAGAAGCGCTCGCAGGCGGCGAGCACCTCCGGTAGCGGGTGGCGATCGTTGACCGGCATCAGCTGCGATCGCAGCTGCGGGTCGGCGGCGTGCAGCGAGAGCGCGAGGCGCAGCGGCATCGGATCGGCGGTCATCCGCTCGATCCCCGGGATCCAACCGACGGTGGAGATAGCCGTGCGCCGGTTGGTGATGCCGATGTCCGGGAAGCGCCTGCACGCCTCCAGCACGTTGTCAAGGTTCATCATCGGCTCGCCCATGCCCATGAACACGCAGTGGTCGACGCTCTCGATCCGCCGGAAGTGCAGCGCCTGATCGAGGATCTCCCAGGCGCTGAGGTTGCGTCCGAACTTCATCTTGCCGGTGGCGCAGAAGCTGCAGGTGAGCGGGCAGCCGGACTGCGAGGAGACACAGAGCGAGCGGCGCCCGTCGCGGTAGCGCATCAGCACCGCCTCCAGCACGCGGCCGTCCTCGGTCCGCATCAGCGCCTTGATCGTGCCGTCGGAGGCGTGCGCCTCGTGCTCGACGGTGAGCGTCGAGAACGGCACCCGCGCGGTCAGCTCGTCACGCAGCCGCGCGGGCAGGTTGGTCATCTGCTCATATCCGGCCGCACCCTGAGCGGTCCACTTCCAGATCTGCGCCAGCCGGTACTTCGGTTCGCCCAGCTGCGCGAGCGTCTGAGCAAGGAGGTCGAGGTTCATCTGCGTCTATGGTGGCAGGACTTTGAGACTCGCAAAGTTCCTCGCCGGCGCGGGGGTCGCCTCGCGCCGTGCCTCCGAGCAGATCATCCGCGGCGGACGCGTTGCGGTCGATGGCGCGGTGGTGACCGATCCTGCCACCGACGTCGATGACTCGCGCGCCGTGACGCTCGACGGGCGGCCGCTGCGCGCCGCTGACACGGAGCTGGTGGTGTTCGCGCTGAACAAGCCCGAGGGGGTGGTGTCCACCGCGGATGACCCGCAGCGCCGCCCGACGGTGGTGGGCATGGTGCAGGGACCGTGGCGCCTGTATCCGGTGGGGCGGCTGGACATCGACACCACGGGGTTGATCCTCCTGACCAACGACGGTGAGCTCGCCAATCGCCTCACGCACCCGAGCTTTGAGGTGCAGAAGACCTACAGGGCTGTGGTGCGCAACCCGCCGGTCGGGGCGCAGGCGCTCTCACAGCTGCGTGACGGTGTGCTGCTGGAGGAGGGCCGCACCGCCCCGGCACGGGTCGCGCGGGTGCGCCCGGACGTGCTCGAGATCACGATCCACGAGGGACGCAAGCGACAGGTCAAGCGGATGTGCGAGCAGGTTGGCCATCCGGTGGTCACGCTCACGCGGATCCGCTTCGGGCCGCTGCAGCTGGGCGACCTCAGGCCCGGCGCCCACCGCCGCCTGAGCGCCCAGGAGATCAGCCTGCTGCGAGCCGCCGGCCGTGCGCCGGCCGCCGGCCGTGCGCC
>JAJZDA010000226.1 GCA_021851525.1 Actinomycetes bacterium | reverse complement strand
GATCCGCCCGACGCCGTCCACCTCGACGCTGACCACGCCCCCGGGGCTCAGCAGCAGCGGCGGCTCACGCCGGAAGCCGATCCCGCTGGGCGTCCCGGTGAGGATCAGATCGCCCGGCTCCAGCTCCGTGAACTGGGAGATCACGCTCACCAGCGTGGCGACGTCGAAGATCATCAGCCCGGTCGAGGCCTGCTGGACGGTCTGTCCGTTGACCACCGTGCGCAGCGTCAGTGAGCCCAGATCACCGACCTCATCGAGCGTCACGAGCGCCGGTCCCACCGGCGTGCTGGCATCCCACGCCTTGCCCTGCAGCCACTGGTGGGTGCGGTTCTGGAAGTCCCGCATGGTGACGTCGTTGGCGACGCTCACACCGGCCACCGCGTCCAGCGCGTGCTCGGCATCCACGCGCCGCGCCCGCTCGCCGATCACCACCGCAAGCTCACCCTCGTAGTCGATCGCCGAGGACTCCGGCGGGCAGGGGATCGGGTCCTGTGGGCCGGCGAGTGAGCTCGCGAACTTCGTGAACAGCACCGGGTAGTCGGGCACGTCACGGCCGGCCTCGGCGGCGTGCGCCACGTAGTTGAGCCCCACGCAGATGATCCGCGCGGGGGCCGGCACCGGCGTGCGCAGGGAGAGCTGCTCCAGCGGCAGCGTGCGGGCGCGGTCAAGCGGCGGGTCGGCGAGCACTGAGCGCGGCGTCAGCCGCCCCAGCTCGGGGATCCCGCGCAGCGGCACCGCCGCGTCGTCCTCCAACGCCACGGCCAGCGGCCGGCCCTCATGAAGCACAGAGGCAAATCGCATCAACCCCACCTTTCCCGGATCTCGTGGCTGCCCGGATCGCTGGACCCTCGCTGCTCCCGGAGCCCTGCTCCCGGAGCCTCTGGCCCAGCGGCCCCTGTCCCGTGAGCCCCAGGTCTCGTGCGCCCTGGGCCCCGTGAGCCCTGGTCCCGTGGGACCTGGTCCTCGTGGACCACGGATCCCGTGAGCCCCCGGTCCCGTGAACCCCGGTCCCCTGGACAGCCGGCGCGCGTCCGCGCGCCACGAACACTTTCGCAAAATGTAGACGGATATCAAAAATGTATGCAATAGTGCCAGGCCATGGAGCAACCGCAGAAGATCGACTGGAGCCAGCAGGAGTTCACCGAGGCGCGCCCCGGGATCCTCGGTGCCACCGTCCACACGCCGCAGCTGACCGCGACCCTCTACCGCTACGGGGCGGGCTCCAGCTGGGAGGAGCACCAGCACCCGCAGGATCAGATCACGCACGTGCTGGAGGGGGAGATTGACTTTGTGGTGGCCGGCCAGCCCGTGCACATGCGCGCCGGGGAGACGGCGACGCTGCCGGGCGGCACGCCGCACTCAGCGACCGTGCCCGCCGGTGGCGGGGCGCTCACGCTGAACGTCTTCACCCACCGGGAGGCGCCCCCCAGTGTCGGCTGAGTGGCTCGGGCTCGCGGGCCAGCGGGTGCTGGTGGCCGGCGGCGGCGGGACCATCGGCGCGGCGCTCGTCGAGGGCTACCTGCAGGCCGGCGCGCAGGTGGCGATCACCGACCTTGGCCAGGCCGCGCTCGAGCGCGCCCCGGACGCGGTCACGGTCCGCATCGACGCTGACCTCGGCGACCCGCAGGCCGCGCGCGCGGCGGTGGCCGCCGCGCGCGAGCAGCTCGGCGGGCTGGACGTCTTCGTGCACTGCGTCGGGATCAACGACCGTCGCCCGATCGAGCAGTACAGCGCCGCCGACTGGGACCGCTTCATCGCCGTGAACCTGACCAGCGCCTTCCACACCGCGACGGAGGCGCTCACCGGCATGAAGGCGCAGGGCAACGGGCGGATCGTGTTCTTCTCATCGGTGGCGGGACGCAGCGGCCACCGCCTGCACGGGCCCTACGCGGCCACCAAGGGCGCCATCAACCAGCTGATGCGCGTGATCGCGCATGAGAACGCTGAGCACGGCGTGACCGCCAACGCCGTGGCTCCCGGTTACATGGACACCGAGCTGACGCGCCGCTACCTGGCCGAGCACCCGGAGAAGCGGGAGGCGCTCGTGGCGCTGATCCCGGCGGGGCGCTTCGGGCGCCTGGAGGAGGTGGTCGACCCGGTGCTCTTCCTCAGCTCGCCGCGAGCGAGCTTCATCACCGGTCAGGTCCTGTACATCGACGGCGGTCGCACGATCGTCTGAGGGGAGCAGCAGAGATGCAGCGCAGGTTCGAGGGGCGCAACTTCATGGTCACCGGGGCCGGAACCGGCTTCGGTGCTGAGCTCGCGGTGCGGGCCGCGCAGGAGGGTGCCGCCCAGGTGCTGATCCACTACCGCGCCTCCGCGGAGGGCGCGCAGCGCACCGCCGAGCGCGTGCGCGAGGCCGGGGCGCAGGCGGAGCTGATCCAGGGCGACATCACCAGCTGGGATGACATCAAGCGCATGGCCCAGCACGCCTTCACGCAGTTCGGCGGGGTCGACGTGCTGATCAACAACGTCGGTGACATGGCCTCCGGGCAGGCGTCCTGGTCGGAGGTCACAGAGGAGGCGATCGACCACGTCCTGGCGGTCGACATCAAGGGCACGATGCTGATGGTCCATGAGTTCGGCCAGCGCATGCACGAGCGCGACGGAGGCGCGATCGTCAACATCGGCTCGACCGTGATCGTCCGCGGCAGCCCGCGCGCGCCGCAGTACGCGGCCGGCAAGTACGGGCTGCTGGGGATCACCAAGTCCTACGCCAAGGCGCTGGCGCCGAAGGTCAGGATCAACGTCTTTGCTCCCGGGTTCATGGAGACCGAGGCGGTGCTGGCACGGCCCGAATGGAAGTCCGGGCGACGTGAGCAGATCCTGGCCGGGACGCCCGCCGGCAAGATCCCGGGCCCCGCGGAGATGACCGGCGCCGCGCTCTTCCTGGCCAGTGACGACGCCCACCACATCACCGGCTCCTACATGATCGCCGACGGCGGATATAGCATGCTCGGCGCCTAGGCTGAGCCGGGTTACAGATGCCAGAGAACGGGCAGAGCACTGAGGACGTATATGAGCGCGTGCGCCGGGCGATCCTCGACGGCGACCTGGCGCCGGGTGCTGTGATGTCACAGGTCGCGCTGGCGGAGGAGCTGGGCATCAGCCGCACCCCGCTGCGGGAGGCGCTGCGGATGCTGCAGAGCGAGGGGCTGGTCGAGGGCGAGCCCAACCGCCGCGTGCGCGTCGCGCAGATGACCGCCGAGGACCTGGAGGCGCTGTGCGTGATCCGCGTGACGCTGGAGGCCGAGGCGCTGCGCCTCTCCGTGTCGCTGATGACCTCCGAGGATCTCGCCAGGCTGGAGGGCTACATGGCGGAGATGGCGCACTACGCGGAGGAGAAGGATTACGTGCGCTGGACGGTGCCACACCATCGCTTCCACCGCACGCTGACCGAGCACGCCGGTGAGCGCGTCAACTTCGTGCTCGGCCAGATGTTCGACCACGCCGAGCGCTACCGCCGCCTGCACATCGGCCAGGGACCGACCGCCTGGGCCACCGCCCAGCACCGCGACATCCTCGACGCCTGCAAGGAGCGCGACCGCCCCCTGGCCGGCGCGCTGCTGGCGCAGCACCTGGCCCGCATCGGCTTCGAGGTCTGCGAGCTGCTCGATCCCAGCTACTCGCCCGACCGGCTGACCGCCGCGGTGCTTGACACCGGCGCGCAGCTGCCGCGCAGGCTGCCGGTCGCCTGAGCCGCGGCGCCGCGCGGTGGCGCGGCCGCCGGCCCGCCTTTCCTGGTTCCCAGAGTTGGTCGAGGGCTCGCCATTGGCGATCTCGACAACGACGGCCGGCTCGACGCGGTGATCGTGGACAATCGAGGCCCGGCCGCCTATCTCCACAATGAAGGTCCTGCCGCCCGATCGATCGCGATCCGGCTTCAGGGAACAACCTCGAACCGAGATGCTACCGGTGCCCGGGTAACGGTTGAGGTGGGCGGCCGTCGGCAGGTCGTCGAGCGATTTGGCGGAGGGAGCTATCAATCGTCGGGCGACCCCCGGCTGCACTTCGGCCTGGGAATCGCTGATCGAGCCGAACGCGTCGAGGTCCGCTGGCCCTCGGGCCGCGTCGAGATGTTTCGCAACCTGGCGGCCGATTCCGACTACCTGCTTCGAGAGGGTGATCCAGCGCCCCGCCAAATATCCAGGCGGGCGAGATAACATTCCCACAAAGCAACGAGGCGAGCGACGGGGCGCTCGCCTCTCGTGCCTCATTGGGACGATTTCGACTCAGTACCCGCCGGCCCCAGAAGGACTCATGGAGGGCGTTCCGCCGATCCCAAGTCCGCCAGGGAGGCTGGGAATCAAACTCGTGCCGAGGCCCTTGATCATTCGAGGGGCACCAAGCTGCGGACCCATGGGCTTCTGCGACTGACCCGGATCGGCCTGGCC
>JAJZDA010000026.1 GCA_021851525.1 Actinomycetes bacterium | reverse complement strand
CGGATCCTCGCCGCGCAGCTGCCGGGGGCCCCGCAGGCGCCGATCGACGACCCGGAGCTCGAGCCGCTCGTCGGCGACCTGCTCGACCGCGCGGCGCGCGGGCGGCGCGTCAGCGCCGATGAGCTCGAGCACGCGCATCTGGTGCTCGAGCGCGAGCGCCTGATGCGCCAGAAGCGTTACCTGCAGAGCCATGGCGGTCCCGGCCTGCACGCCGTCGCCCGGGAGCTGCAGTCGGTGCTGGAGGAGATCCGCGCGGTCGGCGCGCGGATCCAGGCGCCGGTCTGAGCGCCCCACACCCGGCGCGCGGCACGAGCGGACGGTGCCGGCCCCGGCTCGCTACATTTGGGCGACCACTGGGGAGTAGCTCAATGGCAGAGCATTCGGCTGTTAACCGAAGGGTTGTGGGTTCGAGTCCCACCTCCCCAGCTGGGCGTCTTCCTTCTTGAGTTGTGCAAGGTCCCTTCGGGGACGGCGAAGACTCAAGGGAGGGCTCGCCCGCCTTCGCCCCGGCCCCGCGTGAGCCGAGCAGCCGTTCGCTGAGGGATCACTGAGCCCGCTTTGGCGCCGACGGCAGGACGGTGGGAAGCCGACGACACGTCGGTGTTCGGTTGAGGAGCAGCATGCGGCTGTCCGGCTGGTCAGTGCGCTGGGGGCCGAGACCGGTCGGTCGTTCGGGGCAGGAGCGACCTCAACCCCTCGGCGGCCACGTGCCGTCGTGCGTGGCGAACCCCGGCGTCGCCTTGACTTGAGTTCAGGTCATCAAGAGAATCGGCGCGATGCGGCGGGGCGAGCGGTCCGGGGGAGAGGCCGCCGGCGCGCTGCCGGGAGCGGCCGGTGCGGACCCGCAGCTGGTCGGGCGGTTGCTGAGCGAGGAGCTGCACGACGAGCGCTGGCGCGACCCGCAGGTCGTGCTGATCGCGGGAGGCAGGTCAAACCTCACCTACAGCGTCCGCAGCGAGGCCGGAGAGCTGATCCTGCGGCGCCCGCCGCTGGGTGGGATCCTGCCCACCGCGCACGACATGACGCGGGAATACCGGGTGCTGAGCGCGCTGCACGGCAGCGCCGTGCCGGTGCCGCGCACGCTGCACCTCTGGGACGCGGACGCCGGCCTGGGCGTCGCCTTCTACGCGATGGAACGCGTGCTCGGACACGTATGCCGGGAGCGGCTGCCGGTCGGCTACGCGGCCGGCGCGCAGCAGCGCGCGGCCGTCGGTGAGGCGCTGATCGCGGTTCTCGCGGCGCTGCACACGCTCGATCCGCGGGAGCTGGGGCTGGCTGACTTCGGGCGGCCGCAGGGCTTCATGGAACGCCAGCTGCGGCGCTGGTCCGAGCAGTGGGAGCGCTCCAGGACACAGGCGCACCCGGCGTTGGAGAAGCTGCGGGCGGCGCTCGCCGCGCGCGTGCCGGCGCCCGCCCGCGCGGCGCTGCTGCACGGCGACTATCGCCTCGACAACACGGTCCTGCACGCCTCGCGCCCCGGGGAGATCGTGGCGGTGCTGGACTGGGAGATGAGCACGCTCGGGGATCCGCTGGCCGACCTCGGGACGCTGCTCGCGTACTGGAGTGAGAGCGGCGACGATGAGCTGCGCGTGCGTGCCCGGGTCTTCCCCGCGGTGACCGCGCAGCCCGGCTTCCCGCGCCGTGATCAGCTGATCGAGGCCTACGCGCGGCGCACCGGCCTCGACGTCTCGGGGCTCGCCTGGTATGAGGCCTTCGCGTTCTTCAAGCTGGCTGTCATCTGTCAGGGGGTGCTGGCGCGTGCGGCCGGCGGCGCGATGCCGGCGGCGGACGCTCAGCCCGATCAGGGGCTGGTCGACGCGCTGGTGGCGCTCGGCGAGCGACAGCTCCAGCGCGCCGCGTGCGCTAACTGAGCTGGTACGGTTTCAGGCCGCGGCTCGGGGGAGGCCGTGCCGGGGCCGGGAACCGCTGGGAGTGAGATGGACTTCGGATTTGACGCGAGGACCACGGAGTTGCAGGCGCGGCTGCAGGCGTTCATGGACGAGTGCGTCTACCCCGCGGAGGCCCGCTCACGCGAGCAGGACCAGAGTGCGCGGGCGCGCTGGGAGCCGCCGCCGGTGATTGAGGAGCTCAAGCACGAGGCGCGCGCACGTGGCCTGTGGAATCTGTTCCTGCCGCGCGCCCATGAGCACGGCGCCGGGCTCACCAACCTCCAGTACGCACCGCTCGCGGAGATCACCGGCCGCAGCGTCTGGCTGGCACCGGAGGCGCTCAACTGCTCGGCCCCGGACACCGGCAACATGGAGCTGCTCTCGCTGTTGGGCACAGATGAGCAGCGGCGCCGCTGGCTCGAGCCGCTGCTCGACGGGCGCATCCGCTCGGCCTTCTCGATGACCGAGCCGGCCGTCGCCTCCTCAGATGCGGCCAACATTGCCACCGCGATCGTGCGCGAGGGCGATGAATACGTGATCAACGGTCACAAGTGGTGGTCCACCGGGGCGATGTCCCCACGCTGCACCCTGCTGATCGTGATGGGGGTCAGCGACCCGCAGGCGCAGCGCCACCGGCGTCAGAGCATGATCCTCGTGCCCAAGGACACACCCGGTGTGGAGATCCGCCGCTCCACAAGCGTCTTCGGCTACGACGATGCCGCTCACGGAGGCCACGCGGAGATCATCTACCGTGACGTGCGGGTGCCGGTCTCCAACCTGCTGGGCGAGCCGGGCGACGGCTTCAGGATCGCTCAGGAGCGGCTGGGCCCCGGGCGCGTGCATCACTGCATGCGCGCGATCGGGATGGCCGAGCGGGCGCTCGAGCTGATGTGCAGGCGCACCGTCTCACGCGACGCCTTCGGCCGTGCGCTGGTCGAGCAGGGCGTGATCCAGGAGTGGATCGCCGAGGCGCGCATCAGAATCGAGCAGGCGCGACTGCTGACGCTCAAGACCGCCTGGCTGATGGACACGGTCGGCAACCGCGCCGCCGGCATCGAGATCTCGGCGATCAAGGTGGCGGCGCCGGCCGCCGCCACCTGGGTGATCGACCGCGCGATCCAGGCGCACGGTGCTGCGGGGCTCTCCGCGGACACCGTGCTCGCCGAGCTCTACGCCGCCGCGCGCGTGCTGCAGATCGCTGACGGCCCGGATGAGGTTCACCGCATGGCCATCGCCCGGCGTGAGACCCGCAGCTACCGGGAGGCAGCGGCGAGCGCCTCCGATGACTCCGTCACGGCCTCCGGATCAGGGCCCGCGAGCCTCAGCAGCAGCGGCACGTAGAAGGCTTCGAGCGCGCGCGTGAGGCACGACGCCGGTTGCCTGCTGGCACCCGGAGCCGCTGCGGCACCTGGACCTCGGCCGACCGCCGCCGGTCCGTGCGTGCGGCCACACGCGTTGCACGCTGGACGCCGATGCCGGAGGATTCAGCCGCTCCCTGAATCCTCCGGCGCGCGCGGCGTGTCAGAGCTTTGATGCGCATCGACGGCCGCTGGGACGCGGCAACCCCGACCAAAGGCAGCTGATGGAACGTCAAGTTGATGTGGTGGTGATCGGCGCCGGGCCGGCCGGTGAGGTGCTGGCGGGCCGGCTGGCGGAGCGCGGCGGCAGGCGGGTCGCGATCGTCGAGCGGGACCTGGTCGGTGGCGAGTGCTCGTTCTACGCGTGCATGCCATCCAAGGCGCTGCTGCGCCCTGCCGAGTTGCTGCGTGAGGTGGCCCGAGTCCCGGGCGCAGCCGAGGCGCTCACCGGGACGCTTGACGTGAGCGCGGTGCTCGCCCGGCGTGACCAGGTGATCAATCGGCTCGACGATTCAGAGCAGCTCCCATGGCTGGCCGCTCGCAACATAGAGCTCGTGCGTGGGCACGCGCGGCTGGACGGCGAGCGGCGTGTGCGCGTCGGCGATGACGTGCTGCTGGCGCGTGAGGCGGTGGTGATCGCGGTGGGCAGCGGCGCGCTGATCCCGCCGATCCCGGGCCTGGGCGAGGTCAGCGCCTGGTCCAACCGTGAAATCACCACGGCCACGGAGGTGCCACGGCGGCTGATCGTGCTCGGTGGCGGCGTGGTCGGTGTCGAGATGGCGCAGGCGTGGGCGTCGCTCGGCTCGCAGGTCACGGTGATCGAGGCTCTGGAGCGCCTGGTCGCGCGTGAGGAGCCGCTGGCCGCGCAACTGCTGCGCGACTCCCTGGAGGCCCTGGGGGTGCGGGTCCTGACCGGGGTGCGTGCGAGCGCCGCCGGCCGCACGGGTGAGCAGATCACGGTCACGCTGGAGAGCGGTGAGACGGTCGTGGGGGACAGGTTGCTGGTGGCCGTCGGGCGCAGGCCACTGACCGACGACCTCGGGCTGGAGACGCTCGGTCTGGAACCGCGCGGTCATGTCGAGGTCGACGATCATCTGTGCGTGGTCGGCGCGCCGGGGCTCTACGCCGTGGGCGATGTCAACGGCCGCTCGCTCCTGACGCACTCGGGCAAGTACCAGGCGCGGATCGCCGCAGACCACATCCTCGGTGAGCGCGCCTGCGCGCGGACCGACGCCCAGGGCGCGCCACGGGTGGTGTTCACCGATCCGCAGATTGCCGCGGTCGGGCTCACGCTCGAGGCTGCCAGGCAGGCGGGCATCAGCGCGCAGGCGTTTGACCTGCCAACCGGCGCAACCGCCGGCGCGAGCTTCCACGGTCGTGGCGCGCCGGGGGTCAGCCGCTTCGTCGTAGACCTCGAGCGTGAGGTGCTGGTGGGCGTCACCTTCGTCGGCGCCGAGGTCGCCGACTTCCTGCAGGCGGCGACCATCGCGATCGTGGCCGGCGTGCCGCTGACGACCCTCGCGCACGCGATCGCGCCCTTCCCGACGCGCAGCGAGCTGTGGCTGAAGTTCCTCGAGGCCTACGAGTCGGCCCAGGGCACCTCGCTGCATGCCGGCCAGGGGCCGGTCACGGCCGGCGCCCGGGACGCGGGCCGGTGAGCGCTTTGTGCGAGCATGCGCAGGGTCGCGCGGCGTGCTCGCCCGGGCCGCTGGTCGCCAGCGACACCTCCAGCTGGATCCTTTCCGAGCGCCCGAGCGTCCAACGGTCATGACGATCAATCCGATGGCCCGCCGCCGCGCCCGCTGTAGCGAGACCCGGGCGCAGATGTCGGACTACCTCGACGGCGACCTCTCGCCGGACGCTGTGAGGCGACTCGAGCGGCACACGTCCTGGTGTCCCAACTGCGCCAGGATGCTGATCAACCTGCGCCGCACGGTGGGCGGCCTGGAGGCGCTGCGCGAGATCGACCCGAGTGAGGGCGCGCTCAGCTGACGTAGCCGCTGGCGAACCAGATGTCGAGCGCGGCACGCAGCGCCATCCGTCCGCGGTGCACGCGGCTCTTGAGCGCGCGCTCACCGATCCCGAGGGTCTGGGCCGCCTCGGCGGTGGAGAGCCCCTCGACATCTCTGAGCACAACCGCGCTGCGGTAGTCGACCGGCAGCGCGGCGAGTGCCGCGTCCAGCGCCGCCAGGAACTCACGTGACTCGAAGACCTGATCCGGGCGGTTCCCCCAGGCGGCGATCCGCTCGCCCACCTGGTCGTCCAGCTCGAGCGTTTGGGGCCCCGGCGCCCTGACCGCGTTGTACGCCTCGTTGATCCCGATCCGGGTCAACCAGGTGCAGAACCGCGAGCGCCCCTCGAACCGTGAGAGGTTCAGCCAGCCGCGGGTCATCGCCTCCTGCAGCGCGTCATCCGCGCTGTCACGGTTGCCGGTGATCCGCCGCAGCACGCGGCGCAGCTGGGGGAGGCACGGCTCCGTGAGACGGGCGAAGGCCCGCTGATCGCCACCGCGTGCCTGGCCGACGAGCTCTGACTCATCCATCAGCGGCATTCTCGCGCTGAACTCCGGACGGCGGTTTGCGAAGCTCCTCATCTCAGCGTCCCGAGCACGCACAGGCTCGGATAGCCGCGCAGGCTCCACCGTGCCGCGGCCAGGGTGAACCCGGCTGCGCTGAGCGCCGCTCGTGGGTCGAGCGCGTGCAGCCCGCCGAGGCGCGCCGGCGCTGAGCGCGCAGCCCTCTCCAGCACCGCGGCCAGCGCTCGCCCCGGGCCGCGTGGCGGCAGCGCAGGGGTGACGGTCACGAGCCTGCCGCCCGGGCGCAGCACCCGCCGCAGCTCGTCGAGCACGACGGGCAGGTCGCAGGACGCGAGCAGGTGCAGCACGTAGGAGGCGATCACCGCGTCGAAACTTCCGCTGGCGTGCGGCAGCGCGCGCAGGTCACAGAGCTGCGCGCACCAGCCGCACGGCAGCGGCGGGAGCGAAGCCAACATGCCGACGGAGAAGTCGACCGCTGTCACCGCCCGCGGCCTGGCATGGACGCGGCCCAGCTGGCGCAGCACCTCGCCGGTGCCGGTGCCGGCGTCCAGCACCCGTTCGTCCCCGCGCGCCCCCAGCAGCGCCAGGGCGGTGCGGACAGACGCGCGCTCGAGCCACAGCTGGCGGCTGTAGAGCGAGGCGTGGCGGTCCCAGTCCTCGGGACCGCCGGCCCCGTGCCACGCGGAGCGGCTCATGGCTGCGCCAGGTGGCTGGTGATGTCCTCGAGGCTCATCCCGCGTGCCTCGAAGCCGCGCAGCCACCAGACCCCGGCTGCGCCCGCACCGATCGCCCAAAGTCCGGCGAGCGTCGCGAACGCCGACCACAGACCGAAGCTCGACGCGACCTGTGCCAGCACGACGGCCCCGACGATCGCGCCGATCCGGCCGACGGCGACGCTGGCACCGACCCCGCTGGCACGCAGGTGCGTCGGGAACAGCTCGGTGAAGGTCGGGTAGGCGGAGACCCAGGCGGTGGTCGCGAAGAACACCGCGACCGTGAACGCGCCCAGCGTCAGGCCCGGCGAGCCGCTCAAAGCCGCCGCGGCGACCAGCATCGAGGATCCGGCCGCGGCGGCGTAGCCGAAGAACACGGTCGGCCGCCGCCCGACCCTGTCCAGTGCCCAGCTAACCAGCAGCCCGCCCGCGAGCGCTCCGAGGTTGGCCACGACATAGAAGTAGGGCACCGTGCCCGCGGGCACGCTGACGACCCCGGCTCGCAGGACGAACACCGACACGAACGTGAACAACCCGTAATAGGCCGACGCTTCGGAGAAGTCGAGGACCATCCCCAGGAGCAGGCTGCCGCGATGCTCGCGCCACAGCTCGCCGAGCTGCGCGCGCATCGAGCTGTTGAGTTCTGCGGGCAGGTACTCGGCGTGATCCCGGCTGATCCCGGTGACCTGTTCGATCACCGCGTTGGCCTCCGCCAGCCGGCCCTGGGAGGCGAGCCAGCGAGGCGACTCCGGCACCAGCCGGCGGGCGTACAGGCCGTAGACCGCGCTGAGCGCGCCGAACAGCAGCGCAACCCGCCAGCCGCTGGATCCGAGCAGGGTGGAGACGAACAGCACCCCGACAAGTCCAGCGACAACGCCCCCCAGTGACCAGAAGTTCATCACCAGCGCGTTGGTGCGGCCTCTGCCACGGGCCGGCATGAACTCCGAGATCGCCGAGGCGACTGCAGAGTATTCGCCGCCGACCCCGAGCGCCGTGAGGAAGCGGAAGACCATGAACAGGCCGTAGCTCGGCGCGGCGGCGGTCGCCAGCGCCGAGATCGAGTACAGCAGCAGGGTGGCGATGAACAGTCGCCGCCGGCCGATGCGGTCGGCCAGGTAGCCGAACAGCGCGGCGCCGAGCCCGAGACCGATGAACCAGATCACGAAGACCGCGATCTGCTGCCCGCGCGACAGCGCAAAGCTGGCGGCGATGGCCGGGATCACGCTGCCGATGATCTGGACCTCAAAGGCGTCCAGCCCCCAGCCGATTCCCAGCGCCCCGGCGATGCGACGGTGGATCGGGCGCCAGGGTGCGCGGTCGAGACGGTCAGACAACTGTCACTTCCTCCTGTCGGTCTGGCTGCGGGTTGCGCCCCGCCGCGGGACCGCCCCGACGGCCTGGGATGCGCCCGCGACCCGCGTGACGCCGCACGGCGCCGCCCGGGCCGCCAGGGCCCCCTCCAAGCGGCAGGTCTCTCGCAGACCGCCCATCAGCGGATCACGGGGTATAGGCGGGCAAGCCGGCCCGCCGGCACGCCTGCCAGGTACAGCCAGCGGATCGCGACCCAGGCCGCGATCGTGCGCGCCAGCCCGTGGTGGCGCCAGCGTCGCGCCGAGGTGACAGCGGGACCCGGCAGGCAGACGGTGCGCCCGGCCCGCTGCAGCCGGCGCACGAAGTCGTAGTCCTCCATGATCGGCAGGTCCGCGAAGCCGCCGAGTCTCTCAAACAGCTCACGCCGGCACCAGATCGCCGAGTCTCCGTAGTAGACCCCGAGCCGCCGCTGCAGCGCGTACCAGCGGCCGAGCAGCGAGGAGAAGCGGTCGCCGCCATCAAACGCCAGGGCGAAGTTGCCCCCGATCACCCGGCTGTCGTGCACCGCGCCCTCGATCAGCCCGGCTGCCCCGCTGGGCAGCCGGGTGTCGGCGTGCAGGAACAGCAGCAGCTCGCCCCCGCAGGCAGCGGCGCCGGCGTTCAGCTGGCCCGCTCGACCGCGCGCGACGCTCAGCACTCGCGGTCTGCTCGGATGGGTGCGCGCCAGTGCGGGGGTGGCGTCGGTTGACCCGCCGTCGACGACCACAACCTCGGCGAACCCCTCCAGATGGTCGAGCAGCGCCGGCAGCTGAGTCTCCTCGTTGAAGGTTGGGACGATCACCGAGAGCCTCATGCCAGCAGCGCCCGAAGTGACGCGGGGCAGTTCGGGTCGCTGCGCAGCGCCAGCGCGTCAGCGGGCGTGTCCAGATCAGCCACGGCCGGCAGCACCGCGGTGCTCAGGCCCGCCCGGGCGAGCGCGCCAAGTGTCAGTTCGAGCACCTGTGGACCGCCCCACGCTGTCGGCGGGAGGTCGAAGGGGGCGGCTGCCGGGGTGGCCAGCGCGATCAGCACGTAACCGCCGTCGTGCGCCGGTATGACGCAGGCGTCGGCCTGCGCGAGCGCGGCGAACGCCGCCAGCAGGTTGCCTGGCCCCAGCAGCGGCGCGTCTGTCCCGATCAGCGCCAGCGCGCTGGCGGGAGCCCAGCCGGCGGCTGCCCTCGCGCTCGCCGACCGCATTCTGGCGCCGAGGTTCGCGCCGTGCTGCGCGAACAGCTCCACACCGGGCGGCACCAGTCGCGTGATCGCGTCGGTCGCCCGCACCGGAGCGTAGGCGACCGCTGTACGGTCGCTCGCCTGGGCCACCCAGGCCGCCGTGTGGCGGATCAGCTCGGCCTGCAGCGCGGCGCAGCCGTGATGTCCGAGCAGCGGCGCCAGCCTGGTCTTGACCGTGCCCGGCAACGGCGCCTTGGCCATGATCACAACCCCCGTTCTCAAACCGCGCACCTGAATGCGGCAGGCAGGCTGCCGTCCGCCAGTCGCAGTCTCAGAAACCGCTCGGTGACCAGCCGCTTCGCCTCCCCGAGCGTGACCCGCCCGGCCGCGACCAGCATGTCCGGGCTCGACGCCAGATCGGCGCCCAGCGGATGCCAGTGAACGCCCAGTGCCGTGACCGTCAGCTCGGGCGCCACCATCGAGTCGTCAAACACGCTGGCGCCATCCAGGTCCGCTGCGAACCCTCGGCGGACCAGCGGTCTGACCGCAAACGCGTCGCCGATGATGCCGAACTGCTCCAGCATCCGGCGCAGGTCGCCCACCTCCGCGCGGTTGGCGGGAGTCTCCGTCATCGCAACCCGCAGCGTCAGCCCCAGCCTGTGCGCGTGGGCCAGGCCCGCCAGCGCGCGCTGAAAGGAGCCGCGACCGCGCCAGGCGTCGTGGGCGGCGGCGGTGGCGCCATCAAGCGATGTCTGTATGACCAGCTGCGATTGAGCTGCCAGGCGCGCGAGCTCCCCTCGGCGGCGCCCGGTGAACACCATCGCGTTGGTCAGCACCACGGTCGGCAGGCGCGCACTGCAGTATTCGATGATCGGCACGATCTCCGGTTCCAGGAACGGCTCGCCGCCGGTCAGGTACAGCTCGGTGAAGCCCTGCTCGAGCGCCTCGTCCACCAGTTCCCGGATCCGGTCCAGGCCCAGCGCTCGCGGTGAGGCCCGCGGGGACGATGCCACCACGCAGTAGTCGCAGGCCAGGTTGCAGTGGAAGTTGGTGTAGAGCCAGAGCCGTGAGGGAAAGGCAGCGCTGCCGAACAGCTCGACGACGGGACGCGCGTCGGCCGGCGGGGCCGGCGCCCGGGCCCAGCCGAGATCGCTGTCGGGCAACAGCTCATCGAGCGCCGCCCGGTACAGGTGGAACCTTCCCCGTGCGCGCTCGGGCGGCGGAACCACCTCCAGACAAGTCGTCCACCAGCCGGACTCGATCGTCTCCACGAACGGCTCCGGCAGGCCGGCGGCGCGCATCGACGCTGCCTGTGCGCGCCAGTCGTAGTCGACACTGATCAGCTCGGCGCGGGCGCCGGCGCCGTGGAGGTCGAGCACCGCGTACCAGACGGCCGTGCGGCCGTCATTGGCGGGCCTGCCGACGACGCCCACGTTGACGATCAGCGTCCCGTCGATCCGTCGCTGCCATGGAATCCCGGTGTGCGTGCAGAGCAGCACCTCAGCCCCGCTCGCACTGAGACGCTCGCGCAACTCGTCATCGCCGAGTGACTCCCAGAGGAAGTCGTTGACCGCCAGCGGCGAGCCGTGGACCATGTGCACGTCGACACCGCCGATCGTTTCGCGGTGCTCGGCGGGGAGGTCTCGCATCCAAGCCGCAAACGCGGCGCTCGTGTGCGCGCGCGTGTGGTCGTAGAGCAGTTGCGCGTAGTGGTTGTCGCGCTCATCGGCATAGCCGCAGCCGCAATCGAGGTCGCCGCGGCCCAGCGCGATGTCGTAGTTGCCGGCGATGCACTGCACGGCGTGCGCCTTCAGCAACGGCCAGATGGCGTCGCACTCCGCGCCAAAGCCGCCGAGGTCACCGAGGCAGAAGATCCGCTCACAGCCGCGTTCGGCGGCGTCGGTCAGCGTTGCTGCGAGCGCGTATGGGTTTGCGTAGGGGCCACCGAGCACGGCAATCCGCGTCATTACCTCTTGGATGGCGCGCGCCGCGCAAAGGATTCAGATCGATGACGGCCGTCCGCTGGCGCGCACAGCGGGCGCGCCAGCGCCTGAATCCTTTGCTGCTGCCGCCCGCTCCAACGCCGCAGACTGTCAATTCACAACGAGAGGACGGAGATGTCGCAAAACGCAGATCGGACTGTGGCGTCCGGCGGGATGGCGGCGATGGCGAGGCGGGTCGGGCTCGCTGGAATGGTTGCCGGGTTGCTTGGCGGGCTGGTCATGATCGGACTGATGATCGTCGTCATGGGAGCCCAGGGCAGCGGCTACGCAAGTCCACTGAGCCTCGGGATCCCGGCCTTTGTCAAGACGGTCACGCCGCCGGTCTCGCTGCTCCCGACCCTGATGGGAATGATGGGGATTCATCTTCCGGCCGCGGCGATGGCAAAGGTCGGGCCGGCGTTTGCAGGCGGGCACATCACCCCGGCGGTGATGAAGATGCTCACGAGCATGCTGATGTCGATGCACGTGCCGGCGGCGAAGCTGACGGTCATGAACGCGCTGATGACCGGGCATGCCACCAACACGATGATGGCCAACCTGCTCTCCGGGCTGAGCCCGGCCGCGCGCAGCGCGATCATGTCCGCGATGCCGGTCAGCACCTCCAACGTTGTGATCGGAGCGGTCACGCACTTCGCCCTTGCGGCAGCGCTGGGGATGGCCTTTGCGATGCTGATCATCGGTGTGGGGATCGGACGGCTCGGCCTGGCGCCGCTGCGCACGCCTGCAGGCATCCTCGTGGCGACCACGCTTGCCGCGGCGGCCGTGTACGTCGTGAACCGGTGGGTGATCCTGCCGGCGATCAACCCGATGATGCGCCTCGTTCCCGAGGGGTGGTTTCTGGTCAGCCACCTGCTGTTCGGAGTGGTCGTGGGCTTTGGGGTCACGGCGGTCGCCGCGCGTGAGGGCGTGCTCAGCAGGGGCGGGCGGCCGGCCGTGGCGATCGCTTAGCGGCCTCCCCGCTCACCACGTTCGCCGCCCGTGCGTCGGCGTGGAGTCGTGGTGCTGCCGCCTGCGGATCATCGAGCCGCAGCGGCGGTCAGGGCCGGTCAGGGACGCCACGCCTGGACCGGCCCTGACCGGCCGATTCAGCACGCGCCGCGCTGAATCCTCTGGGCGCTGCCACGCGTCTGAAGGCTCAAGAGCAAAGATCGGAGGCAACCATGAGCATGATCGGTGATCGGCTGCGGCGTGTGCTCACCAGCGCCAATGCATCCGGCGGGCCGATGGAGGCAGTCTGGAATGACGCAGTCATCGCCCGCAGCGACAGCACCGTCGTCGTCGAGGGGAACCACTACTTTCCGCCGGAGGCGGTCAACCGCGAACTCCTGAGTCCGAGTGGTAAGCACACCGTCTGCCCGTGGAAGGGACGCGCGAGCTACTACGACGTCGTTGTCGACGGTCACCGCAACAGTGCGGCCGCCTGGTACTACCCGCAACCGAGCCCGGCCGCGGCGAAGATCAGAGACCATGTCGCGTTCTGGGGCGGAGTGCGCGTGCGGCCGGTCCCCGGCGAATGATCCGGAGCTGGCTGCGGGTGCTGTGGGAGCGCTCGCGGCCGATCGATCCGGCCACCGCGACGGCACTCAGGGACCGCTGGCTGGACCTGCCGCTCGGCGTGCGGACTCCCGCGCAGCTGATCGGCAGGCACACCCCCGGCTGTGAGGGCACGCATGGGGTGTTTCCGCGCTGCAACCTGTCATGCACCCCGTGCTACCACGCACGCGAGGCGAACTCCGTACGGACCGACGTCGAGCACACCGTCGCAGCTGTCGACGCGCAGATGGCGTTGCTGAGGCGCCTGCGCGGGAACGGGCAGCACGCACAGTTGATCGGCGGGGAGGTCACCCTACTGGGCCCGGAGGGCCACGCCAGGGCGCTTGAGGCGATGGAGCGTCACGGGCGCAAGCCGATGAGCATGACCCACGGTGACTTCGACTATGACTACCTGGAGCGCCTGGCGATCGGGCCTGACGGTCGGCGGCGGTTTCGGCTGCTGCGCTTCGCCGGGCACTTCGACTCGCTGATGCTCGGACGCCGTAGCATTCCCCGTCCGCGCAACGAGGCTGACCTTCAGCAGGCGCGGCGTACGTTCGTGGCCAACTTCCGGCGGCTGCGGCGCGAGCACGGCGTGCGCTTCGACCTCGCCCACAACATGACGGTCACGCCGCGCAACCTCGGGCAGGTGGCCGAGGTTGCCAGGAGCACGATGGAGCTCGGCTTCGGGATGGCGTCCTTTCAGCCTGCCGCCCACGTCGGCAACCCCAGGCGCTGGCGGGAGCGCTACGCGGACGTCACGATCGACCGTGTGTGGGCGGAGATCGAGCGTGGGGTCGGGACACGGCTGCCCTGGCAGCACCTCCAGGTCGGCGACCCGCGCTGCAACCGCAGCGCCTATGGGATCGTGGCCGCGGGACGCTGGACGCCGCTGCTCGACGATCGCGACGCCCGGGACCTGCGGACGCGGGATCTGTTCCTGGATTGCTGTGGCGGGATCGACGTTGCACGCGGGCCTGTGGTGCTCGCGGTGATGACCGCCCGGGTGCTTGCCCGCAGGCCCGCGCTCCTGCCGGCGGCGGCCGGCTGGGGGTGGCGACTGAGCCGCCGGGTCGGCTTCTGGGGACTGCTCCTGGGCCGCCCGCGAGCTATGACGTTCGTGGTGCACGCCTTCATGGACGCGGCGGTTGTGGGGCCTGCCTGGGACGCATTGGAGCGGGGCCAGGTCGCCGAGCAGCCCGAGGTGCGCGCCGCGCAGGAGCGGCTGCAGGCATGCTCCTATGCGATGGCTCACCCGCAGAGCGGCCGGCTTGTGCCCGCGTGCGTGCAGCATGCGGTCCTCGACCCCGAGGAGAACCTCGCTCTGCGCGAGCTGCTGCCGATCGTCGGGCAGCGATGACACGACGCCACGACCTGGTCGTTGTGGGTGGCGGTGCGGGTGGCCTGGTGTCGGCACTGATAGCCGCCGGTGTCGGCGCCCGAGTTGCGTTGGTCGAGCGTGAACGGCTGGGCGGGGACTGTCTGTGGACGGGGTGCGTGCCCTCGAAGAGCCTGCTGGCGGCGGCCGACCTCGCTCACCGCATGCGCCACGCCGACGCCGTCGGACTCGCTCGGACCGCACCGGACATCGAGTTGCGCCGCGTGATGGATCACGTTCGGCGGGTGATCGCGACACTCGCTGCGCAGGACTCCGCACCGCGCCTCGAGCGCGAGGGGATCGAGGTGGTGCAGGCGGACGCGCGGTTCGCTGGGCACGGCCGGCTGTTGGCCGGCCCGCGGACACTCAGCTTCGGAGCCGCCGTGATCGCAACCGGGTCAGCGCCCGTGCTTCCGATGATTCCGGGGCTCGCGGACGCTCCGGTGCTGACGACGGAGACCGTCTGGGAGCTGAAGTCGCTCCCTGCCCGCCTGACGGTGCTCGGCGGCGGACCGGTCGGCTGCGAGCTCGGCCAGGCGTTCGCGCGGCTCGGCTGTGAGGTGACGATCTGCGAAGCGGCCGAGCGTCTGCTGCCGCGTGATGACGCGGAGGTCGGCGAGCTGCTCGCCGCTCGCCTTGCGCTCGAGGGGGTGAGGGTACGGACCGCCGCACGCATAGCGTCGGTCGAGCGTGACGCGGGCGCCGTGTCGTTGCTGCTTCACGGAGGTGAGCGGATTGCGGGCGACGCAATCCTGGTCGCGGCGGGCCGGGCGCCTCGCACAGGGGGGCTCGGGCTCGAGACAGCGGGCGTCACGGTGGACGCGCACGGCGCCGTCGTCGTCGACCGGCGGCTGCGCACCACGGCCCCGGGGATCTATGCGGTGGGAGACGTCACCGCGCTGCTGCCGTTCACGCATGTGGCGGCGCACCATGCGCGTGTGGCGGTTCCAAACGCCCTGTTCCATCTGCGAGCCACGGTTTCCCGAACGATCCCGCGGGTGACATTCACCGACCCGGAGATAGCGAGTGTGGGACTCTCGGAAGCCGACGCCAGGGCGCTCTGGGGAGACCGTGTGAGAGTGGCGCGTCACCAGTACGCTGAGCTGGACCGTGCTCTGGCGGGCGGCCAGGGCTATGGCTTCGCCAAGCTCGTTGCCGACCACCGCGGACGGCTGGTGGGCGCCACTGTCGCCGCGCCCGCCGCAGGGGAGGCGATCGGTGAGCTGAGCGCGCTGATCGCGCGGGGCGGAACGCTCGCCGATCTCTCACGCGCCGTGCACGCCTACCCGACGCTGGCGGAGGGTCCGGTGCGGGCCGCCGACGCTGAGCTGGCCGCGCGTTACTCGACGCCGGCGGTTCGTGTGGCCGCTCGGGTCGCGCTGGCCGTGCAACGGCTGCTCGGCCGGTGAGTCACAGCACCGACGGTGAGCTGTGGGCGGCAGCGGAGCTGCGGCGGTTGCGCGCCTGCCGCTTCATGCCAAGCGCCTGGGTGCGGCTCATCTCGAGCTCATTCAGCCGGGCGGCGCAGACCAGGACGACGCGGCAGGGGCTTGCGCGCCAGGCCCGGCGCTGGTGTGGCATCGGCGCCGGCGCCGGGGTCGGGCTGTGCGCGGCCCGGCCCGCGCTGCGCAGCCGCGCACCAGCATTCCTCGGCTGGTGGCTGGGCGTGTCGGCGATGCTCGATTGGCACCTGGGCATGGTGGAGGGCCAATCAGGTGAGCCCCGCCAACAGCTGTCAGTCGCCGCCGCACTGACCCTGGTCAGGCTCTGGCTCGTGCCGTTCCTCGCGGCCGCCGAGCAGCCCGCGAGCTTCACCGCGTTGATCCTCGGCGCGGCGCTCACCGACACGCTCGACGGGCCGCTCGCGCGCCGGCTTGGACCGACGCGCCTGGGTCGGGACCTCGACCGGACGGCTGATGTGGTCGTGATGCTCGCGGCGGCGTCCGCCACAGCGCGCGGCGGCTGGCTTGCCAGGCCGGTCAGGCGGTTGCTGATCCTCCGTGGCAGCCTGCCTGTCGCCTTTGTCGCGGGCGGCTATCTGATCCAGGCCGCGCGCCCGCCCGCCGCTGAGCTCGGGAGCTTCCGGCGGTTCGCGCCCGTGCTGATCGCGGGGTTGGCGCTGGCACCCGGCTGTCCAAGATGCGGCAACACCCTGGTGACTCTCGCTGCGGGCGGCCCGATGGCCGTCGCCGCGATCCGGTTCAGCTCACGCCCCCGCCGTGCCGCGGCGCGGGTGGGACCCGCCTGAGACGCGCCGCGCGCGGGTGCCCCGCAGCGCGACCCGTGTGGGTCTCCCGCAGCGCGACCCGTGTGGGTCTCCCGCAGCGCGACCCGTGTGACGCTGGGGGAGAAACAGCGCCTGGGGACGCCTTTGTCCCCCAGCGTTGAGTCGCACCTCGCTCGCCGCCCCGCTCGCCCCGCTCACCCGCTCACCCGCGCCGCTCGCGCGCCACCGCGCTGCCCCCGGTCCCTGCCCTTCGGCCCGCTCGCACACCGCGCTCACACCGCGCACCACCACGCGCACACCGCGCACCACCACCCGCACCCGCAGCCGCGCACAGCGCCTGGGGTCAGGCGCTGGCCGCGCCGTTGCGGTCCAGCTCGTCCAGGAACGGGCTGAGGTAGTGGGCGTGGAGCTTGTTCGGCGGCTGCCAGAGCGGTGTGCGGCTGACCTCGGAGAGGGCGCCGTGGTCACCGGCCAACTGGGCCCGGATGAAGACCGGCTGCTCACTGCTGAGCAAGAGCGCGTGCATGAACTCCTGGACAGGTACCGGGTCGATCGGGGCACCGGCGAGGTGGGCGATCGCCCCGGCCGCGGCGTCGGCCTGCTGAGCGGCGATGCTGCCGTGTTTGATCGGCCGGTCGGTGGCGTCGCCGGCCGCGTACACGCGCGGGATGCCGCGCACCGCGCAGTGGCGGTCCACGGAGAGGAAGCCGCGCAGCGCGGTCGTCGGGATGCCCGGCGTCGACGGCCCGTAGAGCTCCGGCAGCGCGACCACGCCATCCACGCGCAGCTCCGTGGTGCTGGGGTGCAGCGTCACAAAGCCCGGCTCGTGCACCTGGCAGTGCTGAGCGCTCAGCACCTCGATGTGCTGATCCTCCAGCAGCTGCGCAATCGCGCGGCTGGCGGCCTCGCCGAGCACCGCCAGCGGTGCGTCCTCGGGCGTGACGAGCGTGATCTTCAGGTCCACGCCGTGGTGCGCCGCGCGCTCGGCTGTGAGCAGCGCCAGCTCATAGATCGGCAGCGGCCAGCTGGGTTGTGAGGGGACGATGAACGCGGTGCTCCTGACCAGGCCGCGGTCGATCGCGTCGAGCAGCCCCTTGAGCTGGTCGGCCATGCGTGCTGTGTCAAGCGTCAGCGCGTGATGGAAGCGCGGGCGCTGCCTGGCTCCCATCGCGAGGATCAGCGCGTCGTAGGTGAGTTGCGCGCCGCCGCCGGTGTGAACCTGGTGGTTGCCGCTGTCGATCCACTTGAAGCGGTCCGCCAGATGGGTCACCGAGAGCTCCGCAGCGATCCGCTCGAGCGGATAGCTGCGCTGTGCGGTGGTGCCGAAGGCCGCGCTCACCGCCGAGTGGCGCACCACGAACTGCTCCTCCGGTGCGAGCAGGGTGATCTGCACGCGATCGGCGGCCAGCTGGCGCAGTGCTATCACCGACTCCAGCGCGGCCACGCCGCCGCCGACGACCAGCACCCGGAAGCGCTCACTCTGATCACGCGTCTCGGACACGCGAATAGCCTATTTCTCAGACGCCCCGGCCGCCACGGAGGATCGCCGCGCGTGACCGCGGATAACTACGCGCGGATCGTGTCGCGCACCTGCAGCTGGCGCACGCGGAAACTACGGCGGGACCTCGGCCGGCTGCGGATTTCCGGGGCCCGGGCGCGGCGTAGCTTGGCAGGAACGATTCCTAGCCGTGAAGGAGGGGGGAGATGTTCAAACGAGTGCTTGTGGGTGTCGACCAGGAGACCCGGGGCCGGGACGCGATCGCGCTGGCGGGCCGGCTGACCAGTGAGGACGGCGCGCTCTTGCTGGCGCACGTGCATCCTGGCTTTCCGCTGAGCGTCAAACGTCCGGTGGCGACGGTCGACACGGTCGAGGACGACGACTCGCAGCTGTTCCTGCGGACCGTGATCGCCGACACCGGCCTGCACGCTGAGATCCGCAGCATCAGCGGCGGCTCGGTCGGGCCCTCGCTGCACCGCGTGGCTGAGCGTGAGAACGCTGATCTGCTGGTGGTCGGCTCCAGCCGTCGCGGCCTGCTGGGACGCGTGCTGCTGGGCGACCGCACGCTGGAGGCGCTCAACGGAGCCTCCTGCGCGGTGGCGGTCGCGCCGGCCGGCTACGCCGACCAGGGGCGACCGATCGGTGCGATCGGGGTGGCCTTCGACGGCACCGATGAGAGCCTGGACGCGCTTGCTGTGGCGCGCGGGCTGGCGGATCTCTGGCACGCCCGCCTGTCGGTCTGCACGGTCGTCTCGCCACAGGCCTACGGCGCCGTGGTGGCAACCCGGGAGAGCGTCGACTACGCCCGTCGCCGGCTGGCTGAGTTCGGTGATGAGGTGGATGCCTGGGCGAGCGTCGGCGATCCCGCCGAGGAACTGGCCGTCTACAGCGGCAGCGTCGATCTGCTGGTGGTCGGATCGCGCAGCTACGGGCCGCTCGGGCGGCTCGTGCACGGACGCACGGAGCGGCGCCTGCTGCGCGTCGCGCGCTCACCGCTGCTGGTTGTGCCGCGCGGCACCCGCGTGGTGCTCGACTCCACCCACAAGGCGGCTGAGCTGACCTACGTCTGAGCCAACCCCTCCAGCTCAGCGATCGGGCTGAGTCGCCTCCTCCGGCTCAGCCATCCGGCTGCGCCGCGCTCGGCGGAGTGCCGAGTGCGGCGCGGCTGCGCAGCCCCACGCCACCGAGCGCCTCGACCAGCTCCGCCGCCCGGGTCGCGGGGTCGTGCACGCGTCCCCAGTCGGCCACGCGGCGCGCCGCGGTCGCGTAGCGCTGATGCTGCTCCAGCACGCTCTCCACGGCCAGCCGCAGCGTCGCGGAGCTGAGCAGACGCCAGGGCAGGCGCACGCCGACTCCCGCCCAGCGCACCCGCGCGGCGTTCTCCGCCATGTCACCGCTGTGCGGCACCGCCACCACCGGCACCCCGTGTGAGAGCGCGCGCACCACCGTGCCGTGACCGGCGTGGCAGACCACCACCGCGGCGTCACGCATCGCGTCGTCGTAGTTGAGCCAGTTGACCAGCCGGACGTTGGCGCCGGCGTGCCAACCGCGTCCGGCCGGGCGCCGGTCAAGCGAGGCGAGCACCCGCACGGCGCCGTGCGCAAGCCCCTCCACTGCGGTCTGCACGAGCCTCAGCTCGGGGTCGTGTGAGGTGGAGGGGGCGACCACCACCAGCGGACCATCGCCCGGGGGGAGCTGCGGCGGCTCGGGGGCGGGCGGATCCCAGCGCAGCGGCCCCACCACCTCCACGCCGCTGGGCCAGCGCCGCGGGTACTCGAGCTGCGGGTAGGTGGCGACCAGGCACAGCTCCTCGCTGAGACCCCCGTGCAGGCGGTTCAGCGGCGGCAGCCCAACCCGCCGCCGGGTGTCGTTGAGCTCCAGCTGGCCGAGCCGCAGGCCCCCCTCCACCACGCGGTCAAGCGAGCCCCAGAGGGCCGCTCCGAGGAACGTGCGTGGCCGCCTGGCGCCGATCGAATAGGGCGGTAATCCCCTTGCTGCCACCGGGTAGAGGTGGGGGATGAGGGTCGCGCAGGGGATCCCCTCGAGCTCCGCCGCCAGTGCCGGCGCGAGCGTCAGCACGTCGTGGACCACCACGTGCGGGGCGTGCGCCACCAGCACGCGGCGGGTCGGGCCGGTCGCATGCACGACCGCCTCATAGGGCTTCAGCGGAGCTGCGCCGGTGGGAAACGGGGCGAACTCCATGGCCGGCACGAACTCCATGCCGGCGGACTGCACGTAGGGGCGCCAGCGCTCCCAGGTCTCGAAGATCACGTAGTGCCCGCGCTGCGCCAGCCGCGCGCCGAGCGCGAGCATCGGGAACGCGTGCCCGGGCGCGCCGAACGCGCCGAGGAAGACCCGCAGCCTCAAGTTGCGAGCTCTGCCAGGGTCCGCATCTGCGCGGCCTGCTCATCCTTGGAGGCGGCCATCGGCGAGGCGATCAGGGTGCCGACCCCAGCCTCACGGAAGGCCTGCAGCCGCTCGGCCACCCGCTCACGCGGGCCGACCAGCGAGACCATGTCGATCAGCGCGTCGGGAACCGCCGCGCAGGCCTCCTGCCGGGCGCCCGACAGGTAGAGCTCCTGGATCTCCTCGGCCGCCTGCTCAAAGCCGTACTCGCGCACCAGCCGGTTGTAGAAGTTCTGCTCGCGTGAGCCCATGCCGCCGACGTAAAGTGCCAGCGCCGGCCGCATGAAGTCACGCGCGGCCTGCAGATCCTCGCTGATGTGCACGCTCACCGTCGGCGCGATCTCAAACGCCTCGAGCGTGCGCCCGGCGCGCCTGGCGCCCTCCTCGAGCAGCCCGCGGAAGTGCCCGACGTGCTCAGGCGAGAAGAAGGTCGGCAGCCAGCCGTCGGCGATCTCTCCGGCCAGCCGCGTGTTGTTGGGCCCGATCGCCGCGAGGTACAGCGGGATCCGCTGCTGTACCGGCGCGATCGTCAGCTTCAGCGCCTTGCCGGGGCCGTCGGGCAGCGGCAGCGCCAGCGTCTCACCCTGGTAGACGACCCGCTCGCGTGCCAGCGCCATCCTCACGACGTCAAAGTACTCGCGCGTACGTTGCAGCTGCCTGGCGAACCGCTGCCCATGCCAGCCCTCGCTCACCTGCGGTCCGGAGCTGCCCAGCCCGAGGATCATCCGGCCGCCCGAGAGGCGGTCGATGGTGGCGGCGGTCATCGCCGTCATCGCCGGGCTGCGTCCCGGCATCTGGAAGATGTCCGAGCCGAGCCTGATCCGCGTTGTGTGCCCGGCGATCCAGGCGAGCACGGTGGCCGCGTCGGAGCCGTACGCCTCAGCGGTCCACAGCGAGTCGTAGCCGAGCTGCTCCGCGGCCCTGGCCGCGGCCAGCTGCTCATCGGCGCCCATCCACAGGCCCCAGTAACCGATGTGCAGCCCGAGCTTCACGGACGCTGAGCCTAGCGGGATCGCGTGCCTGGCAAGATCAGATGCATGACCACAGACAAGGTGAAGTACGGGTACAAGGCATCAGCGGAGCAGTTCCCGCCCCGGCAGCTGCTCGAGTTCGGCGTCGAGGCCGAGCGACTGGGGTTTGACATCGTCGCCGTCTCCGACCACTTTCAGCCCTGGCGCCACACCGGCGGGCACGCCCCCAACGCGCTGGTCTGGCTGGCGGCACTGGGTGAGCGCACCGAGCGCGTGACGATCACCACCAGCGTGCTGACACCGACGCTGCGCTACCAGCCGGCGGTGATCGCACACGTCTTCGCGACGCTCGCCTGCCTGAACCCGGGCCGCGTGGTGCTCGGGATCGGCAGCGGGGAGGCGCTCAACGAGAACCCCTCGATCGGCATCGAGTGGCCGAAGTTCAAGGAGCGCTCGGACCGCCTGGCTGAGTCCGTGGAGCTGATCCGGCGTCTGTGGACCGAGGAGCGGGTGAGCTTCGAGGGGACCTATTACCGGACCCAGCGAGCCACCATCTACGACCGTCCTGAGCAGCCGATCCCGATCTACGTCGCCGCCGGCGGCCCGAAGGCGGCGGCCCTGGCGGGGCGTATCGGCGACGGCTTCGTGGTGACCAGCGGCAAGGGCGCGGAGCTGTACCACAGCCTCCTGGAGGGCCTGGCGCAGGGCGCCGGGGAGGCCGAGCGCGAGCTCGATCAGATCGCGCGCTTCATCGAGATCAAGGTCTCCTATGACCACGATGTCGCCTACGCCAAGGAGGCCTGCGCACCGTGGGCGGCGCTGGCCCTGACCGCCGAGGAGAAGCACGGCACCGAGGACCCGATCGAGATGGAGCGCCTCGCCGAGGGGGCGCTGGACCGCGCGCACACGCGTTTCATCGTCTCCGACGACCCCCAGGAGGTCGCCGACCAGATCGCCTTCTACGTCGAGCTCGGCTTCCGCGAGCTGATCTTCCACTTCCCCGGTGAGGATCAGCGCCGCGCGCTCACGCAGTTCGCGGACGACGTGCTGCCGCTGCTGCGGGCACGCTACGGCTGAGCGTCTGAGCGGGGTGGCCCCGCTGGGCCACCCCGTGCTCGCGCCGCGGCCGAGCCCCGCTCAGCGCAGCCGGTCCACGAGTGCGCCGCGCAGCTCAGCGAGCGTCGGGTAGCCGTCGATCGCCATCAGCAGGTCAGCCTCGGCCAGCAGCCAGCGCAGCACGTGCACCACGCCCTGCTCACCGCCCAGCGCCAGGCCGTAGACGTAGGGCCTGCCGATCGCCACGGCGCTGGCCCCCATGGCCAGCGCCTTGACCACGTGCTCGCCGCCGCGCACCCCGGAGTCGAAGATCACGGGTGTCTCGCCGGCCGCGCTGACCACGCCCGCCAGCAGCTCGATCGCCGCCAGGCCGCCGTTCGCCTGCCGCCCGCCGTGCGTGGAGCAGTAGATCGCGTCGACCCCGGCATCGATCGCGCGGCGCACGTCCTGCGGGTGGCCGATCCCCTTGAGGATCAGCGGCAGCTGCGTGAGCGAGCGCAGCCACGGCAGGTCCGCCCAGCTCAGTCGCGGGTCTCCGAAGCAGAGCGCCCACTGGATCGCGGCGGCCCGCGGATCCTCCTCGGGCGGGCGCTCGAGCCTGGCGGTGAAGACCGGGTCGCTGAAGTAGTTGGCCAGGCAGTGGCCGCGCAGCTGCGGGAAGCTGCCGAGGCTCAGGTCACGCGGGCGCCAGCCGGGGGTGAAGGTGTCGAGCGTGACGACGAGCGCGCTGTACCCGGCGCGCTCCGCGCGGCGCACGAAGGACTCCGCCAGCTCACGGTCGTTGGGGGTGTAGAGCTGAAACAGCGCCGGCGTCTGGCCGGCCTGCGCGATCACGTCCTCCAGCGGGTCGGCGCTCAGCGTTGAGGCGATCAGCGGCACCCCGGTGAGCGCTCCGGCCCGCGCGCAGGCCAGGTCGCCGTGCCCGTCCGCAGCGCAGATCCCGAGCACCCCGATCGGGGCCATCAGCAGCGGCGAGGGCAGCGAGAGGCCCGCCAGGCGCGTGCTCAGATCGCGCTGCTCGGCGCCCCGCAGCATCCGCGGCGCCAGACCCCAGCGCTCAAACGCGCTGACGTTCAGGCGCTGGGTGTGCTCGTCACCGGCGCCGCCGGCGACGTAGGCGAAGAGCTCGCTGCCGAGCGCCGCGCAGGCGCGCCGCTCGAGCTCCTGAAAGTCCATCGGGTGAGGCGAGCGCACACCGCCCAGCCCCTGCAGGTAGAGCTCGAGCTGGTAGTCGCCGTAGTTGCTCACTGCGGCTTGCAGTAAACGAACCAGTAGTACTTGCCGCCGTCGAACCTGACGCTCGGCAGCTTCCAGTCGACGGTCGTCTGCAGCGGCGCCCCGATCACCTGCGAGAGGTAGGCGTTGTTCTCGTTGTTGGCCAGGTAGCCGTGCGGGCAGCGCAGCACCGCCAGCTCCTGGCGGATGTCGTCCACCTGCTTGTCGCGCAGCTGCACCAGCTGCAGCCCCGACTTCAGCGGGTGTGCCGCGAGCACCGCGGCGACACCGATGCACAGGACGCTCAGCGTCAGCTGCAGCGCGCGTGAGGAGCCCGCCACACGCGCCGCCAGCACGGCGCCGGTCACGATCAGCGGCAGCAGCCCGGGAACCAGGTAGCGCGGGTTGCCGGCGAAGCCGATCTCCGTCTCGAGCGCGATGCCAAACACCCAGGCGGCGCCGGTGCCGAGCATCACGAGCTCATCCAGGTCACGGCCCCAGAGCCTCGAGAAGCGGTCCGGTGCCCGGTGCAGCGCGCGCCTGAGCAGCCCGTACACCCCCGCCAGCGCGGCTACCACGATCAGGATCGCCGGAACCTGATGGGCCTGCTGCGCCGCCTCCTTGATCACCGTCCAGAACGGGAACGGGGTGTTGACCGCGGCGTTGGGGCCGCCGCTGTTGAGTGAGATCGCGGCGGGGCTGAGGCCGGTGTGGAGGATCGTCGGGATCAGCCACATGAGCGCGATCAGCGCGATCGCCCCGAGCGTGAACCACCACGCCAGCCGCCGCCGGTAGGCCAGGTAGATCCCGTAGATCAGCAGCAGCGGGGTGATCTCCGGGCGCAGCAGCGCCACCCCGGTCAGCTCCAGCACGGTGATCCGGTACCAGCCGCGGTAGTGGGCCAAAAATGCGCCCATCATCAGCGCCCCGGAGACAGCACTGTCGCGGCCGATCGCGCCGTCCACCGCCCAGTAGGGCGCGAGCATCACGAACACGGCGGCCAGCAGCGCGGCCATCCGCCCGCCGAAGCGGTGCCCCAGCGCGGCCGCGCCGAAGACCGTCAGGATCGCGGCGGTACGGGTGATGAAGAGCCAGTAGTAGACGTCGCCCTCGCCCCGGGTGAGCAGCGTGAACGGCCCGATCAGGATCACCGGCAGCGGCTTCCACGCGGGGAAGCCGCTGGTGTTGAGCACCTGCGGCCCGAACGCCTCGCGCGCGTAGACGATCCAGCCCTCCGCGTCGTAGTCGATCGCGTGGCTGAAGAGCAGCGAGATCAGCGACAGCAGCGCGGCAACGCCCACGCAGCCCAGCAGGGTCCTGTTGGCGGTGATTCTGATCGCCCCTGCGCGCACACGCGCGCGAGGGGCCGTTGGGGACGTGGCGACGCTCAAGGAAACCTGGTCAGAGGGCTGGCTGCGTCGATTCTAGAAGCACCGCGCGGACCCGGCGCCGGCGCTCAGGCGGCGTGCTCATCGCCGACGCCGAGCGCATTCAGCAGCGCCTCCACGGATCGCAGCCGCGGCACGAACAGGAAGGAGAAGCGCGTCGTCGAGCCCTCCACGGTCAGGTATGAGCGCATCAGCACCGTCGGGTCCGAGGGGCTGCCGCCCGCGGCGCCGCTGGTGGCGATCATCTGTCCCAGCAGGTCGAGCTCGACCTTCGGAGGGTCGGGCTCGAGCTCCATGCCGGTCATCTCGACTATCGCGTTGAGGTAGGACGCGGAGAGGATGTTGCCCACCTCCTGCAGCGCGGAGAGCCCGGTCTCGTCCTCCAGTGAGGTGCCGAGCATCGTGCACAGCTCCTGCGCCGCGTCCTCCGGGAAGACCAGCAGCATGCTGCCCTGATCCCCGTGGATCGGTGTGTCGACCAGCGCGGAGCGGTGCATCGGCGCGCCGACCTGGTCGATCGCGCGGCCCAGCACGGTCAGCGTGGCGGCGGAGTAGCCGACATCCACCGGCCGCCCGATCAGCGCTGAGAGCGCCGTGGCGGCGTGTCCGGAGCCGATGTTCGCAATCTCCGCCAGCGCGCTCTGCTGCATCGCCGTGAAGCTGCGCGCCGGTCCGCCCTCGGCGGCCTCCCAGATGCCGGTCAGCGCCCCCGGCAGCAGCAGCGGCACCACCTCATCAGCGTGGTAGATAGCGCCCTCGGTGAACTCGCCGCGGGCCAGCTTGGGCATGTCGTAGCGCTCGGCGGTGATCTGGTTGACGAGCTCATCGACGGCGATCGCAAAGCGTCGCCCGGAGGTCCACGTCACCACCGCCGCGGGCGGGTTGTGGGACTCCAGGCCGAGCCGCTCGGCCAGGTCGAACAGCTCCAGCACCTGATCGCGGAAGCGCACCACGCGGATCCCGCCGACGTTGCGGACCTCGTGGTCCTCGAGGTTGAAAGCCTGCTCCACCGCGGTCATCGGCAGCGCCCACGCGAGCCCACCGGCGCGGACGACGAGCACATGGATCGGATCTGACACTTCCCCGACTCTCCCCGTGAGTAGGTTGCGGACCCCGCCGTGGCAGGCTGGCTATCAGTGCCGGAGGAGGGACTCGAACCCCCGACCTTGGGATTATGATTCCCCTGCTCTAACCGACTGAGCTACTCCGGCGCGGAGCTTGGCGAGTCTATAGACTCGCGCCGATTGCTGGCGGTTCCCAACGTTTCAGAGGGGCGTGACGCAGGCCTGATTGCCCGCCTGGGCGAGGCCGCGTCGGTTCCCGGTGTCCGTCTGCTGGACACGCACAGCGATCCGGATCACCACCGTAGCGTGTTCACGCTGAGCGGCGGTCAAGGTGCGCTGCAGGAGGCGCTGCTGGCGCTGGGCCGCGCCGCCACCGCCGCGATCGACCTGCGCGCCCACCACGGCATCCACCCGCGGGTGGGGGTGCTCGACGTGGCGCCCGTCGTCTACCTGGACGCGGCGCAGCGCGGCGCCGCCTGCGCGGAGGCGCTGACCGCGGCGGAGCGCCTCGGCGCTGAG
>JAJZDA010000225.1 GCA_021851525.1 Actinomycetes bacterium | reverse complement strand
CGTCCGGCGGCAACCCGCGGCACCTCGGGCGGAAGCAGGCCGGGTCAGGTGGCCGGGTCGCCGGCCTGGGGCACGGCGGCCATCGCCGCGCCGCGGTGCCGCACACGTCCTGCAGCTCGGTCGTGCACATCGGCGACTCGACCTCAGAGGGCTTGATCTCCAACAACTACCTGCCGGACGTGCGCCAGCAGATCCCCTCGCAATACCGGCGGGTCGGCGTCAGGCATCCGATCATGGAGATCGCCGGAGGAACCTCGATCGTGGAGACGCTCCAGGGCGGGCAGAACGCGCAGGTCGTGGCCTCAGGGTTGATCCACCAGGGTTACCGAGGCTGCTGGGTGATCGCCCTGGGCACCAACGACGTGGCCGACGTGTACGTCGGCTCGCGCGTCACGCTGGCGGCGCGGATCGAGAAGATGATGGCGATCATCGGCAGGCAGCCGGTGCTGTGGGTCAACGTCAAGACGCTCGACGCCTCCGGACCGTACGCCGAGAGCAACATGGTGAAGTGGAACCAGGCGCTGGTTCAGGCCTGCCGCCAGCACCCCAACATGCGGGTCTACAACTGGGCGGCGGCGGCACAGAACCGCTGGTTCATCCCCGATGGCATCCACTACTACTCGGACGGCTACGCGGCGCGCGCGCACCTGATCGCCAACGCGCTGGCGGAGGCGTTCCCGCGACACGGCCCACCGGCGCGCTCGTGCGTGGTCTCGACCCGCTCACTCTCGATCCCGGTGCTCGGGGTGGCTCACTGAACCAGAGCGGGGGGGACCGGCGATCAGCTGACCGTGAAGCGCTCAACCAACTGCTCGAGCTCCCGCGCCATGCCGGTCAGCGCCTCCGCTGTGCTGGCGATGTGCTGGGTGGTGGCGGATGACTGCTCGGCGGAGGCGGAGACCTGCTCGGTGGCGGCACTGGTGTCGTCGGCAACCCTCGCCACCTGCTCCACCGCCTCATTGATGCGGGTGATGCAGTCCGCGACGCTCTGCACGCTGGCGCTCAGCCCGTTGAATGACTCACGCGTGCTGGCGGAGGCGGAGGCGGCGGACTCCGCCAGCTTGCGGACCTCCTCGGCCACCACCGCAAACCCGCGCCCCTGATCGCCTGCGCGGGCCGCCTCGATCGCGGCGTTGAGCGCGAGCAGGTTGGTCTGGTCGGCGATCGCGCCGATCTCAGCTGTCAGCTTGACGCCCTCAGCGGCGACCCCGGAGGCCGTCTCGGCGAGGCGCACGGCATCCTCGCTGACCGCGCGCACGTCAAGCACCATGCTCATCTGCCGCTCGGCGCCCTCGGCCACGCTGGTGGTGGCCTGGGCGATCTGATCGATCGCCGCGCCCGACTCCTGTGAGGCCGCGGACATCGTCTGCGAGTTGGCCGAGACGACGCTGGCGGAGCCGCGGATCTGGCGGATCATCGCCGCGAGCTCCATGCGCATGTTGTTGTAGGCCTCCAGCCCACCCTGAGCCTGGGCGAGCATCGTGTTGAAGACCTCCGCCAGCTCACCGGGCGACTCACCGTGGCGCGCCGTCACGGCTGTGGTCTGCGGCCGCGCCTCATGCGTGAGGTCACCGGCCGCGGCGGCGTTGAGCCCGTGCAGCAGGTCCGCCAGGCAATGGTCGGAGAGGCTGTGCATGCGCTGCGTGAGCGCGTCCATGCAGGAGTGGTCCCCCAGCGCGGCCGCCAGGCCGCTGCGCAGCTCGTTGTAGGCGGCGAGCGTCGCCTGGGCCCTGGCGAGCATCGAGTTGAAGACCGCCGTCATCTCCGCCAGCAGCGGGTCATCCGCTCGCTCGGTGACCGGCTCGGTCACCGGCACGGCGACCAGCGTGAAGTCCCCGTCGCGCATCCCCTGCAGGCCCTCGAGCGCCGCCTGCAGGCAGTTGTGGTCGAGGCTGCGCATCCGCTGCAGCAGTTGCTCGCGCACCCTCGCGTCCGCCGGACTGAGCGCGGTGCCGGACGCCGCCGCGCGTCGATCTGCCACTGAGGCCATCTGGGCCACCCCCCAAGAGGTCTGGTTGGTTGTGCACCTGAGATCGGCCGCGCTCAGGAATCCTTGAGCGCGCGCCCCGCCTCGAATGCGTCTCACATGCCACCGCGGCGGGTCGCCGCCGCAGCCCCGTGCCACCGGGGACCCGTGGCACCACGGCGGCGTGCGGCCGACGCGGTGCCACGTCCTCTGACTCAGTCGAAGATCGCGTCGAACGGCAGCGCGGCGGCGGTGCCGCCGCTGCCGAAGGTCAGCACCTCCGCGCTGAGATCGCCGCTCGCAGTGCAGGCGCTGCCCGCCGGAATCAGCACCTCGGCACTGCCCGGCGTCGCCGCGTCACCGCGGATCGAGGCAACCCCGGCGGTCGGGGTGAGGGCCAGCTTCAGGCAGTAGACCCCGGTGCCGGTGCCGGCGGCCACCGCGGTGACGTTGTGACCGGCGGACAGCGTGGCGGTGGCGGCCACGCTCGCGAACGCCACCGCGCTGGCGCCGCTGCAGGCGTAGGTGGTGCCGGAGATCGAGGTGAAGCTCGAGCCGCCGTTGGGGCAGGCCGCGTTGCCGATTGAGAGCGCCGCCGAGGTCACCCCCGGGCCGACCGGCCCGACCTTGCCGCGTCCACCGATCCGGCCGGGCCTGCCGGTGGCTCCGGGACGCCCGGTGGCACCGGTCCTACCGGGAGGTCCGGGAGGCCCGACACGGCCTGCCGGACCCGGCCGGCCGGCGCGGTTCCAGACCAGCGGCCGCGCCGCGCGGCCGCAGCCGGCGCGCGGCCGGCGCACGCTCAGCTGCCCGGTGCGCTTCTGAAAGCAGGCGTACACGAGGCCACCGGTGCGCGGGCGCAGAGCCGCGTAGGCGCCGCCGCTCATGGCCAGCACCAGGGCAAGCGTCGCTGTCACGTTCGCGTAAGAGATCTGACTTCGAATCCTGCGCATCACACCCTCCCGATCGTTGTCTGGAGGGCAGGCGCCAGCCGCGCACCCTCGTCCGTCGCCGACCTACAACACGGCGAGCGCACGAAGGTTGTGGGCCGCGCCGGGCAGGTGAATGGCACGTCGGGCGTCGCGCGGGCGGGCGGCGGACAGGCGCGCGAAGCCCGTCGGCTAGGGAGTCGCGCCCTCAGCCCAGAACAGCCGCTGCGCGTTCTCGCCCAGCACGGCGGCCAGGGCCTGCGGCTCCAGGCCCGCAGACCTGACCGTGTCAGCCGGACGCGGATCCCCCATGTCAAAGGGGAAGTCGGAACCGAGCAGCACCTGCTGCGCGCCGGCAAAGTCGACCAGCTGCGCCAGCAGCTGCGGGTCGTGCACGACGGTGTCGAAGTGAAAGCGCCTCAGCGACTGCTCGAGCGGTTCCTGCAGGCGCTCCCGCGCGACGCTCTGCACCTGCTGGCCGTGGCGCAGGCGACCACGCAGCGCGAGCATCGCGCCGCCGCCGTGGGCCAGCACCACGCGCAGCGCCGGATGCCGCTCGAGGACTCCGGCGAACAGCATGTGCGCCGCCGTCACCGTGGTCTCCATCGGGTTGCCGACGAGGTTCCAGAGGTAGTAGTCGCTGAACACCGCCCCCCCGAAGCCACGCGTCGTGGGGTGGATGAAGACCACCGCCCCGGTGTCGGCGGCCGCCTGCCAGAAGGGCTCGAAGCGATCGTCCCCGAGGTACACGTCGCGCACGCTGGCGCCGAGCTCAACGCCGCGCAGCCGGCCGCGTGCCATCAGCGCCCGCAGCTCTGCCGCGGCCAGCTCAGGATCCTGCAGCGGCACGAGGCCGAGCGCGGCGATCCGCTGCGGCGCGTCGCGCACGACCCGTTCCAGCGCGTCGTTCTGGATGCGGCAGCGCTCGAGACCGGCCGCCGGCTCCTGGTCGTAGTAGGCCAGCGACACCACCGGGCTGAGCACGACGCGCTGCACACCGGCGCGCTCATGCGCCGCGAGGATCGCTTCGATGTCCACCACCTCCTGGACCATCGAGCGCACCTCACGCCCGTCCAGCTCGACCACCTGGGCGCCGGACGGCTCACGCCAGACCCGCGGGCGCCAGCTCTCGTGTGGCGCCGCGTCGCGTGTTATCTCGGGCACGATCACGTGCGCATGGACGTCGGTGACCTTCACCTGTGCTCACCCTTGCCTTTCGCCGCGCGGACCCGGGGGCGGGCGCGCGCAACTCTCCCAGGGATCGATGATACCGTTTTTGCAAACGATTGCAGAAACGAGGTGGAGATGGCTTCTCGAGTTGGCACGGCGGTGCGCCCAGAGCGCGGGCACCGCACCCCAAGGACCGACGCGAACGGCGTTTGCGCAGCTGGCCCGCGGCGCGCGGGCGTCTCCCCGGGCCTCCACCACGACACCCCAGCCGGCACGCGGAGGGCCCGCAGCGCCGGTGAGCTGGTGCCCCAGGCCGCCTGCGAGCGGCGGACCCAGGCGGCGCCCGCTGCGCCGTCCCCCAGGGCGCGCGCCCAGCGGGG
>JAJZDA010000025.1 GCA_021851525.1 Actinomycetes bacterium | reverse complement strand
CGGCAGCCGGGCGGGAGCACCCCGCCCGCCCGCGCCGACCGCCGCTCAGTTGAGCAGCGCCGGGTTCTGTGGCTGGCTGCCGAGCGTGCGCGCCATCAGCTCGGTGTGGACCGAGCGGGAGCGTTCGGTGCGCCTGTGCCAGCGCCCGTCAGGGCCGAGCGTCCAGGCGTTGGTGTCGTCCGCGAGGCAGCGCTCGAGCGTGTCGCGCAGCTCCGCGCGCAGCTCCTCGCCCTCGATCGGCACCAGCAGTTCCACGCGCGTGTCGAGGTTGCGCGGCATCATGTCGGCGGAGCCGATGTACACGGCGGTCTCATCGCCGAACTCGAACCAGTAAACGCGCGAGTGCTCCAGGAAGCGCCCCACCACCGAGACCACGTTGATCGTCTCGCTCACCCCGGGAACGCCCGGCCGCAGACAGCAGATGCCGCGCACGTTGATGTCGACCGGCACCCCGGCCTGTGAGGCGCGGTAGAGCGCCTGGATGCAGAGCGGGTCCACCAGCGAGTTCATCTTCAGCTGGATGCGTGCGTGCAGGCCCGCAGCGTGCGCGGCGATCGTGCGCTCGATCAGCTCGATCAGCGGCTCACGCATCGCGTCCGGCGCGACCAGCACCTTGCGTTCGCGCTTGGGGTGCGCGTAGCCGGTCAGCGAGTTGAACAGGTTCGCCACCTCCTGCCCGATCTGGCGGTTGGTGGTGAACAGGCCGAAGTCCTCATACAGGCGCGCGTTCTTGGCATGGAAGTTGCCGGTTCCGATCATCACGTAGTGGCGCACCTCAGCGTGCTCACGGCGGATCACGAGGATCGTCTTGGCGTGCGTCTTGAGCCCCGGGATGCCGTGCACCACGTGCGCGCCGACCTCCTCGAGCTCACGTGACCAGCGGATGTTCTGGCGCTCATCGAAGCGTGCCTTGAGCTCCACCATGCAGACCGCCTGCTTGCCGTTCTCCGCGGCGGTGATCAGCGCCGGGACCAGCGCCGAGTCATCAGAGGTGCGGTAGACCGTCATCTTGATCGCCAGCACGTTGGGGTCCTCGGCCGCCTGCAGCACGAAACGCTCGACGCTCGAGGAGAACGAGTGGTAGGGGTAGTGCACCAGCACGTCGCCCTCGCGCATCGCCGCGAAGATGTCCGGCTGCTCACCGGTGTCGCTGGCGCGGGCGCGGAAGGTCGGGTGCGTCTGGGGAATCCAGCCGGGCTGGCGCAGCTCCGAGTGGTCCTCGACCCCGATCACCTGCCAGAGATCGCTGAGATCCATCAGACCCGGCATGTCGAAGACCTGGTTGGGCGCCAGGTCAAGCCAGTCGATCAGCCGCTCGCGCATCCCGGCCTCGATGTCGGCGCCGACCTCCAGCCGCACGACCTCACCGAAGCGCCGGCGGCGCAGCTCGTTCTCGACGGCCGCCAGCGGGTCATCGGCCTCGTCGGAGACCTCGAAGTCAGCGTCGCGCGTGACCCGGAAGAGGTTGTGGGAGACGACCTCCATGCCGGGGAACAGCGTCTGCAGATGGTTGGCCATCAGGTCCTCGAGCGGGATGAAGGTGTCCGGCTCGATCTCCACGAAGCGCGGCAGCACCTCCCTGGGCACCTTCACGCGGGCGTAGAGCTCGCCCTCCGCCTGCGGGTCGTGCAGGTGCACGAGCAGGCTCAGTGAGAGGTTCGAGATGTAGGGGAACGGTCGCCCCGGCCCGATCGCCAGCGGTGTCAGCACCGGGAAGATGTGCTCGTTGAAGTAGCGCTCGAGCTTCGCCGCCGAGGCTCCCGACTCAGCGCAGCTGACGATCCGGATGCCGGACCTGGCCAGCTCCGGCATCAGCACGCGCTGCAGTTGCCGCGCCTGGCGCCCGTCGAGCGCGCGCACGATCGTCGCGATCTCCTCCATCAGCCGCGAGGGGGAGAGCCCGTCGGGGCCGCGGCGGTCGATCCGCGCCTCGATCTTCTCCTGCACACCGGCCACCCGCACCATGAAGAACTCATCGAGGTTGGAGGTGAAGATCGCCAGGAACTTCAGGCGCTCCAGCAGCGGCAGCTGCGGGTCCTCGGCCAGCTCCAGCACGCGCTCGTTGAAGTCCAGCCAGGAGAGCTCGCGGTTGATGTAGAGGCCCGGGTCGCTGAGCGCCGGAGCCGGGTCGCTCGGTGCGTCAAGCAGCGAGTCGGTCATGCGAGCGCCTCCGCGCCGGCGAGCCGCGCGAGCTCCGCGGGCGTGAGCAGCACCACCAGCTCACCGCGTTCGATCCCCGCGATCCCGCCGGCGCGCATGTTCACGCGCGCGCCGCTGCAGTCGCGCACCGCGCCGGAGATGGCCGGGTTGTGGGCGACGATCAGCGTCTGCCCGCGACCGGCCGCAAGGCGCTCCGCGTCCCAGCCTCCGGCGGCCAGCGCCGGCTCCAGCTCAAAGTCGATCCCCAGCTGCGCGCAGACCAGCTGCGCCGTCTGCAGCGCGCGCTGCTTGGGGCTGCTCAGGCAGGTGTCCAGCGCGACCCCCAGCGCCGCCAGCGCCAACCCGACGTTGCGCGCGTCAGCGCGGCCACGCTCGGTCAGCGCCCGCGCCTCATCCGGGCGTCCCTCGGCTGCCTCCCCATGGCGCAACAACCACAGCATGCTCCAAAGGCTACGCGCTGGGGCGGGCAGCGCGCCTGCCCGCGCCGCGGCCTGAGCCGACGGCGGCCACGGCCCGTGGCGCGGCGCGCGTCAGGCTGGCTCAACCGATCACCAGCGGGCGGTGAAAGACCCGCTCAAATGCCTCGTCGTCGCCGTAGCGCTCGACGCTCCAGCGCGGCAGCGTGAGGTCGCCGTCGGCCAGCAGGTGCAGAGCCACGCCGACGCCGTCGGCGCTCAGCCGCGCCTCACGCACGGACTGGTCGCGCCCGCGTTCCAGGTGCTCGGCCAGGCGCAGCAGCATCGCGCAGCGGTCGAGCATCTGCTCATCGCCGCGGCGCCCGAGCTTGGCCCACTCACCGAGCTTCGGCGCGCCCTTGCGGTGGTACCTGGCCATCTGCGCGATCAGCGCCCGTTCACGCGGATCGAAGCCCGGCAGCTCAGCGCTGACGATCAGGTAGCGGGAGTGCTTGTGGTGGTCGTCGTAGGAGATCGTCATGCCGACGTCGTGCAGCATCGCCGCGGCCCAGAGCAGCTCCGCCTCCCCGGGTTGCGGCTCGAAAAGGCCGGCGGACACCAGCGACTCGTGCATCTGCAGCGAGAGCTGCGCGACGTGCTCAGTGTGGGGCAGATCCGACTCATACTGGATGGCGAGGTTGCGCACGGCCGCCTCGCGCACGTCGGCAAACAGCGGCTGGCGCTCATCCAGCACGGTGCGCGCCAGGAACAGGCCGTCACGCAGCCCCAGCTCCGTGACCTCGATCCCGTCGAAGCCGCCCAGCTCCACAACCGTCTGGATCGCCAGCGCCGCCGCGAGGATGATGTCCCCGCGTCCCGGCTTGATGCCGGGCACGCCGCGCCGCTGCGCGACGGGCAACTGGGCCAGCGCCTCGACCATGCGTCCCAGCGCGTCGGCGCTGAGGTGGTATCCCTGCACGCCGATGTCGATGCCGCCGGAGGCACCGAAGGTGGCTCGCTGGTCGGCCGCGGCGAGGTTGCGCACCGCACCGCCGGTTCCCACCAGGCGTCCGCCGCGCCCGGTCAGCCAGGCGGCGCTGCGCAGCTCCGCCCGCAGGTGGTCGCGCAGCCGCTGCATGTCCTTGCGCCGCGCCGGCCGGTTGGGGTCGGCCTCCGCAAAGAAGCGCTCGGTCATCCGCACCGCGCCGACCGGGGCGCTGAGCGCCCGTTGCTCGGCGCGGCCGCGCACGTCCGTGAGCTGCATGCTGCCGCCGCCGATGTCCAGCACCACACCGTCGGTCAGCGTCGAGCTGTTGACCGCGGCCACGTAGCCGTAGTGCGCCTCCTGCTCGGCGCTGAGCACCTCCACCTCATACCCGGTGGCCGCGCGGATGCGTTCCAGGAACTGCTGGCGGTTGGTCGCGTCGCGGATCGCGCTGGTGGCGAAGACGTGCACGTCCTCACCCACCAGGCCGTTGGCCTGGCAGAAGCGCGCGAAGATCGAGAGCGTCTCCAGCCCGCGCGCCATCGCATCTTCGGTCAGCGCACCGCTGTGCGCCATCCCGGCGCCGATTCGAACATCCTCGTAGAGCTCGTCGGTGTGCTTCCACCAGGGTGCTGAGGGGTCCGGCTCATAGCTGAAGACCACCAGCCGCCAGGAGTTGGAGCCGAGGTCAATGACCCCCACGTGACGTGGCTGCGCGCCGCTGCGCGCGGCCACACGCGTGCTCCTCCAGCTCATGCAGAGGATGATCCGCCGGACGGCGGACGCCTCGCGCGCTCAGCGGCCGCGGACCGCGCAAACTGCGTGCTTTGACGGAGCCTCAGGCGGGCTGGGCGAGCCGCTCACCGGCGGCCAGCAGGCCGCCGGCCCGCAGCCGCTCACGGATCGCCGTGCGCCGCGTGAGCCAGCTGATCGCGTCGGCGAGCGGGACTGGCGCGGCAGGGCAGATGATGCCGGTGCTTCCGTGCCTGACCGCGCCGGGCTCACCGCCGTCGTCCACCAGGATCACGGGCACGCCCAGCGCGTGTGCGTGCGCGACGGTCGCTGGTGCCTGCGGGTCGCTGCTGAGGCACAGCAGCAGCCCCGCGCGACGCAGCCGTTCGGCGGGCGCCGGGGCGCTGAGCAGGGTGAGCGTGAGGCGCTGGTCGCGGCGCTCCGCGATGCTCCCCGCCTCACGCACCACCTCCAGCTCCGCGGCCGGCAGGGAGCTCACGCAGAGCAGCTCAAAACTTGGCATTGCGCAAGTTTCGGCGTGCGGGCGCGTCGGCGCGTGACGAGCCGGGTAACTGCCGGTGAAGAATCGGTGAACGCCGGGCGTCGGCGCCGGCCCGGGTCGCTCACGCCGGCGCGTGTGGGCGAGGCGTGCGCCTCAACTGCCGGCGCGCAGGTAACGGATCGCGGTGAGGATCGTGAGCGCCGTCATCATCAGCGCGCTGCCCACGCACCACTCGCAGATCTCCTTGAGGGTGAAGATCTCACGGTAGGTGAGGTAGGCGCTGAAACCGAAGCCGGTCAGCGCCACGCCGAAGGCGGCGGCGCGCCCGAGCTCACCCCTGATGAAGAGCGTGGCGAGGATCGTCACGTAGCCGATCAGCCCGAGCAGCGCGACGGGGATGCCGGCGAGCTTGGAGTAGACCGAGGTCTGGACCAGCGCGCAGCTCGACTGGCCGCCGTGCGCACCAAAGCAGGGGAGCGCTGAGATCCCGTGGTAATGGATGTATGTCAAGTAGATCGACTCGAGCAGGCCAACCAGAGCGATCACGAGGATCGCCCTGGTCAGGCCGCTGACGTTTGTGCGCCTGGTCGGCCGGTGCAGCCCGGCGCGCTCGTGTGCGCTCTCAGCCGCCATCTCTCGACGCTAGCCGACGCGATTGATCGCTGAGACGTAAGCCCCGTAGCCATTAGGCAGGCCAACGATCGGGGCGGACTGGCCGAGTGGCCCCTTGATCACGATCGTGGGCGTGCCGGCTCCGTTGGGAGAACTCTGGCCCGCGGCCACGCCGGCGGCGTTGTCGACGGACAGCTGGTTCTTGAGCCGGGCGAGCTTGCGGTCGGCCATCCACTGCTTGAAGTTCAGCCCCGGAATCTCCTTCGCCAGGCCCTGCAGATAGCTCTCGCTTACGTAGTTGGTGCCCTCGGCGCCCTGCTGGTTGTACATCAGCTCGATGAAGTTCCATTCCTTGCCCTGCAGACCCGCGGCCTCGGCGGCCACCTGCTGCTGGGTGAAGGCGTTGGCGTCCGGGTTGCTGCTTGATGCCGTCTCCATTGACCTGAAGACCAGCTTCGCCTTGCCGGTGCGGACGTACTCAGTGATCAGCTTGTCCTCCCAGCCCGTGCCCTGCTGTGACTCGGGGTTGGTGAAGCTGGCGGGCGTGGCCAGCTCGTCGCAGATCGAGCACTCGAGGTCACCGTACTCAGTGATGGTGATCGGAGCGTTGGGCTTTCCTAGGGTGTTCCCGGACTGCGGGATCCCCGCGAGCAGGCTGTTCACGTGCGCAACCGCAGCCTTGGCGACTGCGGACTGCCCCTTGTGCGTGCTGCCACCGCTGGAGATCGCGATTGCGGCGACGATCACGACCACCGCGAGAGCAATCACGCCGCCGAAGATCTGCAGGCGCCGGGTGCGCTGCGCCTGCTCTGCTGCCTGCTGTTCCTGGGCAAGCCGCGCGGCGCGGGCCTGCTCCTTCTGTTCCTTACGTGAAGCCATTAAGCGGCGACAATATCGGCTCTCCGTAAGAGTCGCTTCAGAAGCGGTGGGCGAATTTGAGTGCAGTTTGCGTGTAAAGAAGCTGTGAACCGGGGTCCGGCGGATGCACGGCCCGCTGCGCGTGTGCTTTATGCTGCTCTCATGTCGTCAGGTGTGAGCGACGCGCTCAGCGGGATCGCTGCAGGAGCGTCAGCACAGCGGGCCCACAACCGGCTCAGGCTTGCCGTTGTGGACCGGGATCCGGGGTTCATGCAGGTCCTGTCAAATCGGCTGGAGGCGCTTGGCTGGGAGCTGCGCGCGCTCTCCAGCGCGGTCACCGTCGACGCGCTGGTGGGCATGCGGCTGAACGCGCTGGTGCTTGACCTCGCGGTCCTGGGGCCGGGCAGCTGGGAGTACCTGGAGCGTGTCTGCGCACGGCTCCCGGGGCTGGCGGTGATCGTCTGCACCGGACCGTCCTCGGTCGCTCAGCGGGTGCGTGGCCTGCGCCTCGGCGCCGACGCGTGGATGACCAAGCCCTGCCACGCGGAGGAGCTGATCTGCGTGATCGAGGCCGCGATCCGCCGTCACCGCCGCAACGAGATGCCGCAGATCGAGGATTCCACCACGGTTGGCGAGATCACGATCAGACCTGACCTCTATCAGGCCTACGCGCGTGAGGCGAGCCTCGAGCTGACGGCCAGGGAGTTTGAGATCCTGAACCTGCTCTCTCAATCGGACCGTGTGCTGCGGCGCGAGGAGATCTACGAGCGGGTGTGGGGCTATGCGATGGCTCACGGAGACCGGTCGGTCGACGTGTTCGTGCGCAAGCTGCGCCAGAAGCTGCGGACCGCCTCGCCCGCGTGGAACTACATCCACACGCACTTCGGGGTCGGCTACCGCTTTGCGCCGGAGCTCGACGGCGGCGAGTCAGCGCACGGCCTGGAGGATGAGCCAGCTGCGCTGGAGCTCGATGCCGGGCTCACCCAGGCTCTGATCGCCTGAAAATCAGCGTGTAAACCCGGTTGGCGCCGCGGCGTTGCGCGCCGGTCACAAGCTGGTAACAGGGCTTTCACGCCTCGGTAACGCGCTGGGCCGCTGCGCAACCGAGTATGCGGGCATGACCGCGACGTCCGCAGAGATCCGAGAGGTGCTGTCCGTGGGACCGCTCGAGATCACCCCGGACGAGCACCTGGCGCGCGCCGACGGCCGCGCGCTGACGCTGTCCATCCGTGAGCTGCACATGCTCACCGAACTGGCCCGCCGCGCCGACAGGATCGTCTCCCGGGAGGAGCTCTTTGAGCTGGTCTGGGCACGGGCGATGCGCCCCGGGGACCGTTCGGTGGACGTTTACGTGCGCAAGCTGCGGGTGAAGCTGGGCAGCGTGATGCCGGAGTGGGCCTTCATCCACACCCACTTCGGCTTTGGTTACCGGCTGGCGCCACAGCGCAAGCAGCCGGTGGCATGATGGGTCGCTGAACCCCAACCAAGGAGCAGCACGCTCGTATGGCAACGACCGACGGGGAGCCGCGTGACCGTGCGAGCGCAGAGGCACGCAGCCGCTTCCGTGACGACCTGATCAGACTCGAGGAGCAGGCGATGGGCGGCCTGGACCTCGTCGTGTCCCAGCTGGACCGGGCGCTGGAGGCGCTCAACTACCAGGACGTGGAGCTGGCGGGGATGGTCGCGGCCGATGACGATCAGATCGACGGCCGCTACCTGGAGGTCCATCAGGGAGCGCTCTCACTGCTCGGGCGCCACCCGCCGACCGCTGATGACCTGCGGCTGCTGGCGGCGCTGCTGCACATCATCCGCTGCATCGAGCGGATGGGCGATCAGTGCGCGAACATGGCCAAGCTGGTGCCGCTTTCCGGATATGAGCAGCCCAAGGACGTCGTGATAGTCGAGGCGATCGAGAAGATGGGGATCTCGGCGCGCCAGCAGGTGCTGCAGTCCAAGGAGGCGTTCCGCACCCGGCACGTCTCGCTGGCGCGGGATCTGGTGCGCCAGGACCGCGAGGTCAACCGCCTCAACCGCGAGATCTTCCAGCGTGCCGTGGACATCGGCGAGGATGCGGAGCTGCGCGAGTGGGCGATGTTCATGGTGCTGGTGGCGCGCTGCCTGGAACGCATCGGTGACAACACCGTGGACATCGCGGAGCAGACCGCGTTCGTGGTGACCGGGCTCTTCAGCGAGTTCGAGCACGCCCACGGCGACGCCGACTGATGTGACGCTCAGCGGCCCCGTTTTCTGGACATGGGGCCAAAGACCGCGGGTGGGCGCCGGCCTTACCTTTGCGGCGTCATGGATCTTCGGCCCCGGCAGATAGTCGCCTTCGGTGGCGGCGGGTTCTCGATGGAGTGGGGCAACACGCTGCTGGATGACTTCGTGCTCGAGCTGACCGGGGCCTCACGCCCGCGCGTCTGCTTCCTGCCGACCGCCTCCGGCGACGCCGACCATTACGTCGTGCGCTTCTACCGCGCCTTTCCGTCGAGCGCCTGCGAGCCGTCGCACATCTCGCTGTTCCGGCGGGAGACGGGGGTCGGTGACCCGCGCGCCCACCTGCTGGCGCAGGACCTGATCTACGTGGGCGGCGGCAGCCTCGTCTCGCTGCTGGGCACCTGGCGTGCGCACGGGATCGATGAGGCGCTGCGCGAGGCCTGGGAGGCGGGGGTGGTGCTGTGCGGCGGGTCGGCGGGCGCGCTGTGCTGGTTTGCGAGCGCGCTCAGCGGGTTTCACGAGGGACCCGCGCGGGTGCTGCCCGCGCTCGGGCTGCTGCCCTGCAGCTGCGCCGTGCACTACCACGAGGAACCCGGCCGGCGCGAGGACTTCCGGGCGGCGGTGGCGCAGGGTCTCGCGCCCGGCTACGGCGCCGGGGACTCGGCCGCACTGCACTTCGTCGGCACCGAGCTTGCGGAGGTGGTCGCCTCACGACGCGGCGCGCGCGCCGCGCACGTCGCCACCGACGCTGAGGGCAACGCCGTCGAGCATGAGCTGCCGGTCCGCTACCTGGGCGCGCGGGCGGCCGGCGACAGAGCGGGGGAGGCCGTGGCGGCGTGAGCCACGGCCATGCTGCGACGGGGGCGGCGGCCAGCGGGCCGCCGCCCCCTGAACCTCGGCGGATCCTGGCGATGGGCGGTGGCGGCTTCACGATGCCCGAGCACGACCAGAGCGACGCGCTTGATCGGCTGGTGCTGTCGCTGACCGGCCGGGCGCTGCCGCGCGTCTGCTTCCTGCCGACCGCCAGCGGTGACCCGCGGGAGCAGGTCACGCGCTTCCACGAGCGTTTCGGGGCCTGGCCGTGCGAGCCCAGCGTGCTCTCGCTCTTTCACCTCGGCCGTGATCGCGTTGACCCGGTGGCCCACATCCTCGCCCAGGATGCGCTCTACATCGGCGGTGGCTCGATGCGCAACATGCTCGCGATCTGGCGCGAGCACGGGATCGATGAGGCGATGCGCACCGCCTGGGAGCGGGGAATCGTGCTGGCCGGGCTGAGCGCCGGGGCGATGTGCTGGTTTGAGGGCGGGGTCAGCATGAGCGGCGGCGCCCCGGAGGTGGTCCACGGGATCGGGCTGCTGGCCGGCAGCCTCTCGGTGCACCTCGACGGGGAGGCGGAGCGCCTGCCGGTCTTTGAGCGGGCGATAGCCACCGGGCTGCTGCCCGCCGGCTACGCGGCGGACGACGGCGCCGCCCTGGTCTTCCACGGAACCCGGCTGGCTGAGTGCGTGAGCTCGCGTGCGCAGGCGCGGGTCGTCCGGATCGAGCCCGACGGGGCGGGCGGCACTGTTCAGCGTCAGCAGCCGGTGAGGCTGCTGCCGGGCGCCGGCGCAGAGCGGGCGCGGAGCCCCCGCGGGGAAGCTGAGGACGTTGCGGAGCTGCGCGCGCTGCGCGCCGGCAGGCACCGTTGGGAGTGAGAAAAATGAGTCCGGGGAGCCTCCAGGTACTCTTCGCGCAGGTGATGACGCGCGGGACGCGTCAGCCGCAGCGAAAGCGAACCGATGAGCATTTCGACAATCTCAGATGTGCTGACCCGGATCTCCCAGATCGAGTCGCAGATAGGTCAGCTGGACGGCAGCGCGCCGAGCTCCTCAGGGCTCGCGACGACGCTGCCCAGCGCCTCCACGGGCTCGTCATCGAGCAGCTCCGCGGTCGGCGCAGGCAGCTTCTCTAACGCGCTTGCGCAGGCCCAGGGCACCGGCACCAGCACCGGTGCCGCAGGCTTCGGCTCGCTGGGCAGCAGCCTGCTCGGTTCGCCCAGCAACACACAGAGTTCGCTGAGCGCGTTGAGCGCGCTGCTGCCGGCGGGCTCAACTGGCGCCGTGAGGCTGCCGAGCTCCGCCAGCACGCTGCTGACCAGCGGCCAGCAGCAGTTCGCCTCGACGCTGGCGGCCGACACAGGGCTTGACCCCGGGGTGATCACCTCATGGCTGCTGGCCGAGGAGTCGGGCAGCGCCGCCCAGTCGCGGCAGGCGGCCAACAACAATGACTGGCTGAACGTCGGCTACACCAACTCCGGCACCTACGGTGCCAGCGACCCCATCTGGTCGGACCCGGTGGCAGCGGCCAACGCGACAGCAGCCTGGATGCAGGGGCAGAGCTCGGTGCAGGGCTACGGGACGGCCAGCCCCGGTGTCCAGGCGATCCTGCAGTCCGCGGGCCAGCCGGCGGCACAGCAGATTGCCGCGCTGCAGCAGTCCGGCTGGTCCTCAGGCGGCTACCCGAACCTCGGATCGCTCTACTCGCAGGTCACCGGCGGCGCCGCCGCCACGATCGTCAGCTGAGCGGGGCCGCCGCGTCGGTCCGGGCGTGCCGGGCGCTGTCCCGTGCCCGCGCGCCGGTCGATGCCGGCGGCGCCGGCTGAGCCGGGCGTGCGTGCGCGCCGGGACGATGCCCGCGGGAGCGGCGATGATCCCGGCGCGGGTGCGCGCGCCAGAGGCGCTCAGACCTTGATCGCGACGCGTCCGGTGCGGTCCACGCGGGTCAGAAGCGGCGCGTCGTCACGGCCGCTGAAGAACTCGTCGGTGGCCTGTCGCGCGCCGGCCCAGTAGCCGTAGTCCTCGATGAAGAGCACGCCGCCGGGAGCGATCCGCTCCCAGAGATGCTTGAGATTGTGCAGCGTCGAGCGATACCAGTTGGTGTCCAGCTGCAGGTAGGCGATCTGCGTGGGGGCGGCGCCGGGGACCGTCTCCTCGACCACCCCCTGGATGTAGTGGACATGCTCAGGCGGGTAGCCGGTGGCGGTCATGTTGCGCTCGACCTCAGCCCGCGTCGCGTAGGCGAAGAGATGGCTCTCACGGTTGCGCTCGACATAGTCCGGGTGCGTTGCCGCGCGCACGCCGGTGCGTGCCTCGAAGTCCTGCTCTGCGGGCGGGGGCATGCCCTCGAACGTGTCGAACAGGTAGATGTTGCGGTCCGTGTCACCGTGCTTCATCAGCGCGAGCGCCGAGAGCATCGGGGCCCCTCCACGCCAGATGCCCGCCTGCACGAGCGCTCCGGGGATGCGGCGCTGGGCCACGTACTGGGTGCACTTCCAGACGGCGTATGAGCGCTCGATCGAGCTCATCGTGAACTGCGAGACCGCCGAGTGGTAGCGGAAGAACTCAGCGTCAAAGTCCGGCGCCTCCGGGTGCATCGCGGCGACGGCCGGCAGGTTGGAGGCAGGGTTGGGCTGCGGGTCGATGCGCAGCGGGCTCATCTGCAGCGCTCCGTCCCTGCCGAAGCTCGGCCCAGGACCCGGTTGCGGGAGCTACCGCTCACTGGACCCCCGCGGCGTGCTCGGCGCCGCGCGCCGCCACGCGCGCTGCCACGGCCTCGGTCAGCGCCAGCGCGTCGGCGGACTGGGGAGCCTGCTCGAGCACCGCACGCGCGTCCTGCAGGACCTTGCCGTTGAGGCCGTGCTTCAGTGACCAGGAGGCGCGGTTCAGCAGCGCGTCGATGTTGCCCGGGGCCGTGCGCAGAGCCTGGTCGAAGTATCCGGCCGCGTCCATGTCACCCATCGCGTCGCTGATCACCCCGGCGTCACACCAGGCGACGATGCTGGTCGGGTGCAGGACCGTCGCTGTGAGCGCGCTCTGCAGCGCTGCCGCCAGGTCCCCGGCGGCGAACTTGTGCTCCGCGTCCTCCACCAGCTTCGCGGCGATCCGGTCATCCTCGGAGCTGACCGCCGAACGCTCGACTATCGCCAGCGCCTCCGCGTCGGCGGCCCGGCGCGCGAGCTCCGCCAGGCGCCGGCGCATGTGGCGGCTCGACGGGAACCTGGCGAGCGCGTCGCGCAGCGGCGCGATCAGCTCGGGACTCCAGAAGTCCGTGCCGATGTTGTCGTAGCGGTTGTCGAGGAGGCGGCCGAACTCCAGCTCGCTGAGCACCAGCGCAAACCCGGCATCGAAGCTGTCCACAGCCTCGGTCGTATAGATCGCCTGCTGGCGGTCGACCCAGGTGATCTCGGCGAAGCCGTTCTCCAGCAGCCGCTGCGGGAGCACCACGCAACGGCCCTCACGGCCGGCCACCGTGTACCAGATGTAGGAGGCCCAGTCGTTGTCGGTCGGCGCGTCGGCGATCGCGCGCTGGACGGCCTCACGCCGCACCACCGTGGCCGACACCAGGGAGAGCCAGAACCCGTACTCAAAGAGCAGCTCGCGGCTGGAGGGGAACACCTGCGTGGAGGCGGGCATCTTCGACTTGCCCCAATCGGCCTCACGGGAGTTGCGGTGGTTGTGCGGAAGGTGCAGGAGCACCGGCTCAAAGGCGCTGAGCGCCGCCAGCACATGACCTACGGCACCCGGCAGCGGGCGGTCGTCGTTGCCGAACATCCAGACGTAGTCGGTCTGCGCGTGCTCATGCAGCCAGCGGATGTTCCCGGTCATGCCGAGGTTCGTCTGCTGGACGTGCAGCTGCAGATCCAGCCAGGGCATCTCTTGCTGCAGCTGCTGGACGATCTCACCCGAGTGCTCCGGGCAGACATCGTCGGAGACGACCAGCGCCACGCTGCCGTCGGCCACCGCGGGCTCCTGTGCGAACGCTCTCAGCATCGCCTCGAGCTGGCGCGTGCGCCCATAGGCCGGGACCATCACCGAGAGGCTTGGGCTGGTTTGCGCCATCCGCGCGATTATGGCGGAGGTCCCGGCCGTCTTCGTCCGCGGGGCGCGGTCCCTGCCGGTGCTGTCAACGGCCTGTGCGATGCTGTGCGCGCGGCGGACACCGCTCCAGCGCGCCCCGCAGCCATCGGGCCTTGCCAACTTGATCAGACCGCCACAGCAATGAAGCCAGCGCCACGCCAGGCAGCGGCTGGAAGCCCGCCGTACCCGCCCCACGTCCAGCCACCGGCCGGCGGTGGGCTGTGAGCGAGCGCGTGATGGCCAACGATTTCAGCGCCCAGTGGCGGGAGATCCGTGAGGATGCGCTGGCGGCGGTGGAGCGGGTCGGACGCAGCGGCTGGCTGATCCTCGGCCAGGAGGTCGAGGCCTTCGAGCGCGAGCTGGCCGACTGGTGGGGAGTCGCCCACGCCGTCGGCGTGGCGAGCGGCATGGACGCTCTGGAGATCGCGCTGCGCTGCGCCGGCGCGGGCCCCGGTGAGCGCGTGCTGACCACGCCGCTGACCGCGTTCGCCACCACGCTCGCGATCCTGCGCGTGGGAGCGCAGCCGGTCTGGTGCGACGTCGACAGCTCCGGTTCGCTTGACCTCGAGCGGGCCGCGGCGGTGCTGCGCGCGGATCCGGGCATCCGCTTCCTGATGCCCGTCCACCTCTACGGGCACCCGCTCGACCCCGCGGCCCTGGCCGAGATCCAGCGCGCGTGCGGCGTGACCGTGATCGAGGACTGCGCTCAGTCGGCGGGCGCGCGCCGCGAAGGGCTGCCGACCGGCACCGTGGGCCTGGCTGCGGGACTGAGCCTCTACCCGACCAAGAACCTCGGTGCGATGGGGGATGGCGGAGTGCTGCTGACCGCCGACGCGGATCTGGCGCAGCGCGCCAGGCGCCTGCGCAACTACGGGCAGGGGGCGAGGTATGAGCATCTGGAGGAGGGCCTCAACAGCCGCCTGGATGAGCTGCACGCGGCGATCCTGCGCTCGGCGATGCTCCCGCGTCTGGATGCCTGGGTCACGCGCCGCCGGGAGATCGCCGAGCTTTACGTGCACGGCCTGCGGCCGCTGGCGGGGCGGCTGGAGCCGCTGCTGGCGACCGGCGGGACGTCCGCCAACCACCTCTTTGCGGTGGAGGTCGTGGGCGGTGATCCGCAGCGCTTTCGTGCCGGCCTGGAGGCCCGTGGGATCGCCGCCGGGCGCCACTATCCGCTGCTCTGCCCCGAGCAGCCGGCGATCTCCGGTCGCGGGCAGGTGTGTGATCCGCTCGAGAACGCGCGGCGGATCGCACGGCGAGAGGTGTCGCTGCCGATCCATCCGCAGCTCAGCGACGCGGACGCAGAACGCGTGATTGCGGCGTGCCTCGAGGCCGCGCAATGACCGACCCTTCGGCTGACGAACCCCTCCCAGGAGCGAACGTGACGACAGTCCAGATCCACCCGCAGTCACTGTGTGAAGCGCAGAGCGTCGGCTCCGGAAGCGTGATTGAGGCGTTTGCGCGGGTCGCGCGCGGGGTCGTGATCGGTGAGGGCTGCAGCATCGCCTCCGGAGCCGTGATCGGCGCCGGCGCGCAGCTCGCAGACCGTGTCGTGATCGGTGCCGGAAGCTGGATCGCGCCGGCGGCGGTGATCGAGGCGGACGTCTCGCTCGGTCCCAACGTGACGCTCGCGGGCGGCCGTGCCACCCCGGCCTCCGAGCAGGCCGCGGCGATCGTCGTCCGGGCCGGCGCGACGATCGAGGCCGGCTCCACGCTGGTCGGCGGCATCACCGTCGGGCGAGGCTCGATCGTCGAGGCGGGATCGATGGTGGCGCGCTCCGTCCCGCCCTACGCCGTGGTCGCCGGCAACCCGGCGGAGATCAGGCGCAACCTCGACACCGAGGGCTCGCTGCTGAGCGTCCCGATCTCCAAGGCGGAGCCCGGCGACCTGATGGTCGGCGTGCGCAGCGCCAAGCTCTCGCGCTTCGCGGAGTTCTCGGATCTGCGCGGCAGCCTGACCGCCGGGGACATCCCCTCAGAGCATGTCCCGTTCGAGGTCAGGCGCTGGTTCGTGGTCTACGACGTGCCCACCCGTGAGCTGCGCGGTGAGCACGCCCACCGCCGCTGCCATCAGTTCCTGATCTGCGTGGCGGGCACCGTGGCGGTCGCGCTCGATGACGGCGAGCATCGCACTGAGGTGGTGCTCGACAGCCCCGCGCTGGGGGTTCACGTGCCGCCGATGGTCTGGTCCAGCCAGCTCTGGTATGAGTCGAGCTCCGTGCTGCTGGTGCTCACCTCCGACCCCTACGACCCCGACGACTACATCAGGGAGTACGAGCGCTTCCTGGTGGAGGCGGGCGCTCAGGGCTGAGCTTCGGGAGCCGTCACGCGGCGCTCGAAGCTCAGCTCAGAACCCCGCGCGCTGGCGCTCGAGCGCCGCGCGCTCCAGGGCCAGCGCCTGCTGCTCGCGCTGAATCTGCGCCGCGGCGGCGGAGATCTTGCGTTCCGCCTCGGCCATCTGGATCGCCAGCAGGCGCACGACGTCGTGGAAGCGACGGCCCAGCTGCGCGCGCCACGGAGCGCCCTCGGCGACCTCCCGGTCGGGGTTGTCCAGCGCCGCTCGCAGCCGCTCCTGGTAGGCGGGCCACGCGCCGACCTCACGCGCGGTGCGGTGGCCGTTCTCAGCGAGCCGGTCCAGCCTCTCCGGGTCGGCCAGGAGCTCGACGATGGCCGGCGCCATCTGCGCGACGTGATCCACGACCACCGAGCCGAACTGCTCGCCGTAACCCTCACCGAGCGTGTTGCTCGCGAGCACCAGCGGGACCGTGCGCATCGCCCGCGCCTCCTCGACGATCCGCGAGCGCCCCTCGAAGCGCGACGGGTGGATCAGCACCCGGGCGATGCCCATCGCCGCCAGCACCTCCGCCTGGCTGACCTGCGGCAGCACCAGCGAGGTGACCCCCTCCGGCAGCTCGCTGAGCACCTGCCTGGCCAGTGAGCCCCAGCGGTTGTTGCCCAGCACCAGCACGTCCACCTGCTTGGCCGGGGGCTCCGGGTAGGGCAGCGGACGGCCGCTGCCGACATAGTGCATCGGCAGCCCGAGGTCCTGACCCTGCTTGGCGATAGCGGCGACGTTGGACCACAGCTCAAAGCCGAAGCGCCGCGCGGCAACCAGCTGCTCCGGGCGCCCCACGGTGCTGATGTCAAGCACGTCCAGCTCCTCCTGCTCGGGGGAGGGGCCGCCGTCAAACGACCAGCCGAACATGCCCAGCGCGCCCTGCACCAGAAGCACCGCGCGGGCCGGTGAGTAGGCCATGCGCGCAAACAGCAGCGGGTCGACGTGGCCCTCCGGCATCACGATCAGGTCCTCCGCCGTGGGCAGCCGCCGGGTCTCGGGGCGGCCGATGCGTACGCCCACGGCCTGCTCGATCTTGGCGATCTCCCGCTCGGGAATCTCACCGCGGATGTCAACCGCGAGCCCCAGCGACGCCAGCCCGGCGGCCAGCTCGATCAGCGCCCGCTCCCCGCCATGGATCCACTGGCGGTCGCTGTTGCCCTGCAGCGGCGGGAGGTCCCAGCCGTCGAAGGCGGTGCCGTAGAGGACCGTTGCGCGACCGGGGCCGGGCGGCTGGCTCTGAGTGTCGGTGGTCGCGATCCTGAGCATGGTTTCCGTTTCTTGCGCCGTTGATCCTGGGTGGTGATGCCGGTCAGAGGAACTTGCTGATCTGGTGCGGGTCGCAGGCGCAGGCGACGCGCTGCATCAGCGCGGCGCCTGCGCGGGGGAGCTCGAGCGCCGCCCGCAGCGCGTCGGGCAGGCCGGCGGTGTCCGTCAGGAAGTCAGCGCCCAGCACGTCGGCCACAGGTCCATCGGGCAGCAGGCTGAGCGGCCTGCTGCCGACACCCGCCGCCACCAGCGCCCGCCGCTCGAACACGTCGGCCGGGTCGGCGCAGAGCACCGCGTCGGCCTCCTGGGCGAGTTCCGCGTAACGATCCTCGATTGCACAGGGGGGCAGCAGCTCAGCGCGCGGCAGCTCCGCGGCGAGCATGGCGGGGAGCTCGCGCCGGTACACGCTGGGCAGCAGCCGGATCGGCAGCGAGGCGGGCAGCCGGCGCAGCGAGTCGAGGATCGCGGCGCTCAGCGCGGGCTCGTGGACCGGCAGGTTCACCAGCAGACCGGCGCCGCCCGCACCGGCCTCACGCGTGGGGATCAGCGGTGGCATCACGTTCACGCGCGACGCTGGCAGGCCGTCGCCGAGCAGTTGCCGGGCGACAGCCTGTGATGCGCACAGCACCTGCCTGACCTGGCTCAGATCCACGGCGGTGCGAGACCATCCCAGCCGCAGCGTCGCCCTGCTGTCGAAGCCAAGTCTGCGGCCGGGGATGTGGAACTCGTCGCTCGGGCCCGCCGGGACGTAGATCCCGCGGACGTCGGGGCGCGCTGCGATCCGGTGCGAGACGTCGATCAGCGCGGCCAGCACCTCCGGCAGCGGTGCGACGACCGTCGGCTGTGGGAACTGGTAGATGCACGGGACCAGCTTGATGCTGGTCAGCGCGATCAGCAGCGCCCTGACCTCGTCGGCCGCGGGGCCGATCCCGCTGACCTGGCCGACCAGCGCCACCTCGGCGATCGGCACCTCGCCGCGTGCCGGGGGCTGGTCGCGCAGGCGCGCCCCCCAGACCTGTTCTGCCAGCTCATCGTCCTGCCCGACCTGAGCTCCCCAACGGCCGTTGAAGTGCTCGTCGTTGTGGCGCATGAGCGCGAACTTCGCCTCGGTGTTGAAGAGCTCCTGACCCTGCCCACGGCTGGCGCCCTCGTGATGGATGATCGTGATGTCTCCGCGGTACACGATCTTGTGGCCGGCGATCCGCAGCTTGAGGCAGAGGTCGATGTCCTCCAGACCGTTGACGAACTGCTCGTCAAAGCCGCCGACTGCCCGAAAGGCCTCGGCGCGCACCGCGATGCAGGCGGCGGTCACCGCGTCGGTCTCGAAGGTGGCCATGGTCGCGGCCAGGCCACCGTCCTGGTGATGGAGGATGTGCTGCGGCATCGCCGCGCCGTCCAGTGCGCGACCGCGAATGAACGCCACGCCGCAGTGCTGGACGGTCCCGTTGGGGAACAGCAGCCGGCAGCCGGCGGCGGCCACGGCGGGCTCGTGCAACTGCTCGACAAGCAGCTCGAGGGCCCCCTCGCTCACCTCGGTGTCGTTGTTGAGGAAGACGATCGCCTCGCCGCGGGCCAGCTCCGCTCCGCGGTTGCAGCCCCCGGCGAAGTTGCGGTTCTGCGCCAGCAGCTCAACGTGGATCCGGTCGGCCCACTCGGTGAGGCGCGCCGGTGTCTCATCCGGGGAGCCGTTGTCCACGACGATGATCTCCCAGGTGCTGCCGAGCCGCTCCCCCAGAGCCTGCTCCAGCGAGCGCAGGCAGCGCTCGGTCACCGGCCACTTGCCGTAGGTGACGATCACGATCGAGGCCTCGATCGCGCCGGACCCGTGTCGCTGAGCAGCGAGTTCCATCAGCTTCGCTCCGCCTCCGCGGCTGAGCCGCGCAGCAGCTCACCCAGCTGCGGGTCCTGCGCGCTGAGCACCGGCCTGCCGGCGGCCAGCGCCAGCCGGGCCTGGGGATCGTCACCCGGGCGCAGCGTGAGGTAGGCGCTGGCCCCGGCGTGCAGCCGGCGGTCGCGGTTGGCGTCCAGCGGCTGGATCAGGACATCGACGTCCGCGCAGGCGTCGAGGTCGACACCCGCCCGGCGGGCCGCGCGCAGCACGTGGGCCTCGATCTGCTCCGCTGAGCCGGCGGCGTGGGCGTCGGCCAGCAGGTACAGGCAGGCGCTGGACCGCGGGGTGGTCTGCTCGGCCCAGGCGGACAGCAGCTGCGGCAGCTGGTCCTCACCGCGCCACACCGGTGCGGCCAGCAGCTTCAGGCGATACTCGCGCTCCTGCAGCCCGACCTGCTGCGGGCGGTCGGCGGCGCGCGTCGGGCGGCCCGCGAGCTCAGTGATGCGGGCGCTGTAGAGCTGCGCCACGGTCTCCCATGAGAGGCGCTGCGCAGCGAGCCGCGCCTCACGGCCGCGGCGCTCACGCTGCTCGCGCTCAGCTGCCACCAGGCGCAGCAGCTCGACCAGGTGCGAGCGGTCGGGCTCGAGCAGCCACGGCCTGCCGACGGTGGCGAGGTGCCCGATGCGCTCCTCATCCATCTCCCGGCGCTCAGCGCGGATGCGCCAGCCGGCCTCCGGCGGGCAGAACTCGTCGGTGGGCCCGCCCCCGGTGACGATCACCGGCAGCCCGCTGGCCATCGCCTCCAGCACCGGCATCGCGAAGCCCTCACCGCGGTAGGGCAGCACGAACACGTCGCACGAGCGGTAGAGCTCAGCCAGCGCCGCGCTGTCGAGGTCATCCTCGATCAGCTGCACGCGCGGCAGTCCCGGGGCGGCGGCACGCCTGCGCAGCGGCTCGCTCGGCCCACCGTAGGCGCCGCCGGCCAGCGCCGCCTTGATCACCAGCAGCACGTCATCGCGCCCGGAGAAGGCCTCGTCCCACGCCGCGATCAGCAGGTCAGGGCCCTTGCGGGCCGTGATCCCACCCACGTAGAGGAAGCGCACCGGTCCGTTGTGAGTGGGGCCTGCGCCAGCGGGCGCAGGCCTGAAGGTGTCGAGGTCAACACCGTTGGGGATCACGTGCACGAGCTCCTCCGCGACCCCGGCCTCCAGGTACATGCGGCGCACGAACTCACTGGGGACCCAGAGCTCGTCGACGTTGGCGCGGATCTCGCGCACCCAATCTTGCGGGATCGCCCCGAACTCCCACGGCACGATCGCCGCCAGCCGCCCGGCTGGCGGAACGCTGAGGTCCGGGGGCCACTCGTGGCGGATCTCCACGTCGGCGGCGTGGGAGAGCGGCGGATCTAGCGCCTGCCCGTCGCGCGTCACCCGCTGCAGCGGTCCCGGCAGCCGCCTGCTGACCTCGTCGTTGATGATCGAGAGGCTCGTCGGCAGGCCGTGGTCGCCCTTCCAGCGGACCTCGACGTTAGTCGCCTGGGGCGGCTCGGCGGTGCTCGGATGGCGCTCGCCGCGGTACCACGCCTCCAGCTCATCGACGTGCTCAGCGAAGTCCGCGGGTGGCTCGATCGCGGCCTGCAGGCGCTCCAGCAGGCCATCCTCCTGCGCCAGCCTGTCCAGCACGCGGGCCAGGTCGGCGGCGTCCAGGGCCGTGAAGCTGAGCCCGTCGACGCCGTCACGGATCACCTCCGGCAGGCCGCCGAGGCGTGGCACGACGAGCGGCAGGCGCGCGGCGCGAGCCTCGGTCGCCGAGAGCGGCGCGCAGTCCCACCAGCGCGACGGCAGCACCGCCAGGTCCACGTCCCTGAGCAGCTGGTCGAGCTCGGCCGCGCCGTAGCTGCCGCTGAAGTCCACGACGCCGCGCCGGTCGAGCTCCCGCAACTGCTGCGCGAAGCCGGCGGGCACCTCCCCGATGATCCTGACCTGCACCTGCGCCGCGGTCATCTGCGCCGCCTGGACCAGCAGCTGCGGGCCCTTGTGCGGGTAGGCGGAGCCGAGGAAGGCGGCGGTCAGCCGCGTCCCGCGGCGCCCAGGGGCGCGCTCTCGGCCGACCCGCTCCCAGAGCTCTCGCTCAACCGGCATCGCCTGCCGTACCACGCTGACCGCCGACGGGTCGTAGCCGCTCGCGATCAGCGTGCTGCGCACAGACTGCGAGACCGCGAAGACCTGGGTTATCTCCCCGTTCACGCGGGCGCGCAGCTCCCCGAGGCGGCGTTGATGGCGTCGCGTGTCGGCGCTGCCGACGCAGGCCGCGCAGCGTGCCCCGTCGCCAGGCCCGGGACACATCTCGCCGGAGCCGTCCATCAGGTACGCCCGCTGGCAGATCAGCCAGTAGTTGTGGGTGGTGAAGTACGACGCCATACCGCGCACGTGCGCCTCGTCGATCAGCGCCGAGCTGAGGTTGTGGAGGTTGTGGAAGTGCACGGTGTCCGGCTTGAACTCCTCGAGCTCTCGCGCGAACGCCGCGCGCATCACCGGATCGTCCAGATCCCGGGCCGGGTTGCCGATCTCAAAGAGCTCACTCGGGCGGTTGAACATGCCGACCAGGCGGACCCCGTCCTCGCTCCACTCGCGCCGGCTGTAGGGCGGCTCGCCCTCGAGCCTGCCGACGGCGGCGTGAAACACGCTCACCTCCCAGCCGCGGCGCACGAGCTCCTTGGCCACCAGCCGTGGCAGGATCGTCCCGCCGCCGCTGTCGTTCCAGCCGAACATCGTCATCAGCAGGCGCCGGCCGTTGCGTGGCGCCGGGGCGGGAACCGGGATCGCCGCAGCCCGCTCCCGCAGGGTGTCTGCCAGCTCGGGCAGCGGCAGCGCACGCCGCTGCACCATGCCGGCTAGGCGCTCGAGCGCGGCCCGCTCCGCGGCAGCCGGCTCCAGCACCGGCCAGTCCAGCTCCGGCACCAGCTCACGCAACGGGTAGAGCTCCAGCGCGGACTCCAGCGCCCGGCTGACGTCTGCCACCTCTGTGTCACGCCTGGAGGCGCCGGATTCATTCTCGGCGTGGCGGCGGACCTTGACCAGCGGCCCGCCGGGGGTGTGCCGGAAGCGGAAGTGGCGCGCCGCGCGCAGCCAGAAGTCGAAGTCCTGGGCGACCGTGTAGCGCGAGTCGTAGCCGCCGACCCGCTCATACACGCGGCGGTGGACCATGCGCGAGGGATCGATCAGGTAGTTGTGGGCGCGGTAGAAGCTGCGGACCAGCTCATTGGGCGTGAAGTCCGCGCTCTTCCACTCGCCGCTGACCCGCCCGGTCGCGTCGATCACGATCGCGTCGCCGTGCACCACGCCGGTCTCCGGATGGCTGTCGAAGATCGCGACCTGGCGAGCGATCCTGTCCGGCAGGCAGACGTCGTCGTCGCCGAGCATCGCAATCAGCTCGCCGCGCCCCTCGCTGATCAGCGTGCTGTAGGCGGCGGCGATCCCGCGGTTGCGCTCGTGGCGCACATGCCGCAGGCGAGGGTCGGCGGCGTACCGCTGGACAACCTGATCGACGCGGGGGTTGTCGCTGCCGTCGAGCACGATCAGCACCTCGAGCGCCGGATAGTCCTGCGCCAGACAGCTCTCGATGGCCTCGGCCAGGTAGGCGTCGCGGTTGTACGTGGCGATGCCCAGCGTGACCCTTGGGTGCTCCTGCATGGGCCGGACTTTAGTAACGGCACAGGCGGCTTGATCAGCGTCGCCGCTGCGGGCGTCACAGTGGGGCGGAGGCTCGGTGGCCGGCGGACCGCTGGGGGCTCGAGCCGGTCGCCCGGGAGGCACGCCGATCCGGGCGGCGCCGCAGCGCCGCCCGGATCAGGCGAAGGAACTACGCGCCGAGCAGCTTGAGGATCGCCTGCGGATTCTGTTCCGCCTGCGAGAGCATCGAGATGCCGGCCTGCTGCAGGATCTGGTCCTTGGTGAACTGCGTCATCGCGGCTGCCATGTCGACGTTGGTGATCGTCGACTGCGCGGCCGTGAGGTTCTCCGAGTACGTCGAGAGGTTGTTCAGCGTGTACGTCAGTCGGTTCTGGATCGCGCCGAAGTCCGCCGCCAGCGACGAGACCTGGTCGATCATGCTCGAGATCAGCGACAGCGCGCCGAGACCCGTCGTTCCGACGTTGCCGAGCGTGAACCCGCCCGAACCTGCCGTCAGCTTCTCGATGTCGTTCAGCAGGCCGGCACCGCCGGTCAGCTGCACCAGCGAGACGCTGATCGTCTCACCATCGTTGGCGCCGACCTGGAAGGTCAGCAGCGTGTAGTTGATGCCGCCCTGCGTCTGGATCGCGCTGGTCGCGTAGCCGGACGTGGTGAACAGGGAGATGCCGTTGAACTGCGCCTGCGTACCGATCTGCTCGATCTGGCAGACCAGCTGCGTCACCTCGGAGATGATCGCGTTCTGGTCCGTCGAGGAGAGGGTGCCGCCGTTGTACTGCACCGCAAGCTCACGGATGCGCTGGAGCATCATCTGCACGTCGTTCAGCGCGCCGTCGGCGGTCTGAACCAGTGAGGTGGCGTCCTGCGCGTTGTTGGTCGACTGGTTGAGGCCGTTGACCTGCGCCGTGAGGTCCGCCGAAATCGCGTAACCCGCAGCGTTGTCCGCCGCGGTGTTGATACGAAGACCCGAGGACAGCTGGGTCATCGCTGTGTTCAGCGAGTTCGTCGTATTGGTGAGGTTGTTCTGGGCGATAATCGCCTCAGTATTGGTATTGACGTATAGGGCCATGCCGATCTCCTTGATGGCTGGTGATTTGTGACTGCCCAGCCGCCTCCATGGCGGCTTTCTCTGGTGTTATTCGGCAGCGTGGCTCACAACTTGAGCGCCGCCGCCGATTTCTCATTTCGCGGCGCCCGACGCTGATCCTGCCCCGCAACGGGTGCCGGGAAACGATCGGGTGGAGCTGCACGACGCCTGCGGCGCGCTGCCCGCCGCACGTGCTCCTCAGGCGCTGATGTCGATGTGCGGGGGCGCGTCGTCCCCGTCCTGATGGTCGCTCTGCGCGCGCCGATCGGGCAGCGGGCGAGCGCCGGTGCGACCCCGCACACGGGCTGGGGGCGTGGGCGTGGCCGGGGGCGTGGGCGAGCCGTCAGCGGCCGCTTCGTCGTGGGGCGCCGCGCGCTGCTCCGCCGGGGCGCCGCCGACCACGCGCCCAAGTCCGTCGTAGACCACCTCCTCGAGCGTCTCGCCGGCCTCACGCTCGTGTGCGGACTGCTCGAAGCTGTCCTCCTCCTGCTCCTGCTGCGTGTAGCGGTCCTCCTGAGAGGCGTGGCGATCCTCATCCGGGTGCACGCGCGCAACCGCCGGGAAGCGAGCGGGTGGGAAGACCGGGTCGCGGGCGGGGATGATCGGGTTGAACTGGTCCATGGATCGTGGCTCTCTCGCGGGGCTGTCGGCTGCCGATCAGGTGCGCCGGTTCAGGTCGTCTCCGCCGGCTCGGAGTTGGCGCGCTCTGCGCGCCGGCGCTCGATGATCTCCAGCGCGGCGCGTTGCTCGGCGAGCATCAGCTGACGCCACACGATCATGCTGAACCACCAGGCGACCAGGTATCCCGCGACGCCCGCGACCAGCGCGCGGATGCCTGACTGATAGAGCGGGACGTTGGCCTTCAGCGAGAGCGCCGCCGCCAGCGCAAAGCCGCCGAGGCCGAACCAGCCCTTGGTGCGGCGCACCGCGGCGCGGGCCCGCGGGTGGGTGGCGATGCTCGAGTAGGTCGGCTCCTCCGCCGCAGCGCCCTTCTTGCCGCGCCCCTTCTTGCTGGACTTCTTGTCGGCCTTGGCTTCGGCTTCCTTCTTGGCCATGTCCGTACGCTAGACGGCGTCGCCGCGCGTGATCGCCAGCGCGGCTCGCTGCTTGTCGAAGATGAAGTGGATCAGCCGCTCGCGGTCGTTGCGAGAGATGTCGGTGAAGCCGATTGCGGTCTCATCGTCGCCGACGTGACGGATCACGTTGCCCACACAGCTGATGCGGCCCTCCTCAGTGCTCTCGTTCAGGTAGAGGTCGAAGAAGACCGAGCCTTCGAGCACCAGCGAGGGCGGGCGCTTCACGAGCATGCCGCCGCCGCTGATGTTCACGGTCACGGTGTTGCCCACCACGTTGTCGTCCTCATCGAGGAAGATCACCCGCTGCGCCGCGATCACGCGCACGAACTCCCTGCGCTGCACGACGTTGGCGCTGTCATCGAGAAAGAACCGGATCAGGTTGTTGTCGACCCGCTGGCCGGTGCCGGCGGTGCGCAGCACACCGCGTCCGCCGGTGGACTCCAACGTCAGCCCGGTCAGTGGCTGGTCATACAGTGAGCCGGGCTCATCCAGGACCACCAGCAGGATGTCATCGTCGCGGTGCGTGATGCTCACCTGCACGACGGCGCCATCAGCGGCGTACAGCTGCCCGAGCGGCGCGTGCCGGGGACGGTCTGCTGTGTTCTCGTCGCTGGTCATCTGAGCAGCTGTTGGGCGACCGCCGGGGGATCGACTGCTGAGAGCGCGGTGCGGTGGTCCGTACCGGAGTGGAAGTAGGCGAGCGGGATCCGGTGGGAGACCGCAATCTCTACCGCGACAGCCAGCTGGTCGGTCTCATCAACGTGTGTCACAGCCACCGCGGAGGGGCGCAACACGCCGAACCCGCCCAGCGCCCGCCTGGCGGCCTGCGCGCCGAGCGTCGCCGGCAGCGTCACGTAAACGCCGTCGAGCGACAGTTGCTCGAGCTTGGAACCGAGCGAGGCGACAGCCGCCGTGTCGGTCGGGGTGGCGGTGAACGTGTCGAGGATCACGAGACCTCCCTCGCGCGCCTCCTCAACGGCACGCTGGGCCTTGCCGGCGTTCAGCGAGAGCACCGGGATCCCGTCCTGGCGCAGCATGCGGCGCAGTTCGCGGGCACCGCTGGGGTTGTCCAGCGCGATGACCGTCACCTCGAGCGTGCTCGAACGGCGGTATGCGTGCGCCAGCGCGGCCACACAGCGGGTCTTGCCGGAGCCGCCGGCGCCGATGAACGCGATCGCCGCGCCCGAGGTTGGCAGCGCCGGTGCGGGCACGATCCGCCGCGCGACCTCGGCCACGGCGGCGGCGCGCAGGCCGCCGACCAGGGGACTGCCGTGCGCTCCCGCCGCGCTGATCAGCTGCGAGGTCCAGGCCTGACTGGCGCCGCGCGTGGAGAGCTCGTTGGCAACCGCGGTCGCGGTCACCAGATCGAGCGGGTGAGCCGGCGCGGGCCGGGTGGGCCCGGCCGGGCGCAGCGTCTCGAGCAGGCGCCCGAGCGTGTTGCGCAGCCCGTCCTCAGGCCGGTAGCGAGTCCCGGGGCGTGGCGGGGCGAACGCACGGCTGAGCGCAGCGGCGGTGACGTCCGCGCTGGGAGCCTGCGGCAGCGCCGCACGGGCCTCCGGCAGCTGCGGGATGATCGAGCTGGGACGGTGGCGAACCCGTTCCTGGCGGGCCGGGACCGGCGTCGCCGCGGCAACCGGCTGCTTGCGGGCGACCGGCTGCCTGGGCGCGGCGGCGCGCGCGGCCG
>JAJZDA010000224.1 GCA_021851525.1 Actinomycetes bacterium | reverse complement strand
GACACCGGCGAGCCGGCGGCGGGCGGGGCGCACGAGGCCGCCAGCGCACCGGCGGGCGCGCCGGCCAGCAGACCGGCCACCGCACCGACCACCACGAGCGCGCGCAGGCTCACACGCTCAATCTACCCCGCGCCCAGATCCTCAGGCTCGGCTGCTGAGCACGCCCCGGGAGATCGGGCCGGTGAGCAGCGCGATGCTCAGCAGCGAGACGGCGCATAGCGCGACTATCTGGCCCCCGTTCCAGCCCGCCTCGTTGATCCCCAGGGCGATGCAGTTGTTGAGCGAGTGCAGCGCCATCCCGGGGTACAGCGAGCCCGTCCTCCAGCGCAGGATGCACAGCACGAACCCGAGGAAGCCGAGCGGGATCAGGAACTGCGGGTCAGCGGAGTCAAAGTGCGCGAGGCCAAAGAGCACGCCGACTATCACCGCGGCGATCCAGGGGCCGAGCTCACGCTTGCCGACGCGCACCCGCAACTGGCGCAGCACCCCGAACAGGAAGCCCCGGAAGAAGAACTCCTCCGCCACCGGCGCGGCCACGCAGACGAACACGCTGATAGCCACGGCGGCCCACACGCTGCGCTGGAAGCCGAGCCCCGACGGCAGCCGGTCGGTGCCGTGAAGCGAGAAGACCGCGGAGTAGGCGAGCGTCACCAGGTAGTAGCTGGCGGCCGCCAGCAGCAGCGCGCCGAGCCCCAGCCACCAGTTGATCCGCACGTACCCGAACTGGCGGCGGCCCATCCAGCCGCGCAGCAGCGTCAGATAGAGCGCCGCGCCCACGAAGGCGGCGTCGAACAGGAAGTCAGAGACGATGCTGACCGCGGGCGTCGGATGCAGCGCCGGGGAGCCGAACGCGCTTCCCACCGCCGCGGTCAGGAAGGAGACGAAGATGCCGCCGGCAAAGCCGAGCAGCACGCCTGCCAGCGCGATCCAGTAGGGCGGGCCGGCGCTCTGCTGCTCGTCGCTCATCGACGCGAGGGTACCCGTCGCGCGCGCGCCGCAGCGCGGCGCAGCTACCCGACCCAGACCCAGGTTGCGAACTCAGCCGTGAAGAGGCCGAGCAGCACCGCGCCGATCGCCAGCGCGTGCAGCGCCAGGCGGCGCCTGATCAGCACCTCCGCGGGCCAGATGAACAGCGGGAAGGCGGCCATCGCGTAGCGCGGGATCGAGCCCAGCGGCGAGAGCACCACCGGATCAGAGAGCGGCAGCGCCAGCGACAGCAGCGTGTAGGCGGAGTACGCCGGCGGCAGCCGCCGCAGGCCACCGATGAACGCCACGGCGATCACCACCAGGAACAGGAAGAGGTAGATGTCCTGCATCGCGCTGAAGCTGATCGAGCCCGCGTAGAGCGCCACGTGGTACGGCTCCACGGGCCCCTGGATCAGCTGGCGCAGGCCGTTGAAGGCCGCCTTGGCGCCGCTCCAAACCGCCCCCAGCGGCCAGCTCTGGCGGTGCATCCAGTAGGTCGACTGGGTGTGAAACGGAGCCAGGCCCTGCCCGTAGCGCAGCGCCAGGTAGCCGAGGTAGGCCGCGAGCCCCAGCGGCACGAGCGCGATCCACAGCGCCGCCCGCGGCGGCGTCCGGCGCCGCGGCCAGAGCATCACCAGCAGCGGCGCCAGCAGCAGCACGCCCTCTATCCGCGTCGCCGAGGCCAGCGCTCCGCAGAGGCCCGCCAGCAGCCAGCGCTCCCGGCGAGCGCTGTAGATGCACCCCAGTGAGAGCGCGAGGAACAGCGACTCCGTGTAGACCGCGGAGAAGAAGAAGGCCATCGGGCAGAAGGCCACGAGCAGCACGGTGAGCTCGGCCACGGGCGCCGGGAAGTCGAGCTCCACCAGGCGGTGAAGCAGCGTCAGCGCCACCGCGAAGGAGCCCAGGGAGATCAGGATCCCGGCCAGCACGTCAGAGCTCACCACCCAGGCGAGGATGTGGATCAAAAGCGGGTAGAGCGGGAAGAAGTTCATCCGCGGCAGGCCCCCGGCGGGGCTCATCTGCGGGCCACCGTGCTGGGGTCCGTAGCCCCACCTGGCGACCGCCAGGTACCAGGCCGAGTCCCAGCGGGCGAACGGTGAGAGCAAGAGGTTCACGAAATAGCCGGAGGGTGCGGTCAGGCGATCCGGGTCATACACGCCGGTGACCGGCTGCACGCCGAACTGCGCCACGGCGATCACGCCGCTGACGAAGACGACCAGCCTCGAGGCCCAGAAGGCCCGCCAGACCACGGCGCGGCGTGAGGCTCCGGCTTCGGTCACGGCGAGGAAGTCTTCCACGAGCCGGGAATAATGCCCTGTATGAGACGACGTGAGCGCAAGCAGCGAAAGCGCCGAAGCGCCCAGCACCCGCTGCGCCGGGTGCTGATCGTCGGCTCACTGGTGAGCTTCTCAGCCGTGGCCATCGCCACGCTGGTGGTGATCGGCTACGTGCTGGACGTGACCGCGCAGGCACCGAACATCAGCCAGCTGAAGCCGCGCCTGCCGGGCCAGGTGACGCGGATCTTCGCCTCCAACGGCCAGCTGCTCGGGTACATGAGCTCAGACGTGCTGCGCAGCTACCTGAACCAGAGCCAGGAGCCGAACCTGCTGCGCGAGGCCACCGTCGCGATTGAGGACCGCCGCTTCTGGCAGCACGGCGGCGTGGACTACCAGGGTCTCGCGCGGGCCGCGCTGAAGGACCTGATCCAGGGCGGCGGGATCCAGGGCGGCTCGACGCTGACGATGCAGCTGGTCACCAACGTCTACCTCCCGACCAGGATCGGCGACCAGCACAACATCAAGTACAAGATCATCCAGATCAAGCTCGCCAACGAGCTGGAGGCCAAGCACACCAAGAACTGGATCCTCACCCAGTACCTCAACGACGTTCCCTACGGGACGGTCAACGGCCAGAGCGCGATCGGTGTCGGCGCCGCGTCGCAGATGTTCTTCGACAGGCCGGTGAGCAGGCTCGACCTGGCCCAGATCGCGCTGCTGGCGGGGCTGCCGCAGGCACCCACTGAGTACAACCCCTTCCTCTACCCGGCCACGGCGCGCTGGCGGCGCAGCCTGGTGCTGGCGGCGATGGTGCGCTCCGGCTACATCACCCAGGCTCAGGCCAACGCCGCCGACAACGCGCCGCTGCAGGTGGTCCACAACAACTCCTTCAGCCACGAGCAGCAGCCCTACGTGCTCAACTACGTGGAGCAGCAGCTGGTCAAGGACCTCGGCCAGGCGACTGTCGACCGCGGCGGCCTGACCGTCCACACGACGATCAACCTCGCCGATCAGAACTACGCGAGCCAGGCGATCAAGGCCAACGAGGGTCGGACCGGAGATCCCGCCGCGTCGCTGGTGGCGATCGATCCCAGCAACGGTCACATCCTGGCGCTGCAGAACTCAACCACCTACGGCACCGGCCCCGGGCAGAGCGAGTTTGACTACGCGGTCCAGGCGCAGCGCCAGACCGGCTCCGCGTTCAAGGCGTTCGTGCTGATGACGCTGATCCACGACTACAACGGCGACCCCAACCAGACCTACTACAACTCACACTTCCTGGCCGCCGGGTGGCTGCCCTCCTACCCGCACTTCACCGTGCAGACCGCGGAGCTCACCTACCAGGGCGACATCAACGTGACGCGCGCCACGACGATCTCCGACAACACCGTCTACGCGCAGCTCGGCGTCGACGTGGGGATGAAGAAGGTCGACGCGATGGCGCACGCGATGGGCGTGACCGCGCCGCTGTTCGGCTACCCCTCGGAGGCGATCGGCGGCCTGCGGATCGGCGTCTCGCCGCTGCAGATGTCCGACGCCTACGCGACCATCGCCAACGGCGGTGAGCACATCGTCCCGACGATCATCTCGAGCGTGGTGCTGCCCGACGGGCGCACCGTGAACCTCGGCAACCCGGCCGGCACGCGCGTCTTCAGCCCGGGCCAGGCGTACGCGGCCACGCAGGTGCTGAAGACCGTGATCCAGTCCGGCACCGGCACCTCCGCCAACTACGGCTGCCCCGCCGCCGGCAAGACCGGCACCACCAGCAACTACACGGACGCCTGGTTCGTGGGCTACTCACCACAGATCTCCACAGCGGTCTGGGTCGGCTACCCGAACGCCACCACCTACATGAACGACGTCAACGGCCTGGGCCCCGGCTACGGCGGCACGCTCGCCGCGCCAATCTGGCGGCAGTTCATGCAGAAGGCCTCCGGCAGCTTCTGCAGCGACTTCACGCCCCCCAGCCAGCCGTGGACCGGGCAGCCGTACTTCGGCGCCCACACCGTGGGAGCGCCGGTCACAACCACCACCACCACGACCACCACCTCCACGACCAGCACCACCGGCGGGATCGGCTTCGGCACCAGCACCGGCTCGACCACCACCACACCGGGCGGACTGGGCGGCGCCACCGGGGGACCCGGGATCAACGGCACCGGGGGCGGGGTCAACGGCACCGGCGGCGGGGTCACCGGCACCGGGGGTG
>JAJZDA010000223.1 GCA_021851525.1 Actinomycetes bacterium | reverse complement strand
GCTGCCGCGCGCGCGGCAGCCGCTGGCCGCGGTTCAGCTCGCGGCCGGCGAACGCAGGCCCTCAGCCGCGCCGCTGATCAGCCGCCAGCTCTGCTGGAAGCGTCCTGGGCGCGGGGTGACGAAGGCCACCTGCCGGGCGAAGCGACGCAGCGCCAGCTCTTGCTCCAGATCCGCCTCCCAGCCGGCCAGCTCAGTGTCCCAGAGCTCCCTGCGCACCCAGTCGACCGGGTGCCAGACGCAGACTCCCAGGCACGGCTGCGGCGCGTCCGCGCCACCGCAGTCCGGACACCACCAGACCGTCGCCGCGCGGGGCTCCGGTGCCCCCGCGGCGGCGCCCGGCGGGTGCGTGCGCAACGCCTCGCGAGCCATCGCCTGAAGCTGCGGATACGCGTGCTCGGCACTGTCGCCGTCGGCCGTCAGCCCGGCTGTGGCGCTCACCAGCTCACGCAACGCCACGGCCGCTGAGCGGCTGCGCCTGCGCTCTGCCGCCAGCTCCGCCATCGCGTCGGCCCCGACGAGGTCAAGGCGCTCCTCCCGGCAGCCACCGTCACAGCTGCCGGGAATGCCCATCGCGCCGCACGCGACGCACGTCGGGATCCGGAAGCGATCGTCCACACCCTGATGGTGGCTCGGTCCGGGGGCTGAGTCTGTGCGCTGGCTCCGCATCGCGCCTCAGTCGGAGAGCTCGCGGATCACTGCGTCGGCGAACAGACGCCCCTCGAGCGTCAGCCGGGCCACACCGTCCGAGAGCTCGAGCCGCCCTCGATCCGCCTGCCGCTGCGCCGCCCGCACGCCTGCCGGACTCAGTGCGGCGAGGCTGAGCCCGCCGCGCGTACGCAGGCCGAGCATCACCGCCTCCAGCGCCAGCTCCTGCTCTGTCAGCAGCTCACGCGCGGCCGCGGGCGAGCGGCCCGCGGCCAGGGCCTGCGCGTACTCATGCGGACGGCGCACGTTCCACCAGCGCACCCCGGCGACGTGTGAGTGCGCTCCTGGCCCGACCCCCCACCAGTCGTCCGAGCGCCAGTAGGTGAGGTTGTGGTGGCAGCGAGCCGCGTCGTCACGCGCCCAGGAGGAGAGCTCATACCAGTGCAGCCCGGCGGCGCTGAAGCGCTCATCCGCCATCCGGTAGCGGCGTGCCTGGGCATCGTCGTCTGGCGGGGCCACCGTGCCCCGCCGCACCGCGGCGCCGAACGCGGTGCCCGGCTCCACCGTCAGCGCGTAGGCGGAGATGTGGTCGGTGCCGGCGCCCAGCGCGGCCTCGAGCGTGTGCTCCCAGTCGGCGTCGCTCTCCCCCGGCGTTCCGTAGATCAGGTCGAGTGAGACGTGCTCGAAGCCGGCCTCACGCGCCTCGATCGCCGCCTGCACCGCGCGCCCCGGCGTGTGCGCGCGATCGAGCGCGCGCAGCACGTGCGGGCTGGCCGACTGCATGCCCAGTGAGACCCGGTTGAAGCCGCCCTGGCGCAGCGACCGCAGCATCGCCGGGTCCACGGACTCAGGGTTGGCCTCGGTGGTCACCTCGGCATCCTCGGCGAGCCCGAACGCGCGGTCCACCCCCTCCAGCAGCCGCAGCAGCGCGTCCGCGCCGATCAGCGTCGGCGTGCCACCGCCGACGAACACGGAGCTCACGCGCCGCTCACCGATCCGCTCGCGGGCATGGTCCAACTCGAGCAGCGCGGCGTCGACGAACTGCAGCTGCTGCCCACGCCCCTCCGGGACGTAGGTGTTGAAGTCGCAGTAGCCGCAGCGCGAGGCGCAGAACGGCACGTGTATGTAGAGCCCGAAGGCCGGCGTGCTGTGAGCCACCAGACAATGATGCGCGACCGTCGCTGCGGGCGCACGGCGGCGTCCGTCACCAATGCGTGAGGCCGCGCACGCGGCGCGGCCTCACGCGCAGAGCCCGGTGTGCGGCTGGGTCAGACGCCGATGCCGTCATTGATGTAGGTGGACGCGCCGGCGCCGACCGCGAGATCAAGCGAGACCGAGCCGCCGTGCAGGCGGATCGAGGAGCCGTCGCCCGCCACCGCGGCGTTCCAGCCGTGCAGGTCCACGTCACGCAGCGCCTGACGCAACACCAGCCGCTCACGCTCCTGGCGGTCGACGCTCATCGCCGGGCGATCGAGCTCGAACTCCAGCTCCGCCTCCACGCCCTGGGCGCTCTTGTCGCGCAGCCGCTGCAGGTTGAGATCGATCTCCGCCGCGACCGGAGCGAGCATCAGGTCCTTCGCTGCCTTGGGATGAAGCGTCATGGGTCCACCCTCCTGCCGTTCATTTTCGAAACCCGTCTTTGAAACTCCTCTGAATCTATGTGCGGTTGAGCACATTGCTATCGGGGTCTTGGACTGGATCTGCCTGCGTAGTCCTCCACAGCGCCCCGCGGCTGGCCCGCTGCCGCCGGCCGCCCACGCCGGGCACACACGCCGGGCGCCACGCACGCCGGGCAGCCACCCACGCCGAGCACACACGCGGGGCGCCACGCACCGTCCGCGGAAACCGGCGCACAACAGCTCAGCTTGGGGCTAGGCTTGGACCCAGGGTGAGCGGCAACTCAATAGAACACGTCGAGCCGTACCTGAACATCTCAGCGAAGGCCTACGAGCACCCCGCCGACCGGGCTGCCACAGCGGCGCTGAAGGCCGTGCCGATGCTCGACACGCTGGTGCGGCGCCTGATCGAGTGGCGCTATGAGCGCGCCCTGCGCCAGTTCTACCTGGGCACCTCCGTGAAGGTCTCAGACGTCCAGCTGCCGCAGCTGTGGGCCTCGCACACCGCGGCCTGCCGGATCCTCGATCTGCCTGAGGTGTACGACCTCTACGTGGCGACGCCGGTGCCGGGGCTGGCGCAGACGATCGGCTCACGCCGCCCGATGATCTTGCTGGACGCGACGCTGCTGCAGCGGCTCGGACCGGGCGAACAGCGGGTGGTGCTGGCCCATGAGCTCGGGCACGTGCTCGCAGACCACGTGCTCTACATCACCGCGCTGAACATCCTGCTCGCCGCCGGCGGTTCCATCCCGACGCTGCTGGGACTGCCGTTCAAGGCGGTGAAGACGGTGCTCTTGGAGTGGTATCGGGCCGCCGAGCTGAGCTCCGATCGCGCCGCCACACTGGTGGTGCGCGACCCACAGATAGTCTGCCGCATGCTGATGGTGGCGGCTTCCGGGATGCCGGCCGAGCAGCTGAACCTCGACGCGTTCATGGCGCAGGCGATGGAGTACGAGAGCTGGGACGACCCATCTGACCGGGTGCGACGCTTCTTCTCGGAGATCAACGTCACCCACCCATACGCCGTCAGGCGGGTCTCGGAGGTGATGCGCTGGGTGCGCAGCGGTGAGTACGACCGCATCATCCGCGGCGAGTACCGCACGCGCGATGAGCCCGAGGACGTGCGGGCCGAGGCCGGCGACGCGATGGAGTTCTACGGCGAGCGCTTCCGCGCCGCCTTCCGGGACCTTGGGGAGAACGTGATGAACCTCGGCTCGCAGGTGGGTGGCGTGGCCGATCAGGTGGCCGACTGGCTGCGCGGACGCGGCGGGCGCGGCGGCGGCGATGGCGACGCCTGAGCTGGAGCTGCGTCGGGCTGATCTGCGAGACGTGCGCCGCGGCGGCACGGTGCGGTGGTATCACGAGGGCAGGGGCTACGGGCGCATCACCGCGGACGACGGTGAGGTGTTGTTCGTGCACTTCTCTGACATCGAGGCCACCGGCTACCGCGCGCTGAGCCCGGGGCAACGGGTCTCCTTCGTGTGGCGCGGCTCACTGGGGGCACACGGTCGCCACGCAGCCGCGGAGGTCCGCCCGCAGTGACCGCGGGTGTCCGCGGGTGTCCGCGGTGTCCGTGATGACGCGGGCACGGCCGCGGTGATGACGCGGGCACGGCCGCGGTGAGCTCACCGGGCGCGCGGCGCGCGCGGCACGATCCCGGCCGGCGCGGCGGGCGGCACCGCGGCCGCCCAGACCACTAATCCCAGACCTCGGAGTCGGCCAGCCGCGCGAGCGTCTCACGCAGCCGCTCACCCAGCTGCGCCGGCAGCACGCCCAGCACGCGCTGCTCCATGCCGCGGATCTCAACGCGCGCCGCGCCCAGCAGTGAGCTCCCGGCCTCAGCGAGTGAGATCACGTGCGCGCGGCGGTCGGCCGGGTCCGGGACGCGCCGCACCAGGCCCCGCGCCTCGAGGCCGTCCAGCAGGGCGATCAGCCGCGTCTTGTCGTAGCCGATGCGGCGGGCGAGGACCAGCTGGGAGGGAGCGTCGGCGCGCTCCAGCGAGGAGAGCACGATGTACTCCCACATCGTCAGGCCGTGCGCCTGTAGCAGCGGCTGCTCAGCCTCGATCAGCCGGCGCGTGATCCGCGCGCAGAGCGCCCCAAGGTCCTCATCGCGATCCACGCGCGCAGGATATCCCGTGCCCCGCCCGCTGACGCGCGGCCGCCGGCCGCCGACGCGCGCCCCCAGCCC
>JAJZDA010000222.1 GCA_021851525.1 Actinomycetes bacterium | reverse complement strand
CCCGAGGTGCCGCGGGTTGCCGCCGGACGCGGCGGGATTGCCGTGATGCCCGCTCGCCCCGCGCGGGTCGCCGGTTGCGCCCCGGGCCGTGGCGCGAGTCACGACGCCGGCCGCGCTGCCGCTCGGGCCGCCGGCCTGAATCGCGGCGGTGGCCACCACCGGTGCCAGCGGCGGGGAGGCGAGCGCCCCCGAGAGGCCGATCGCGGCGAACAGGCAGAGGCCGGCCACGGCCGCGAGCGCCTGCCCGAAACGGCTGCTCTCCCCGCCCGGTGCCTTGAAGCGCTTCCACGCCCGCCCCAGCGCCCCGTGGCGCACCGGCTCCTCGACGTAGCGCCACGACAGTCCCGCCAGGGAGACGCTGCCGGCGACCTGCAGCGCGGCGCGCAGCGGCGCCACGCCCAGCGCGATGTTCGGCGAGGTGAGCGCGATCACCGGCTCATGCCAGAGGTAGAGGCCGTAGGAGCGCACGCCCAGCCAGCGCAGCGGTCCCGCGCCCAGCACCCGCGAGAGGCGGGAGGCCGGGTGGGTGAGCGCGGCGACTGCCATCGCGCTGAACAGTGAGACGAGCACGAACCCCCCGCGGTAGAGGAACGGCGAGTACTGGTTGCAGGCGATCATCATCACCGCGACGCCCAGCAGCCCGAGCGCTCCGGCCCCGTCGATCACCCAGACGGCGTGGCGCCCGACCTGCGCCTTCAGCGTGCGGCTCGGCCACACGCAGGCCAGCGCCGCACCGATCAGCAGGCCGAAGGCCCGCGTGTCGGTGCCGCTGTACACGCGCGTGGGGTCGAACCCGGGCCTGAACAGCAGCGCCATCTCGATCGCCGAGATCAGCGCCAGCACCAGGATCGCGACAGCCAGCCGCGGGCGCGTGCGCCCGGGGCGCGGCTCCCGGACATAGCGCAGGCCCAGCAACAGCAGCCACGGCCAGACGAGATAGAACTGCTCCTCCACGGCCAGTGACCAGAGGTGATTCAGCGGCGACGGCGGGCCGAAGCGCGCGAAGTAGGAGACGTGCTGCAGGCTCTGCCACCAGTTGCTGATGTAGAGCAGCCCGGCGAAGACCTGGCCGCGCACGACTCCCAGCTGCGCCCTGTCATCGGCCCACACCCAGATGCTGACCACCAGCAGCACCACGAACAGCGCGGGCAGCAGCCGCCGCGCGCGTGCCATCCAGAACTCCCGCAGCCTGAGGGTGCCGGCGGCGTGGGCACTCAGCAGCAGGTCCGTGATCAGGTAGCCGCTCAGCGTGAAGAACACCGCCACTCCGAGCAGCCCGCCGGACGCCCAGCTGAACCCCAGGTGGTACGCGATCACCGCGAGCACGGCGAGCGCCCGCAGACCGTCGAGGCCCGGCATGTAGCGCCGGCCGCTGGCCAGCGGTTCAGGCATCGCTCTCGAGTTGCGGCGCTGCTGCGCGGTGCGCGCGCTGGGCCGGAACCGATCTTCCGGTGAAGGTCGCGCGCAGCGATCCGCCGCATCCCTGCGGGGGCGTGCTCTGACGGTCTGTGCGCTGCTGCTCTGACATCGGTGGGGGCGCGTCCAAGATGTCCTCTGAGCGTCACACGCCGGTGGTCGGTGTGTAACGGAGAGGTAACGATTCGGGTGTCCGGATCGGCCGGCGATGGCGCGCGTGGGCCGGCCACAGCAATCGTATTCGGCCGCGCGCGCAACCGCGCCGCTCGCCGCCTCGGATGCGCGCTCGCGCCGCTCGCAGCCGGTCTGGCGGCGAGCGGCGCAGTGCCGGCTCAGCCCTCGCCGCGCACCGCGAAGCCGGTGCTCACACGGTGCAGCTCATGGCTCGAGATCACGCGGTCGACAAGCCCGTACTCCCGCGCCTGCTCGGCCGAGTAGAAGCGGTCGCGCTCCAGGTCCTCGCTGATCCGCTCCTGCGGCTGCCCGGTGTGCTCGGCGTAGATCCGTTCGATGTGCTCCCGCAGTGCGAGCGTCTCTCTTGCATGGATCTCGATGTCGGTTGCCTGCCCCTGGAAGCCGCCGGAGGGCTGGTGCAGCAGGATGCGGCTGTTGGGCAGCGCCATGCGCTTGCCCCGGGTTCCGCCGGCCAGCAGCAGTGAGCCCATGCTCATCGCAATCCCGAAACAGATCGTCTGCACGTCCGGCTTGATGAAGCGCATCGTGTCGTAGATCGCCAAACCGGCGTAGACGACGCCGCCGGGCGAGTTGATGTAGAGCGAGATGTCCTTGTCGGGATCCTGGCTCTCCAGGTGCAGCAGCTGTGCGACGACGATGTTGGCCACGTCGTCGTCTATCGCCGAGCCGATGAAGATGATCCGCTCGTTGAGCAGGCGGGAGTAGATGTCGAATGAGCGCTCGCCGCGCGGGCTCTGCTCGATGACCATCGGGATTAGAGGCATGGCACTATCCTTTCGACAACTGGTTGGTTGGCATCACGATAGCAACCATTTGGTTGTCAAAAGGAGCACACATGTCGACATCTCACGAGCGCCCGGATCACGACCTGGCGCAGTCCGCCGGATCGCAGCCCGGTGAACGCCCGCAGATCGAGCGCACCGTTGAGCTCGATGCCGATCCGCTCACGGTCTGGGAGGCGCTGGCCACCGACGCGGGTCGTGAGCGCTGGCTCGAGCCCGATCCGGATCGGGTCCTGATCGTCGAGAGCGAGCAGCCGCCCCACCGCATCGCCTGGTGGTGGTGGAGCGGCCGCGAGGCGCCGGCGCATGTGGAGGTGCGGGTGCATGCCGTCGCCGGCGGGAGCCGTGTCACGGTCGTTGAGGTCGGCCCCTCGTACTTCCCCGTGGCGAGCATGTGCGCGACCCTCGAGGCCCGCATGGTGTGCGCTTGAGCGAGCGCCTGGACGCGGTCTTCGGGGCGCTGGCCGACCCCACGCGCCGGCAGGTGCTCGAGCGCCTGCTCGGCGCCGGCAGCGTCTCCGTGCCGCAGCTCAGCGGAGACCTGCCGATCTCACGCCAGGCGGTGGCAAAACACCTGGCAGTGCTCGGTGAGGCCGGCCTGATAGAGCGCCTGCCGGGGGCCGGCCGTGAGGTCCGCTACGGCCTGGCGGCGGGCGCGCTCGCGCCCGCCGCCGCCTGGTTGCAGGCGGCGGACCGGGCCTGGGATGCGCGTCTGCAGCGTCTCGCGCAGGCGACGCAGGCGACGCAGGCGACGCAGGGGACGCAGGCGACGCAGGCGACGCAGGGGACGCAGGCGACGCAGGCGACGCAGGGGCGCCGCGACCCGCACGCATAGCCTCCGCCTCCTTCTCGTTCTCCGCCTCCGCCTCGGCGCTGGCCTCCGTCTCCGCCTCCGCCCGGGGCACGCTGCGCTGCCCCCGGACGTCAGTGCGGTCGCGGGCCGCCCCGGTGCGGGCCGGCTGGGCGCCCAGGGTGCGGGCCGGGTGGGCGTCCCGGTGGCCGTCCCGGCACGGGGCGTCGCGGGGGGCTGACCCCGGCCAGCACCGCCTGCACGTACGGGAGCGCGCGCACCAGCGCGTCCACCTCCGGCCCGGGCAGCTCGCAGAGCACCGCTGAGACCTCGCCCTGCAGTGCCGAGTTGACCGCGCCGAGCACCTGGGTGCCGTGCGCCGTGAGCGTCACGGTGGCCCGCCGCCGGTCACTCTCCAGGTCGGCTCGGATCACCAGCCCTGCGTCGCTGAGGCCGCTCAGCAGCTGCGAAACGGCCGGCCCCGAGACCCCCGCGAGGCGTGCCAGGGCGGCGCTGGAGTCCGCTCCCGAGGCCACCGCCCGGAGTGTCAGGTACTGCGCGAGCGTGAGCTTCGGCTCGAGATTCGCCAGCAGCCGCTCGAGCCAGCGGGTGAGCATCGGCGCGACGCCGATCAGCGCATCCGCTGCCGCCTGTGGGGTGTGCTTCGGTTGCGGCATTCGGTAAGTATACTTATCGATTAATGGTGCTTATCGATATTCCGCGCGCTTCGCACGCGGCGCGACTCAGAAGGGAGTTTGCATGACCGGCCTGATCACGGAGTTCGGAGCGCTCGGCGTCTTCCTGCTGATGATCCCCGAGGCGGCCTGCATCCCGGTGCCCAGCGAGGTGACCCTGCTGTTCTCCGGCTTCGCGGTCAACCAGGGCTGGATGAGCCTGCCGCTGGCCGTGCTGGCCGCGACCGCGGGCAATCTCCTGGGGTCGCTCGCCGCCTATGCGCTGGGTGCCAGCGGCGCGCTCAGCGGCGTGCCCGGCGTCGGTCAGATCATCACCCGCTGGCAGGAGCCGATCGAGCGGCGCGGGGATCGCGCGGTGCTCTACGCGCGGCTGATGCCGCTGGCACGCACGTTCGTCTCGTTGCCCGCGGGCGCGCGGCGCGTACGCATCACGCCGTTCGTCACCTACACGATCATCGGCTCCGCGATCTGGGCGCTCGGCTTCATCCTCATCGGTGTGCTGGTCGGCGCCGGCTGGCGCTCGCTGGACTCGGTGCTGGGTCGCGTGCTGCTGGTGGCCGGCCTGCTGGCCCTGGCGCTGGCCACGCATCGCGCCCGCCGCCGCCGCTCCTGACCGCGCAGGCCCGG
>JAJZDA010000024.1 GCA_021851525.1 Actinomycetes bacterium | reverse complement strand
CGGTGGGCGTGGGCGCGGGGCGTGGGCCGGCGTGGCGGGAGCCCAGGCCGGCGTGGCCAGTGGGCGTGGGCGTGGGCGGGCCGGCAGCGGATGTCGGCCCGACTGTGGGGGAGAGAGTCGCGCTATACGCGACTCTCTCCCCCACAGTCGCTCGCTACTTGCGCTTGCGCTCGCTACTTGCGCTTGCGCTTGCGCTTGCCGGCGCTGGTGCTCGGCGAAGGAGCCTCGGTGCGGGGAGCCTGCGAACCGTCGACGGCGGCGAGCACCTCACTGTCGGAAACCTTGCGACGCTGCCCCCGCGCCTGACGGGGTGCGCGCGCAGCCTGCTGATTCTGAGCCGACGGCCACGGGATCGCCTCGCCGGCGCGCCACGCGGGCGGGTCGCCGCCCGGCCAGCGCGCAACCATGATGACTGACAGTGAGGCAAGCCAGAAAGCCTGGACGATCGGAACGATCGCGCCGATCGGGAACACAAAGAGCGCACCCGCAACCACGCCAACGTAGCCGACCAGCTTGGTGACGAGGCCGACGCGGATCGCGTTCAGCGAAACCCAGACGATGCCGAGCGCGAGCAGCAGGGTGCCCAGCTGCCAGAGGAACGGAAGGATCCTGATCAGGAGTCCGGAGGTGAGGGCGTTGGCCTCTGGGTATCCCTGGTTGCCGCTGGAGACAAACTGGTGCCCCTTGATCCCCAGGACCACCAGATAGACCAGGTACATGATTCCGGCGAGCGCCGCACCGCCGACCGCCAGCCAGCGCGTGAACGGCTTCATCCCGGGGTTGCGGTAGCGGGACACCTGGAACAGCCAGCCCAGCGAGGCCGCAAGCGCGAACATGCCGATCAGATAGGTGACGGCGCTCAGAACGTCGAGCGCCTGCCGCTTGCTGGCAATCACCAGGCCGAGCGTCGCTTCGCTTACGTCCGCCGTCGGGCCGACGAGCTGAACCAGCTGCGAGCCGATCAGCAGCACGGCCGCCACGAACGTGACCACGCCGTAGCGGAAACGGACCCGGGACTCGTACTCGACCTGTGTGGCGACGCTCATGCAGGGCGCGATGTTAGACGGCGCGCGCATGTGAGTACGATTAGGTCATGGATGAAAGCGGATTCGGCGGCCTCTTCGGAGATCCCGAGGAGATTCAGCGCCGGCTCGGTGAGTTCGCTGAGCAGATGCAGGGAGCGCAGCGGCTCGCCTGGGCGGACAACGCGATCAAGCTGGCTGTGGACCTCACGGTCGCGGCCATTAATCGCGCGAACATCCAGGGAACTACCGACGAGCAGGCCGAGCAGTTGCGCAAGGTCATGGCCGTCGTGTTCCCTGAAGCGGTGACGCTCGTGCGCGAGGCGCGCGAGGGTCTCGCCTGAGCGAACGTCGGCCCACGTCGGCGAGCGGGCGCATCAGCGCCCGCTGCTGATCGTTGCCGTGAAGGTGACAGAAAGCGGCCGCGCTCCAGATCGGCAGTCAGAGCTTGGCCGACGCCGAGCTGGTCCGCCCCAACGCGGGGCGTGTGCGCTCGCGCTGACGCAGCCGTGCACGACACCTTCGCTGGCGCCGCCCGCGCCCGGCGCCCAAGCACCACACACCGCGCCCGACCACGCCCCGGGCGCGAGGTTCTTGCCGTAAGCGAACTATAAGAGTCGCTTACCCAGGCTTTAGGGGGCCGCAAGTTTGACCGATCAAGCGATCGAACCGTGCGCCGGTCAAGTGTGATCGCCACGGCACTTTGAACCCATCCCAGACACGGAAAGACATGCACTTCCTCACAGCAACGCTGCGCCGCCAGTTGATTGCCGCCTTCTCTGCCGTCGTGGTCGTGATGCTGGTGGCCCTGCTGATCGGCTACACCGGAGTCAGCTCAGTCAACAACAAGGTCAGGGCAGCATCCGGCGAGCAGAGCGTGCTGGAGGCGGCGACAGGACACGCGCGCGACATGGTCGCCTCGCAGTTCGCCACGATCCTGGACCCGCACCAGGCCGCCAATCACGCCGGCGACGTCACGACGTTCGAGCTGACGATCAACACGCTGCAGACTTACGCCAAGGACGCGACCACCCGCAGAGCGGTTGCCGGCCTGCGCACGGACTTCGCTCACTGGCAGCAGCTCAACAACCGGGTCGTCTCACTGGCCACCCACAACCAGGCGAAGGCGGCCGCGGCGCTCGCCAACGGCGCTGCCAACACCGCTGCCGACCTGCTGACAACAGACGTGCAGGCGGTCAGCGCAGCGATTTCCAGCGCAAACACCAGCGCGGCGGCGAACACCGCCTCAAGCTCGCAGGTCCTGATGCTGATCATTGCACTGATCGCCGGGCTGATCGCCGCAGCCATCACCTTCCTGCTCTCACGCGACCTCAGCCGCCGCACCAAGCGAGTGCTGGCGGGGATCACGAGCCTCGACGAGAACTGCATCGCCGACCTCGGCTCGGGCCTGGAGGCGATGGCCAACGGGGATCTGCGCGTCGCCGTCACGCCGGTCACGAAGCCGATCGAGGACGGCCGCCCCGATGAGATCGGCCAGCTGACCGCAACCTTCAACCGGATGCTGCAGAAGACGCAGGCGAGCGTGGAGTCCTACAACATCACCCGCGGCCGCGTGGCGGAGATGCTCGGCCAGATCAGCCGCACATCAGAGCAGGTGGCCGCCGCCTCCCAGGAGATGGCCAGCACCTCAGAGGAGGCCGGGCGCGCGGTGGGCGAGATCGCCCAGGCGATCACCTCCGTCTCCGAGGGTGCGGAGGACCAGGTCCGCTCGCTGAGTGAGGCCAAGCAGCTGACCGACGAGGTCGCCGCTGCCGCACAGGCATCGGCACACAGCGCGCAGCAGACCGCCGAGGCCGCTGCCAACGCGCGCGCGCTGGCCGACGAGGGGGCCGAGGCCGTGACCCAGGCGACGGAGGCGATGCACGCCGTTCGCAGCTCGAGCGCCGAGGTCACGGAGGCGATCCGCGACCTCGAGCAGAAGAGCGACAGGATCGGTGAGATCGTCGGCACGATCACCGGCATAGCGGGGCAGACAAACCTGCTGGCGCTGAACGCCGCGATCGAGGCGGCGCGTGTCGGTGAGCAGGGTCGCGGCTTCGCCGTGGTCGCCGAGGAGGTCCGCAAGCTGGCGGAGGAGTCCCAGGCCGCAGCCTCGTCGATCGCGGAGCTGATTGAGGACATCCAGCACGGCACCCGCCGTGCGGTGGAGGTCGTCGAGGCCGGTGCCAGGCAGACCGAGGACGGCGCCGCCACCGTGGACCAGGCCCGAGAGGCGTTCACGCGGATCTCGGAGGCGGTCTCGGACATGAGCGGCCGCGTCGAGCAGATCACCGGCACGATCGCCGAGATCGCCACGGCCGGCGCGCGGATGCAGGACAACATGACCTCGGTGGCGAGCGTCGCCGAGGAGTCGAGCGCCTCGACAGAGGAGGTCAGCGCCTCCACCGAGCAGACGAGCGCCTCAACGCAGCAGATCGCCGCCTCCGCGCACGATCTGGCCCGCACAGCCGATGAGCTGGAGCGGCTTGTCGGTCAGTTCGCGCTCAGCTGAGCAGCGGTTGCGATGCGGGTGAGGGGCGGGCGCGGGCGACCGCGCCCGCCCCTCACCCGTCCCCAGGCCGGCGCCGCGAACGGTCACCGTGGCCGGCCGCGCCCTCGCGGGCGGCTGTCTGCGGCCTCAGCGGTCCAGTTCGGCGAGCAACTCCCGCACGCGCCGCGAGATCTCCTCGCGCGTGGCCCTGACCTCCGCCAGCGGACGACCGCTGGGATCAGGCAGATCCCAGTCGATGTAGCGCTTGCCGGGGATGTAGGGACACTCGTCACCGCAGCCCATCGTCACAACGACGTCGGCCAGCGCGGCGAGCTCAGGGGTCAACCGCTGGGGGCGGCGGTCAGCGATCTCAATTCCGAGTTCACGCAGCACCTCCACCACCTCCGGGTGCGGGTGCTCGGCCGGGGTGGTCCCGGCGCTGAGCGCCCGATGCCGGCCGGCTGCGGCCAGCTCAAAGAGCGCCTGGCTCATCTGCGAGCGTCCGGCGTTCTGACGGCAGACGAAGAGGACTGTGCTCATGCGGATGGTTCTCCGTGACTATCGATTTTGGATGGAGCAGCTGGACGCAGATCAGACCGAGCCCCGCACCGATCGACTGGGCCACCATGAAGGCGGCCACCGAGGATGGCGCGATACCCGCAAAGCTGTTTGAGAAAACCCGCCCGGCGGTGATCGCCGGATTGGCGAAGCTGGTGGAGCTGGTGAAGAAGTAGGCGGATGCGATATACGCGGCGACCGCCGCGGGGACGTTGGCTGCACGGCCCGCCCGGATCAATCCGAAGATCACCAGCACCAGACCAGCACTCGCCACGACCTCCGCGAGCAGGTGAGGAGCTGCGGCCCGGTGGTGAGCGGAGATGCTGATCAGGGCGCTTCCGAACATGGTGTTGGCAAGCGCCGCACCCGCCACACAGCCGGCCAGCTGGGCTGCGACGTAGAAGGGCGCGTCACCTCGCGCCAGCAGATCCAGCCGCGCCGCCACCGCACTGACCAGCGGGTTGAAGTGCGCGCCTGAGATCGGAGCCAGCGTGAGGATCAGGACATAGAGCCCGGCGGCCGTTGCGGCCGCGTTCTCCAGGAGCTCGAGCCCCGGCTGTCCGGGCGAGAGCCGCTGTGCGGCGATCCCGGAGCCGACCACCACAGCGGCGAGCAGCAGCGAGCCGAGGAATTCAGCCAGGAGCCTGCGGCGCAGGGAGGGTGTGCTCTGCATCGTTGACGTGGTCGCTTTCGAGTGGGACTGACGGGGGCAGCAGCCTATCGATTGACAAGCATCACTTCAATCGATATTTGTGTATAGATGGCTGTCGATCTGGAGCTGGCACCGAAACGCAAGCGACCGGCGGGCGAACCGTGCTGTGAGCCGATCGCCTACCCGGAGGTCCAGCGTGAGGCGGCCGTGGCGATGGCGCGCGTGGCGCGCGCGCTGGCGGACCCGGTGCGCATCCAGCTCGTGGATGTCCTTCGCAGGCACGCCGGGCAGGTCTGCGTCTGCGAGCTGGTGCCGCTGTTTGACCTCTCGCAGCCGACCGTGTCCCACCACCTGCGCGTGCTGCGGGAGGCGGGGATCGTCGGCCTCGAGCGCCGGGGCCTGTGGGCCTACTACTACGTGCTTCCAGAGGCGCTGGCGACACTCGCCGGATGGCTCAGCTGAGCGGCGTCATCGACGCTCAGCTGCCCTCAGCCCCGCCAGCTGCATTCAGGGCCACGAGCTGCCCGCTGGGCCCGCAGATGCCTACCGCCGCCCTCATGCCCGCCGCGACCCCGATCGACGGGGCGCTGCGCCCTCCGTTCACGCCTCAGCGGGCGTCGCGGTCCGTCGCAGCGGCCCGCGAGCGCAGGCAGATCAGGCGAACACGTCGAGCGTGCTGGTGCTCGCGCTCGTGACCTTGACCTGGTTGGCGCCCTCATCGGGCGCACCCGTGGTCACCAGCAGGCTGATTGGCTGAGCCATGTCGGTGGCCTGCCAGCGCTGATACCACTGCACGACCTGAGCGTATGCGGGTGAGGTGACGTGCGTTGACACACCCGTGTTATCGGCAGGTTCGGCGGCGACTTCAGTGAGCTGATGGCAGCCGCGCAGCCGCCGACCGGACGCCGCTCAGCTGAGTTCAGGGAACGCTTCGCGCACCCATGCCTCGACCGCCACCGGGCCGGGATGGAGCGCGCTGCGCTCGGCCAGCGTGGCGAGCGCCTCGCTCCCGAGGCCGTGGTTGGCGTAGTAGAAGGCGAGCGCCTCCAGGTGGAACGGCCGGTTCTGGTCGTACAGCGTCTCGTCGATCAGCTGGCGCAGCAGGGCGACGTTCGTGTCGATCTCGGCGTACCAGGAGCCATCCGGGCCGAAGCGTTGCTCAATCAGCTCGGCCGTGATGGGCCTGGTGTTGGCGAAGGCGACGCTGCCACCGCCGGCGAAGTCCGCGTAGAGCTCGAAGTGATCCCTCAGTCGCATCATCGCGATCTGGATGTGCGGCTGCCATTCATGCGTGAAGTCCTGCTGGATCACCAGCGCGTTGGGCCGCAGGCGCGGGAAGAAACTGCGCACGACGGAGTCGGTGATGTGAGGCGCCTTGCAGAAGTCGACACCGAGCACGGCGATGTCCATCTCATCCTGGTAACCGATCTCGGCCACGTCGCCCTCTCGGATCTGAACCAGGGGAGCGAAGCGGGCGATGCTCGCTTCGTAAACGTGACGGAAGCTCTCCCCCTCCACGAATGTCTCACCGGGACGCGCGATCGGCAGCAGGCCGATCACACCCTCACCCTCGACCCGGAACATGTCGTAGGCGCGGATCAGGCCCGGCGTGATTTCGATGTGCTCGTTGATCTGCGGGTTGCGAAGCAGCCCCTCCGCGAGCGCCGTGGTGGTGCCTCCCAGGAAGCAGCCGCCGTCGACTATCGCGCCGTCGAACCCGTAGTTGAGACCGGCGTGAAAGTACATCGCACGATCGGCCACGGTGAGCATCGCGAGCTGCTGGCGGGTCTCACGGCTGCAACGCTCCTGAAACTCGCTGACAATCGCGCTCGTGACCGCGTGGTTGCGGCCGGCCAGCCACCTGTTCGCCATCGCGCGAATATAGCCATGGGCACGGTCCCTGAGCGGTTCGCCCGCCGCACCGCAGGCGCGCCGGCGCCCCGCCGCTTCCGGGCCCGTCAGCGCTTCCGTACGCTCACGGGATGACCGCGAAGCTGAGGCTGCGCCCGTTGCGAAGCTCAGACGAACAGGCCGCGCGTGCAGCGCACGACGCGCTGGGCGCCGAGGGCTTCCCGTTCCTGCTCGACTACACGCCGGGAGAGCCATGGGACGACTATGTCTCCCGTCGCGAACAGAACAGCAGGGGCGAGCGCCTCCCGGAGCGCTGGGTGCGGTCGAGCTTCCTCGCCGCGACCGTCGCGCAGGAGCTGGTGGGGCGCGCATCGATCCGTCACACGCTCAGCCCGTGGCTCGAAAGCTACGGCGGCCACATCGGCTACGCGGTCGTACCCGGCAGGCGCGGACGCGGCCATGCGAAGGAGATCCTGCGGCAGTCGCTGGTGATCGCGCGCTCCGTGGGGGTGCAGGACGTGCTGATCTTCTGCGCCGTGGAGAACATCGCCTCCGCGCGAGTGATCGAAGCGTGCGGCGGTGAGTTTGAGGCTGTCACGCCCGGCCCGGAGCCGGGCACCCGGCAGCGCCGCTACTGGATCCGCTGAAGGCTCTGCAGGCCGCGCCGCGGTGACGGCGGGCGTGCTCTCAGACCCCGGGACCGCGCAGTGTGCGGACGGCGCCGCGCCGCAGGTTGGCGTGGGGCAGCTTCCCGTGGCGCCGCTCAGCACGCGGATCGAAGCCCAGCACGCGAACGTAGAACTCCAGGGTCCGGTCGCTGTCGGCCGGGAACGGCTCCAGGCGGACGTGCAGCGCTGCGCTCAGCGCCCGTGCTCGGCCAGTGCCGCCGACACCTGACCAGCATGTGGTCCGGCTTGCCTGTCGAGACGAGGAAGCCGAGCCCGTTTTCGTCGAGAAGCGCCTTGGTCGCGATGCATGCGGTCCGCCTGCTGGCGTCCCGAAAGCCCTGAGCCTGCGCGATGCCGTGGACCAGAAGCGCCGCCGCACGGACCGGCCCCTCCTCAGAGGGCTCGCCAACCGGGGAACGCGCGCTCTAGGCCGCTTTGGAGCGGCGACGGATGGTCGAGGGCCAACCGCTCCGACTGACCCACGTCGTCGTGGATGGCACGGTTGACCACCTTGAGGTCGTCGAGCGTGGGGAAGCCGGATGGCCGAGTCTCTCCAGCGCTGGACGCTCCGCCTCCTTGTACTTCTGGAAGTATTCGGCTGCGGTCATGCGGTCATGCGGTAGCGGTCGTTCTTCGCCACCGCAGTGACGCTATCCGCTCCTCCTGCGACGGCTACTCGGCCAACGCAGCCAGAACCTGGGCGTCGTGCTCCGCTGGCTTCACCTTGCGGAACACATGCGTAATCACCCCGTCAGAGCCGATTGCGAACGTCGTCCGCTCGGTTCCCAGATACGTTCTCCCGTACATGACTATCTGTGAGGGGGCGGGAAACCGGCACCCAACGTCCGAGCGATCCAGCAACATCGCCCGGCCGTGCTCGCGGTCCTTGACGAAACATCCCACGAGTTCCCAGGCGGCGTCGCATACGTCGTGGCCGCAGTGGTGCTGATCGCAGAGGAGCAGGCCGCCCGGGAGGCTCTGCGGGCGGTGGTTGGTGAGCGCAAGCGTCCGTTCCACTGGCACCGTGAAGGTCCGACGGCTCGTGCGGGCGCGGTGGCCGCCATCATCAACTTAGGGGCTGTAGGGCACGTGGCAGCCAAGTACCCCACAGGTCGAAAGCGCCAGGAAGATGCACGTGCCCTCGCCCTTGGCGAGGTCGTACCGAGGTCGCGCGCCGACGGAGCCTCGCGTCTTCTGATCGAAAGTCGCGGCGAGCGGGAGGATCAGCGAGACCGCATCACCATGCTGAAGATTCTCGAACGCGACGAGCATGTCGGGGAGTTCGCCTACGAGTGGCGCCCTAAGTCCGACCCCGTACTGTGGATCGCTGACGCACTATGCAGCCCGTCCCGTGAGCACCTGCTCGAAACGGAGTACGCCCACCACTGGACATGCCTGCAGGCGTCCAACGTCGTCGGCGAGCCGATCTACGTTGCCTCCACAAATGCGTAAGCCCCGGCTCCCGTCCTAGGCGACACGGTTGTGTCCTCGGACTGGCCCTCCGGGGCTAGCGACTCCTCGCAGGCTTAGCGCCTGGAGCAATAGTCACGTTATAGAAGGCCTTGCGTATGTCAAGGCCTGGACAGCGCGCCGAGGACGAGCGCGTCGTGCTCGGCCGGCTTGACCTTGCGGAAGATCTCCTTGATCTTGCCGTCGGCGTCGATCACGAAGGTGGTGCGCTCGTTGCCCATGTAGGTGCGGCCGTACATCGACTTCTGCACCCAGACCCCGTAGGCCTCGGCGACGGCGTGCTGCTCATCTGAGAGCAGCGTGAAGTTCAGCTGCTGCTTGGCCACGAAGTTGGCGATCGGCTTCACCGGATCTGGCGAGACGCCCAGCACCCGGGCACCGAAGCCCGCGTAATCCGCCTGATGATCCCGGACGCCGCACGCCTGGGTCGTACAGCCCGGCGTGTTGGCCTTGGGGTAGAAGTAGAGGACCACCGGATTGCCGCGCAGCTCAGAGAGCGCCACGGGGTTGCCGTTCTGATCCGGAAGCGTGAAGTCCGGGGCTGTGTCGCCGACGTTGAGGGTCATGCGCACATGATTGCGCAGGCAACGCCCGAGCCAATGCAAGGTGCCGATCGCCGGGCCGGCATCCCTCCACGGTGAACGGCTCCGGTGCGCCGATCCCGGGGCTGGCGTCCCACCGCAGCAGGCGGTTCATGGCGCGGCGCGACCCGCCGGGGTCTCACTTCAACAGGCGGCTGAGCCGCCGGTCCTTGAGCACCCTGCCCTCGGTCTGACAGGACGGGCAGTAACACATCACGTACTCCTCATAGAAGACCGCCTCGATAGTCGTGCCGCAGCGCGGGCAGGGCTCGCCGTTGTGCCGGTGCACGCGCAGCGGCAGCGGCAGCTTGTCGGGCAGCGGCAGCGCGAGCGTGCGCGCGTAATGGTCGATCGCGTGCCCCAGGCGCGCAACCGTCGCGGCGCGCAGCGCCTGCGCCTCATCTGGTGTCAGATCGGCGCCCCGCTGAAATGGCGAGAGCGCAGCCTCGTGGAGGATCTCATCGACCCACGAGCGGCCGATCCCCGCCAGGACGTGCTGGTCGCGCAGGAGCGCGTGCAGCGGACGCGGCTGTGCCAGCGCTGCGCGCAGCGAGGCCGCATCGGGCGGCTGCGGCCAGGCATCGGGGCCGAGGGCCGCGAGCGTCTCCTCCTGCTCGACGGCCTCGCGCCGCATCAGCTTCACCCACGCGCGCTGCTGGGTGCCGAACTCACGCAGGCGCAGCTCACGCCCGTCCGCCCCCAGCCGCAGCAGCACGCGGGAGGTCCGGTCCTTCAACGAAGCGCGCTGCTCGTAGAGCTGCAGACGCCCGGCGGACATCAGGTGAACGATCAGCGTGAGCTCGCCCGCGTCGATCAGGAAGAGCTTGCCGCGGCGCCTGATCGCGGTGATCACGAGGCCGTCGAGCGCCGTCAGCGGCGGGTCGAAGCTCCGCAACGCGTTGAGCCCCGGTGCGCGGGTCGACTCGATCTGTGCGCCGCTGACCGCGGCGGAGAGCAGGCGCGCCGTGATCTCAACCTCAGGAAGCTCTGGCACGGTCAGCCGAGCTTACGACGCGTCCCTGACTCGGGCAAAACTCCTAGCTTCCCTTAACCGCTGTTTAACTAAGCGGGCGCAGACTCAACCGCATGAGTGACATCCTCGCAATCGTCGACAGGACGAATACAGATGACCAGCTCGTCGATGAGATCGTCCGCCGCCACCCGGACCGCGTGACGGTGCTCGTTGAGGACGGGCAGCTTGACTGGGGCAGCGACGACTCTCCGCGGGCACGCGCGCTGCGTGACCGCCTGGCGAGGCTGCTCGCCGCGATCGAACAGCGCACCGGCGCGGTTGTGGTCGGCCTTGCCGGAAGCCGTGAGCAGTTGCGCGGCTGGCGATTTGACCGGATCGTCGGCGGGCACGACGCGCTGCCGGCGCTGTAGAGCGCCAGCATCAGATTGACTCGCGGTGCCGGCCACCACAGGGGCCGGCACCTGCTCATGGGCCCGCCGCGCGCTCACAGGCGAGCAGTTGCGGCAGGCCAAGCCCTGTGGAGCGCGCCGCGCGTCTCATGGCGGCGCGTGGCCTGTCATGCGGCGCGTGGCGTCGTGTACCGCGCCTCATGGTGCGCGCGGCGCCTCACGGTGTGCGCGGCGCCTCACGGTGTGCGCGGCGCCTCATGGTGTGTGCGGCGCCTCACGGTGCTCACCGTGCGACCCGGAACGGCCAGCCCGGTGGCCAGCCCAAACGACGAGGGGGACCGGGCGCTCAGCGCCCGGTCCCCCTCTCACAGCCAGCCTCACCGCACCGAGGCGCGGCGAGGCTGCGCTCAGCTCAGAGCGAGCTGATCAGCGCCTTGTCCTGGTTGACGATCGCCTTGGGCAGGCGGACGAAGTCCAGCGGACCGCCGAAGGCCTGGCCGGTCGTGATCGCCCAGTTGAGGAACGCCTGCAGGTCAGCGGTGGGAGCGCTACCGGAGACCGGGTGCTGGTTGACGATCGCGTACGTGTAGGTCGAGATCGGGTACGCGAACTTGTACTTCTTGGCCGGGTACTGGATCGGCACGCCGTTGGCGTTGGTGAACGCCGTTCCCTGAGCCGGGATCTTCGAGTTCGACGCGGCCGCCGCGGCGATGTTCTTGCCGTTGGGGAACTCGTAGTTGCCGGCCGCGTTCTGCACCATGGCAACCGTGATGTGCTGCTGGATCAGGTAGGCGGCGGAGATGTAGCCGATCGTGCCGTGGTTGGCGTGGACCTCGGCGGCGACCCCGGCGTTGCCGTTCTCGCCCTGGCCGACCGTGTTGGGGAAGGTCGTGGAGGGTGCTGTCTTCCAGACCTTCGGCGCGCCGCGGTAGAGGAAGTTCTGGAACGCGAACGAGTCTCCGGATCCGTCCGAGCGGAAGATCGGGGTGATCTTGCCGGCCTTCAGCAGCGCCTTGCGGAAGGGCTTGTTGAGGTTGAGGATCGCCTTGTTGTTCCAGGTCGTGATCTTGCCGGTGTAGATCCCGGCGAGGATCGTGGCGTTGATCTTCAGGCCGGCCTTGACGCCGGGGATGTTGTAGCCGATGCCGGTCGCGGTCAGACCCCACGGAATCTCGATCGGGGTGTGCGAGTCACCGGCGTACTGGGTCGGGGACATCGGGGCGTCGGAGGCGCCGATGTCGACCGTGTAGGCGTTGGCGGAGATGTCCTTGATGCCGATGCCCGACCCGCCGGGGTTGGTCTTGACCGACGCTCCCGTGTAGTGAATGCCCCAGATCGCGGCAAGCGGGTAGATGAGCGACGAGCCGGCTTCGTTGATCGTGCTCGCCGAGGCGCTGGCGATCGCCGTGGAAGCGCTGACGCCAAACACGGCTGCGCCCACACAGATCATCCTCTTGAGATGCAAGTGAGTTCCTTTCGTACAAAGGTAATTTGAAGCTCGCCGATCGGAACGTGGCGAGTCGGGGCGCATCCGACCGTCTACGCCTCGCGAAAGCATGTGTCACCCCCGCGGGCCACTTGTTACCAGGCTGTTACCAGGATTTGGAAAGCTTGTAACGATCTGACACCGTGTCCCGCAGCCAAGTCTGTGCTTGTCTACGCTCGCCGCCGGTGTCATCCCTCGCATCCCCTCCAGCCGCGCCCTCGCCGCGGGTCAGCAACCGACGCACAGCCCGCCTGGCGGCCACCGATCGGCGTGCGAACCGCGCGCTCAGATGGCTGGCGATGGCCGGTGGGGCGATCGTCTTCCTGGCGCTGTTCGACGTCGGCTACCAGGTCATCAGCGGCGCCTCCCTGGCGTTCAGCACCTACCACCTCGGGTTTCTCGGTCGCCGCAACTGGATTCCCTCGGCTGGGGATTTCGGTGCCCTGCCGTTCATCTTCGGGACGCTCGCGAGCAGCATCTTCAGCGTCATCCTGTCGACCGCGCTGGGCGTCGCGATCGGGCTCTTCCTGAGTCTCATGGCGCCGCGCCGGGTCGCGGCGATCGTCGGGCCCCTGGTGGAGATGCTGGCGGCGATCCCAAGCGTCGTGCTGGGCCTGATCGGGATCTACCTGATAGCGCCCTTCGTGGCGCAGAACGTTGAGCCCACGCTCCACTCCGTGCTCGGCTTCCTGCCGATCTTCGGGGATCCCCAGCCGGTCGGCAACTCGCTGTTCACCGCCAGTCTCGTGCTCACGATCATGGTCGTGCCGATCATCGCCGCCCTGACCAGGGACCTCTTCCTGACCGTGCCCCAGGAGCTCCGCGACGGCGCCGAGGCGCTGGGCGCGACGCGCTGGGAGATGATCCGCGGCGTGGTGCTCCCCACCACCCAGCCGGGCATCGTCGCCGCCTGCGTGCTGGGCTTCGGGCGGGCGATCGGCGAGGCGATTGCGGTGGCGCAGATTGTCGGCGGCGTGACCGTGATCTCCGCCAACCTCTTCAGGCCCGCCGACACCGCGGCGGCTGTGATCGCCAACCAGTTCCTCAGCCCCGTGAGCGCGCTGCACACCTCCTCGATGTTCTATCTGGCAGCGATCCTGCTGGTGATGGGGCTCGGCGTGAACCTCACGGCACACACGATCGCCAGCCGCTTCGCCGCACACCGATGAGCGCGCTCTCCCATAGGCCCACGGGCGCACCCGGCCCGGACCCTGGGCACGCGCTGACGCCGAGCGGCAACCTGCGCCGGCGTCAGCTGACCAGTCGTCTCGTCCTCAGCGGCATGCTCGCCGCTGCGGGACTCGCCGTCGGCGTCCTCCTGACTCTGCTCTACTACACCGCCAAGCAGGGCATCGGTCAGATCAGCCTGTCCTTCCTGACCAGCGACCTGCCGCCCTACAACGGTGTGGGCGGCGGGATCGGGCCAGCGCTGCAGGGAACCGTGGAGATGGTGATGATCTCGACGCTGATCGCGCTGCCGGTCGGGCTGCTCACGGCGATCTATCTCTCGGAGTTCGCGGGCCCCGTCGCCGCCGGCCTGATGCGCACCGCGCTGGACCTGATGGCGGGGCTGCCGACGATCGTGATCGGCGTCGTGGTCTACGGCCTGATCGCCAACCGCTTCGGCTACTCAGGGTTCGCCGGCGGGGTGGCGCTGTCGATCGTGCAGGTGCCGCTGATCGCGCGGGCGAGCCTCGAGTCGATCCGACGGGTTCCCAACAACCTGCGCGAGGCCAGCGACGCGCTTGGGGTGGCGCACTGGCGCTCAGTGGTCGGCGTGATCCTCCCCACGGCATCCAACGGGATCGTCACCGCCACGCTCCTGGCGATCGCGCGCGCGGCCGGCGAGACGGCACCGGTGCTGTTCACCTCGAGCGTCTTCCCGCTGAACTACCAACTCGATCCGCGCCACGGCATGGCCAGCATCCCGATGGCGATCCTGAACATGATGAACTCCGGTTACCCGGCGGCGATCGACAAGGCCTGGGGTGCGGCCTTCTTCCTGATCATCCTGATCCTGGCGATCAACATCGCCGCTAGAGTGTGGCTTCGGCGCAGCGAAAGGAGACGCGGGCTATGAGTCTCAGTGGACCGATGAGTGAGACGACCAGAAGCGAGCCGGTGACCGAGCCGGCTGCGCGCGAGCCGCGCGCAGCGCAGGCCAGCGTGGCGCGCCCGCGGCTGCGGCTCTCATCCGGCAGTGAGCTTCCTGTCATAGACGCCGCTGAGCTGTCACACCGGGAGGCGCCAGCCACACAGCAGGTTGTGTTCGACGCCCAGAACGTCTCGGTTCACTACGGAGAGAAGCTCGCGATCGACGGGGTCACAATGACGATCCCGCGCAACCGCGCGACCGCGCTGATCGGCCCATCGGGCTGTGGCAAGAGCACCTTCCTGCGCTGCCTGAACCGCATGAACGACTCGATCCCCGGCTTCCGGCTGGGCGGCCAGCTGACCTATCACGGGCACGACCTCTACGACGCCCGGGCCAACCGGGTCGAGGTGCGACGGCGGATCGGGATGGTCTTCCAGAAGCCCAACCCGTTCCCGAAGTCGATCTACGACAACATCGCCTGGGCTGCCCGGAACCTGGGCATGCGCGACCACATGGATGAGCGCGTGGAACGCGCACTGCGCGGCGCGGCGCTGTGGGACGAGGTCAAGGATCGCCTGAAGTCCAGTGCGCTGGGCCTCTCCGGCGGGCAGCAGCAGCGCCTCTGCATCGCGCGCGCGATCGCGATCGAGCCCGACGTGCTGCTGCTGGACGAGCCGGCCTCAGCGCTCGACCCAATCGCCACCGCGTCCATCGAGGAGCTGATCCACCAGCTCAAGTCGCGCTACACGATCGTGATCGTCACGCACAACATGCAGCAGGCGATGCGCGTGGCGGACAACACCGCGTTCTTCAGCCTCGACGATGCGCGCGTTGGCACGCTGATCGAGTACGACGACACCGAGAAGCTCTTCTCGCGCCCGGCCGATCGTCGCACGCGCGACTACATCACCGGCCAGTTCGGCTGAGCGCCGCGCACCGAGCCCGGCCGCGGCGCGGCTGTCTGCGGGCCCTCGGCCGCCCGGCGCGGCAGCCCACGACGCGGGTGAGCGCCCCTCCGGGCGGCTCAGCGGACAAGCCCAGCCGGACAAGCCCAGCGTGGCCGAGTCCCACCCGTCCCCCGGCGGGTTGCTGGCGCGCGGGCGCGCCTGCGCCCGCGCTCAGGGCACCGTGAGCACGAGGCCCCGGCGGGTTGCTGGCGGGCGGGCGCGCCTGCGCCCGCGCTCAGGGCAGTGAGCGGCGCGTCACTCGGACGCGCTGCTGGAGAAGATGGTGGAGGTGTCGACCTGCTGCAGGACGGGCTGTCCGCACTGCCAGCAGTAGGAGGCGCCGCTGGAGTGCGGCGCGCCGCAGCTGACGCAGCTGCCGGCGGTGCGGGTCTGCTCGACGTGGATGATCCGCTCGATCTCCTCGAGCTCGGCGTCCGCATCCTGCAGCAGCGCCGCGCGCTTGACCAGGACATCCACGCGCATGCGGTCGCGGACCGCCATCTCATAGACCAGCCCGCCGAGATCCCACTGCAGCTCCGCGACCCTGGCGTGGAGCTGGTCACGACGCCGCTCGAGATCCACGATCGGCTCCTCAGCGGCAACAGCCGCCGGCCCGACCCGATCGCCAACTCCTGAGAATGTCCTGGCCACCTGTGTTCGCCTCCGTGTCAGCTGCCGAAGAAGTTGGTGGTCTGCTTGCCGTGCTTGCACCCCGGGGTGCCGGCCTTGCAGCTGTTGGGGTTGCTGGAGCTCGAGCTTGAGGACCCCGCGCCGCCGGTCTTGCCGCTCTGGCCACCGGTGGAGCTGCTGCCGCTCGTGAGCGCGGCCCCGCCCGAGGCGACGACCCTCACCGGGCCCGGGAACGAGCTGCCGATCAAGACACCGATGCCGAGCGCTACCAGCACCACCACGATCGCCAGCGCGGCGTTCACACGCGAGGTGAAGCCGCCGGGTGCGGATGCCGGGGCAGGCTGCGAGGCCTGCGAGCGCGCCATCGTGAAGCGCGGCTGGCCGCGCCGCGTGCCGCACTCGACGCAGTAACGCTGATCCAGCGCAAGCTCAGCGCCGCACTCGGTGCAGCGATATGCGGCGGCGCCCATCAGCGCCGCGCCAGCTTCGGCGGACGCCGAGGCGGGACGATCAGCCGCGCCGGAATCCCGCGACCCGTCCTCAGGTGTACGTGCAGTTGCTCCCATGATCGCTGCGAAGGCTACCGACGCCAAGCCGCCACTTGTGAACATGCCGTGAAAGTGCGGCACGGGCGCCGCTGACCGATGCACCGCAGAATGCGACGGGGGCGGCCCGCTGGCCGCCCCCGCTGACTGCACGATGCTGTGGGCGCAGTGCGCTACAGCTTGACTGACTTGGTGGTGGTCGTCTGGCCGAAGTTGGAGCTCAGCACGAGCTTGGTGCCGCGGCCCTGCTTCGCAGCCTTGACCCCGGCCTTGGTGAGCTTCAGCGAGAGCATCCGGCCCACGTTGGTGTGGAGGTTGAAGCTGCCGCTGGCCACGGACTTGCCGCCGAGCTTCAGGGTGATCGTGCCGGCCGCCTTGAACTGGCTCTGGTTGGTGACCTTGAGCATCAGGTGGTCACCCATGACCTTGCCCTTGCCGGCGATCGCCAGCGACCCGGCCTTTGGCGTCTGGAAGACACCGGTGGGGCTGTCGTAGTAGATCGCGCCGCTGACGTTGCCGTAGTAGTACACGCACGGCCCCTGGATCGCCGGCGCGGTGGTGCCGTCATAGGTGATCTGGGTGCTGGTGGTGTAGCTGGCGAGCGTCGGATCCTGTGCGATCGCGGCGTCGGGGTAGCACTTGTAGGTGGGGTTGGTCGTCTGCGCCGCCCACTGCGCGATGTTGATGTCCTGCGCAGCATCGGTCGCGCCCGGCTCCTGGACGATCCAGTAGTAGTACTTGGTCCCGGGGGTCAGCGGGGTGGAACCGGGGTTGTTGGCCTGGGCGGTGGCGCCGAACGCACCAATCGCCACGCTCACCGAGCTGAGGCCGCCGGCGGTGGGCACGTTGACCTCGCTGGCGTACTGGGTCTCCGGACCGGGCTCATTGCCGTTGGCCTTGTAGTCGGCCACCGGGTCATACTCGAAGCCGACGTTCGAGTAGTTGTCGGCGCCGGCGTTGGAGACGTTGCCGGCGACGCCGCTGATCAGCCCGCCACCGAGGTTGCCGGCACTGTCGGTGATGGTGACGTTGACGCCGCCGTTACCGCCGCTCATCGGCAGACCGTCGATCAGGTAGCTGGTGGCCGCCGAGCCGCCGAGGGTCACGGCGTTGTCCCAGTTGAGCGTGCCGCCCGCACCGAGCGAGAGGACGCTGCCGGGGTTGCCGCCCGTGTCGACCGCACCATGCAGGACGGCCGACTGGGGGGTGATGCTGGTGACGCCGGTGACCACCGGCTGGTTCACGTAGTAGTTGGCGGTGGAGATTCCGTTTGCGGCCTCAGCCGGCACTGCGACGAGCCCGCTGGCGCCCACGGCGAGAGCCGCGATCAGGGCGGAGCGGGACAGCTTACTCGTCAATTTGATCCTCCTATGGTTGTCGCCGTCGTCACGCGGGGACACGCCACGGCGACGGCTTAGTCATGCACGTTTTCAATCCGGCCGCCTGCGGGCAGAGTCAAGTGGTGGTCGCACTCAACCCCGAGGCGCCGAGAAAGTACCACTCACCAGGCCCATCGAAACGGGCTGACGCGCGCCTGGGGCGCAGTTACAGGGGTTATCTGGCCGTTAGTTACAAAGGTTTAACAAGTGCCAGGGATTTGTCACAAGTTGGTAACAAGTGATGACACCTCTGGGCGGCGGCCTCAGGCGGGTGCGCGCGGCGTGGCGGGACAGGTGTGCGGGGGGCGGTGCGGGGCGGGCCGTGCGGGGCGGGGCTGGCCTGGGGGCGGCCCTGGGGGCGGCCTCCAGGCGGAGGCGGTGGGGGTGCGCAGCGGCGCTGGCCGCTCAGCGATGCCCGGCGGGCCCGCTCACAGGCGCCTGCCGCGCCCGTAGAGCAGTTCGTAGAGGCGCCGCAAGAGCCGGGTCCGGCCCCTGGTGTAGGGGAACATGAAGAGCTCCCGTCGCAGTCCGAAGCGGGTCACCAGCAGCGACTGGGTGCGGCAGTACTTGCGGATCCCTCCGGCCCCGTGACGGGTACCGATGCCGGAGCTCTTCCAGCCGCCCATCGGCAGGTTCAGCGCCGAGTAGTTGACCTGCGCGTCGTTCACGCAGACCGCACCGGCCTGCAGCCGGCGGGCAGTCTGCTCACCGCGCGCCAGATCCCGGGTCCAGACGCTCGCCTGCAGGCCATACGGTGAGTCGTTGGCGAGCGCGACCCCCTGCTCGAGGCTCTCAACGCGCATGATCGGCAGCACCGGCCCAAAGGTCTCCTCACGCATGATCTCCATCGTGTGGTCGACGTCGACCAGCACCGTCGGCTCGTAGAAGCGCCCGCCATCCTGGCGGGCGTGGCCGCCGGTCAGCACCCGCGCCCCCCTGGCAACCGCGTCGCGCACCTGCGCATCGACGATCTCCAGCTGCGGCGGGAAGATCACGGCGCCAAGGTCGACCGAGCCGGGCCCGTCGGGCGGTCCCTGGCGCAGCGCCGCGACACGCTCGGTCACGCGCCGCACGAACTCCTCGTAGACCGGGGACTCCACGTACGCCCGCTCAACCGAGATGCAGACCTGGCCGGCGTTGTTCATCGACCAGTAGGCGGCCGCGTTGGCCGCCCGTTCTATGTCGGCGTCGGCGCAGACGATCATCGGGTCGTTGCCGCCCAGCTCCAGGTAGCAGGGGATCAGCCGCTCCGCCGCGGCCCTGGCGACGACCCGGCCGGTGCGCGTCGAGCCCGTGAACATCACGCAGTCCACCTGCTCCACCAGTGCCGCGCCGGTGCCACCGTCACCGGTGGCCACGCTGAAGAGATCGGCCGGCAGGCCGCACTCGGTGAGCATCTCAGCCATCAGCAGCGAGCTGAGCGGGGTCACCTCGCTGGGTTTCAGGATGACCGCGTTTCCGGCCATCAGCGCCGGCACGCAGTCGCCGAAGCCGTTGACGATCGGGAAGTTCCATGGCCCGATCACACCGACCACCCCGTGCGGGACGTGGCGCACAACCATCCGGCGGCCCAGCACGGCGGGATTGATCCCCGGCCGGACACGCTCATCGGCGAGGTAGCGCCGCGCGTTGGCGGCCCAGAAGCCGAGCGCGGTCACGGCGTAGCCGAGATCCGTGAGCTGGGCGTCCTCGTAGGTCTTGCCGGTCTCGCTGATCACCGTCGCCAGCACCCGCTCGGCGTTGTCGAGCATCCAGCGCTGCGCGCGCAGCATGATCCGCGCGCGCTCCTCAAACGCGAGCGCCGCCCAGCCTGGCTGGGCGGCGCGGGCGCGCGCCACGAGCGTTTGCAGCTCGGACGCGCCGAGGACGGGCACGCTGCCGACAATCGCTCCCGTCGCTGGGTTGTCGACGTCGATGGTCGTCATCGTGCCCTCCTCTGTGCGTTGCTACGCGTCAGTCGCCAAGCTCCACGGTCTCGATCAGCGCCGGCTCCTCAGGACGGTCCCGGGAGTCGGTCGGCACGGCCTCCAGCGCATCGACGGCGTCCATCCCATCGCTGACCCTGCCGAACACCGTGTGCTTGCCATCAAGCCACGGACAGGACTGCGCCGTGACGATGAAGAACTGCGAGCCGTTGGTGTTGGGACCGGCGTTGGCCATCGCGAGTGCGCCGCGCACAACCTTGTGCTGGTTGAACTCGTCCTCAAACGTATACCCGGGCCCACCCGTGCCGGTGCCGTTGGGGCAGCCTCCCTGGATCATGAAGTCCGGGATCACTCGGTGGAACGTCAGGCCGTCGTAGAACTTGTCGGCCGCCAGCTTGCGGAAGTTATCGACCGTCTTGGGAGCCTCCTCGTCGAAGAACTCGATGGCGATGGTTCCGTGGCTGGTGTGGAGTTTGGCTGTGCTCATGCGACAGACACTACCCGGCCTTGGCGGGCGTGGTGGCGCTGGTCGCGGTCTGCAGGGCGTAGATGGTCGCCTGGCCGGTGACGGTCGGGTTGCCCGTGCTGGTGGTGCGCGTGCAGGTGACGGTCGTGGTCATGGCGGTGGGTGTGGACGGCGCCATCACGGTCAGCGGGATCGAGGCGTACTGGCTGTTGCCGCTGCCCTGGGTGACGTCGAGGCTCACGCTGCGGGTCTCGGTCGAGGTCGTGGCGGTGCCCGCGGAGAGCGTGCAGCTGACGACCACGTGCTCCGGGCTGGTGCCGGTGGTCTCAGGCGTGACGGTGATGTACGGGTCGGCCTGCACCATGTAGGTCGAGCCGCCCGCCAGCGAGTAGGTGGCCACCGTGGCGGCGATAGTCGGGCTGCTCAGCGCGACGCTCGTGCCGACGCCGGAGTTGAACGCGGCCGGCAGCGCCGGGCCGCAGGTGACGGTGCCGGTCTCCGCGATCGCGGTGATCGCCTGGCCACCGGTGGTGCAGCCGTTCTTGATCGCCTGCTGAATCTGCTGCTTGTCAATCCGCACGACACCGACGGACCCCGGAGCGATCTTCTGGTAGGTGACGGAGTTCTGACGCAGCTTGATCGTGCCGACCGAGTTGTTCTTCAGCATCGCGTTGCTGATCGTGTTGGCGGGGATGTAGATGGCCGCGTAGCCGGCGCCGGCCAGCGACAGGAAGAGTGCGGTCATCGCCACCAGCATCGCCGCTGACGGGCGTTTGCGCAGATGGCGAAGTACTGAACTGGGCTTTTGCATGGTGCGACTCCAGTTGTGGTTTGCGGTTCTCCACACTGAACACGAAGAGCGCCATGAAAGTCGCGCTTGAAGGCTCGCTTGCATGCCGCGCTCGCGAACTGTCGGGTCGCGAAAAGCGGTGGCGGGCAGCGGTCGAGAGCCGGCCGGCGACAGCGGGAAGCGGTGGCGGGAGCCGTGGGTAGCCGCCGGCGGCGGCTGATCGCGGTGGCGAGCGCCCTGCGACGCAGGGGAGGCGCCGCGCGCGCCCTCAGCGCACCAGTTCAAGCGTGAGCGGGCGCCCGGCGAATTCCGTGCCGGCCGCGAGCTCGAGCACGCGCTCAGCCTGCTGCTCGGGGATCTCAGCAAATGCGTAGCGCTCGAGCACGAGCACGTTGCGCACCGCCTCCCCATCCAGGCCGGTGGACGCGGTCAGCGCATGGATCACGTCCGCGGGCTCCACCCCGTCGGCGCGGCCGCCGGCGATGATCAGCTTGCGCACCTGCGGCTCGGCGACGCCCGCCGGCTCGTCATGCGGCTTGGAGTGGCGGCGCGGGCGCGGACGCACGGGCGCGGCCTTGACGTGAGCGTCCCGGACCCAGGGGGCGAGCTTGACCCCGGAATGCTCCTCGATCGCCGCAACCTCACGTCCCTGACGCGCCTCGTAGAAGGTGATTGCGCGGCCGCTGCGCCCGATCCGGCCGGTGCGCCCGATGCGGTGCACGTAGACGTCCGGTGAGGTCGGCACGTCGAAGTTGATGACGTGGCTGACGGTCGAGATGTCCAGCCCGCGGGCGGCCACGTCGGTGGCGACCAGCAGTGGCGTGCGGCCATCCTTGAAGGAGATCATCACCCCGTCACGGGCTCCCTGGGACATGTCCCCGTGCAGCGCCTTGACGTTCATCCCGCGGTCACGCAGGGTGCGGTAGAGCTGATCGCAGCGGACCTTGGTGCGGCAGAAGATGATCGCCTGCGTGGGGCGCTCGGCATCGAGCACGTCGACCAGCGTCGCCGCCTTGTCCTTGGAAGCGACCTCGAGCCCGAACTGCTCCACGGTGTCCACGGTCAGCGTCGCCGCCTTGACCTTCACCACCACCGGGTCATAGAGATATTGATCGGCGAGCCGCCGGATCTCCGGCGGCATCGTCGCGGAGAAGAGCGCCGTCTGCCGGGACGAGGGGGTCAGCGCCATGATCCGCTCGACATCCTCCAGGAAGCCGAGGTCGAGCATCTCATCGGCCTCATCGAGCACCACGAAGCGGCACGAGTGCAGCATCAGCGAGTGCCGGCTGATCAGGTCCTTCACGCGCCCCACCGTGCCCACCACGATGTGCCCGCCGGCCCGCAGCTGGGCCTGCTGCGTGCGGATCGGCGCGCCGCCGAAGACCGCCACCACGTCCACACCCTTGCGCTGTGCGTATGAGCGCAGCGCCTGGGTCACCTGGATGCAGAGCTCACGCGTGGGCGTCAGCACCAGGCCCTGAACCTCATGCTCCGCGGGATCGACATGATTGATCAGCGGCAGCCCGAAGGCGGCCGTCTTGCCGGAGCCGGTCTGTGCCTGGCCGATCACGTCGAGCCCCTGCAGGAGGTGCGGGATCGCCTCAGCCTGAATTGGGCTCGGCTCGTGGTAGCCGACATCCTCGAGCGCCTGCAGGATCACTTCGGACAGGCCGAGCTCGGCGAACGTCGTCATTGCTGAGCACGATAGACGCCCGGCGCCCCCGGCGCGCTGCGACTGTAGGAGCGAGGTGCTGTGTGCCCGCCGGCGGGCGGCAAACCGTGGCGGCCCGGTGCCCGCCGCAGTGCCGCCGCAGTGACGCCGCAGTGACGCCGCAGTGGCGGTGCCGTGGCGGTGCGACGCCACAGCGGCGGCGGCTCCATGCCGGCGCTCCGGCGCCTGCGACCGCTCGCCAGAGCTCGCTTCAGAGATTTGCTTTGGTACCTGACGATTTGGTACCCTATGATCGGACGGCAAAGGAGACCCGTGAGCAGCATCAGCGCAGACGCAACCACCCAGGACGAAGCACTCAACCCGTACGTCTGGCGCATCGCCCCCGTGGTGGTGCTCGGCACGATCATGTCGATCCTCGACACGACGATCGTCAACGTGGCCCTCGACACGCTCGGCCGCGAACTGCACGCCGGCCTCAGCTCGATCCAGTGGGTGGTGACCGGCTACATGCTGTCGCTGGCCGCCGTGATCCCGATCAGCGGCTGGGCCGCGCGCCGCTTCGGGGCCAAGTACGTCTGGCTCTTCTCGGTGCTGATGTTCACGCTCGGCTCGATGCTCTGCGGGATTGCCACCTCGACCACCGAGCTGATCGTGTTCCGCGTGCTGCAGGGCGTCGGCGGCGGGATGATCATGCCCGTCGGCCAGATGATGATGGCCTCCGCCGCGGGCCCCAAGAACATGGGCAAGATCACCGCCATCACCGGCGTGCCCGCGATGCTCGCGCCGATCCTCGGCCCGACGATCGGCGGCGCGATCCTGCAGGTCACCACCTGGCGCTGGATCTTCTTCGTGAACGTCCCGATCGGCGTGATCGCGATTGTCGCCGGCCTGCGCGTGATCCACCGCTCACAGCGGACCCGGACCGAGCCGCTTGACTACGTCGGACTGGTGCTGATGGCGCTGGGGATGCCGCTGCTCACCTACGGCCTGGCCGAGATCGGCACGGTCGGCACCTTCGCCTCCGCACGGGTGATCGTGCCGGTGGTGGCCGGGCTGGCGCTGATCGCCGCGTTCATCTGGCACGCGCTGGGCGCGCGCCGGCCGCTGCTGCAGCTGCACCTCTACCGCCGCCCGACGTTCTCAACGGCCTCACTGGCGATGTTCCTGGTGGGCGCCGCGATGTTCGGCAGCATGATCCTGTTCCCGCTCTACTGGCAGCAGATCCGCCACCAGAGCGTGATCGACACCGGCCTGCTCTCAGCCCCGCAGGGCATCGGCATGGCGCTGGTGATGCCCTTTGCCGGCAAGCTGACCGACCGTCACGGGGGCGGCGCGCTGGCGCTGATGGGCGTGATCCTGACCACCGTGTTCACGCTGCCGCTGGCGCTGGTCGGGGCGCACACCGCGATCCCGTACCTGATGGCGATGATGTTCCTGCGCGGCATCGGCATCGCGTTCAGCTTCGTGCCCACGATGACCGCCGCCTTCGCCTCGCTCAAGCACTCCGAGATCTCCGACGCGACACCGCAGCTCAACGTGCTGCAGCGGGTCGGAGGCTCGATCGGCACAGCGATCCTCGCGGTGGTGCTGCAGCGCACCGCGGGCCACGCGCACACCCTTGCGCAGGCCGCAGCGGGCTTCGGCACCGCGTTCTGGTGGGCGCTGGGGATGACGGCGTTTGCGGTGATCCCATGTGTGCTGCTGCTGATCAGCGAGCGCCGCATCCGCCGCTCGGGCCAGGCCGACATGGAGCACGTTGCGCTGGACGCCGGGGCGGTGGCGGAGGCGCTCGCCTGAGCGCCTGCACGCGCCCGCGGCGCGCGGGGGCTCAGCGGCTGCGGGTCGCGGTGGTGAAGGTGCCGCGGTTCATGGCGCGGCTCAGCAGGCGCGGCGCGATCATCCGCAGCGCCCCAAACAGCCAGTAGTAGCGCGGCGCGTAGCGCTCCGGCCGGCCGCCGGGACCGGCCTGCAGGATCGCCTGCGCCACCAGTGACGGGTCGGCGACCAGCCAGCGCGTGCGCGCGCTGGCCAGCAGCTCCGCCTGCGGGAACCCCTCGGTTGCGACAAAGCCGGGCAGCACCAGGCCGACGTGAACGCCAAGCGCGGCCAGCTCCAGCGCCAGTGAGTCACTCCAACCGGCCAGCGCGAACTTGCTGGCCGCATAGCCGCCGGTGCCGCGACGCGCGACACGCGCAGAGGTGCTGGCGACGTTGACGATCGCGACCGGCGCCCGCGGATCGGCCAGGTCGAGCGTGCGGCGCTGCTGGCGCGTGGGCGCCTGCGTGCGCGGCGCGACCCCGGCAGCGGTTCTGGTGAGCAACGGCAGCAGCGCCTCCACCAGGCGCGCCGGCGCCTCGAGGTTGACCTGCAGGTGGCGCGCGAGGTTCTCCCAGCCGCCCTCCGCGAACGTCGCCGACCAGCGCGCACCGGCGTTGTTGATCAGCAGGTGCAGCTCACCGTGCTCGCGCTCAACGGTCTGCGCCAGCCGCTGCGCGGCAGCGGGATCGGTCAGGTCGGCGGCAATCACGGTGACGGCGCAATCCAGCTGATCGGCCAGCTCCTGCAGCCGCTCAGCCCGCCTTGCGACCAGCACCAGACGCAGGTCATGTTCAGCGCCGAGGGCTGCCAGACGGCGCGCGGTGGCCTCCCCGATCCCGCTGGAGGCGCCCGTGATCAGTGCCACGTAGCTCATCTCAGCGACCCTACAGGCCGGTGCCCGTGGATGCGCCCGGCAGGTCCGTGCAGCTCAGCTGGTCCCCTCCGAGATCAGGCTGTTGGGCTCAGCGCCGGAGTAGGCGGTCCGGCTGGAGCGTGGCCTGGAGAGGTTGACCACCACGCAGTAGCTGCGCCCCCCGCCGGCGGCCGTCGCGCACAGGCGGTAGATCGTGGGCGGCTGCAGCGCATACACGCTGAGCTCGTGCAGGCTCACGAGAAAGGCCGGCGGCGCATGCGCGCCGATGTATGCCTGCGCGTCGGCCCGCGCGGCGCGCAGCGCCGCGCGGTCGGCGAGGACCGTCGAGTGGTGAACGACACCGCCGGCCAGCACCGCGAGCGTGACCGCGACACAGACGAACCTGCCCGCATAGTCACGCGCGACCACGACCGGCATGTCGGCCCGCAGCCTGCGCACCGCCCGTCCCAGCGGCGGGGTGAGCGCCACCACCATCAGCAGGTTGGCGATGAACGCCTGCAGCACCCCGGAGCTGAGCGCCTGGCGATCCGCGAAAACCGGCAGCAAGTGCAGGATCAGCCCGTCCAGCAGGCTCAGCGCGGCGACCGACGGCCACATCGAGGCACCGCGCCAGCGCCACCGCAGGCGGGTCAGGTTGAGCCCCGGCATGGGTCTACGATAGACCGAGCATGAGTGGCGAACTCTGGGTCTGCAACGTCGGCCAGATCGACTATCGCAGCGCACTCGCGCTGCAGGAGCGGCTGCGTGCGGCACGCACCCTCGAACTGATCCCGGACACCGTGCTGATGCTCGAGCACAACCCGCGCGTCTACACGCGCGGACGCCGCTCAGAGCCGGGCGAGCTGACGATGGGCGACGCGTTCTACGCGGCCCAGGGGATCGAGATCATCGAGACCAACCGCGGCGGCAAGGTCACCTACCACGGGCCCGGCCAGCTCGTCGGCTACCCGATCGTGCGCGTGGAGGACGTCGTCGCCTACGTGCGTCTGCTGGAGCAGGCGCTGGTGGCGGCGCTGGCGCAGGAGGGCATCGCGGCGCGCGCGCGACCCCAGGACGGACCGGACTTCACCGGCGTGTGGGTGCAGGAGCGCAAGATCGCGTCGATCGGGGTGCACGTCTCCCGGGGCGTCACCACCCACGGGTTCGCGGTCAACGTGGACAACGACCTGACGCCGTTCAGCTGGGTGGTGGCATGCGGGCTGCCGAACGTGCAGATGACCTCGATCGCGGCTGAGGAGGCGCTCACGGCCGGCGCCGGCGAGCCCGGCGGCCAGCGGGCCGCCGGGGTCAGCGCAAGCCTCGGATGCGGTCCGGCGAGCCCGCGGCTGATCTGCTTTCGCAAGCGCGCGGCGTTCGCCCTGGCGCAGGCGCTCGGGCA
>JAJZDA010000023.1 GCA_021851525.1 Actinomycetes bacterium | reverse complement strand
TCGGGCGCGGATGCGCGTGGTGAGCGGCTGGGGGTGGGCTCTGTCGCGGGCGTGGCTCGCGGTCACTGCGCCGCGGCGCGGGCCCGCAGCGCGGCCTCGAGGCGGGTGAGCGCCACTGCCACTGCCTCACGCTCACCCGCATCGAGCTCCCCGCTCAGGGCGGCGCGAGCGGCCGCAGAGACCGCCTGCTGCTGGCGCTCGAGCTGCGCGATGCGCTCCGCCATGTCGGGCGCCATGTCAACGTGCAGCTGCGCCAGCGCCGCCTCCACTGCGATCCGCAGCTGCAGCGCGGCGGCACGCTCGCGCCCGTGGTCGAGGTCGACACGGGCTCGCAGCGCCAGGTCCTCGCAGATCAGCGGCGGGGAGCGTCGCGCGAGCGCAGCGGCCAGCCGCGCCTGTGGCTCCAGTAGGCGTGCGCGTCGCCGTCGCGGGACGGGAGCGGACAGCTCCCTGGCCGCCAGCCAGCGACCGTCGGCCACCTGCTCGCCCTCGCCGTAGCCGACCCGCGCGATCAGCAGCTGCTCGCGGGCGGGAGCGCGCACGTCCGGATCCGCGGTGCTCACCCGCAGCGCGTGCAGCACCCACTCGAGCACGCCCAGGTGTGCGCTCAGCTGCGGCTCCCCGGCCGCGCTCAGCCAGGCGCGTGCCGCCCGGGCGTCGGGCAGCGGTGAGTCCGCGTCGATCACGGTCACGCGAGAGCTGGCCACCGCCGCGGGGCCGGGCTCGGGCGCTGCCGGACGCTGCCGGGGACGACGCGTCAAGCGCTGCCGCGGCGCGGAGAGCGTGCTGAAGACCAGCACGTGGGTTGGCGGCGCCTGCGCCCCGGCTTCCTGCAGCTGTCCGCCGCGCAGCAGGTAGCGGCCGTCAGGCGGCCCGAGCGGCCACGCTACCTCGATCTGACTGAAGCTGAAGATGGTCAGGGGAGCAGGATAAGCTGATGGTGTGAGCGCGGATGAGCAGAACCTCAAGGGCCAGGTGCTCAGGGAGGGGCAGGAGGCGATCGGTCGCCTCGCCCAGGACCTGATCAAGCTGCCGATGGTGAGCGCCGCGATCGGCAGCGCGCTGGAGGCGCGTGAGCGGGCCGTGCGCGCCCAGGAGCTGACGATGGCCGCGCTGGGCGTTCCCTCGGCCGCGGATGTCGAGCGGCTGACGCGCCGCCTGCGGTCGGTCTCACAGCGGCTGGAGGGGCTCGAGGATGGCGTCGAGCGGATCCTCGAGCGGCTCGACCGCAGCGCCGTTGAAGCCCGAACCGAGGCGCGCCTGGAGCGCGTCGAGGCCGCGCTCGAGCGGATTGAAGCGTCCCTGCGCGACGTTGCGCAGGGCGCCGCCGACGGCTCGCGCTGAGCTGGCGCAAAGCCTGCCTTTAGCCAGGCTGAAGCGTTGTTTACCAGCGCAAAAGGCTTGCTAATGCGGCGCTAACTGATTGCTTAGCGAGGCTTCGCGTTGACTTAGTTACATCAAGTCCGTGTAAGGGAACCACCCCCAACCGCACGGATGAAAGATGAACAACGCCTACCTCACAAACACCCAGCTGGAAGCGGGAGTGGACCTCTTCTCTGAGCCGCTGGGCTCCGCTCCCGCCGCCGCGACGGGCACCGCGCCCGCGACCCTGCTCGACGTCTTTGCGCGGAGCGTCGCGCGCTGGCCGCGCAACATCGCCCTCGAGGCGCCCGACGCCACCTACACCTACGCGGAGCTCGACGAGGCCGCCAACGACCTTGCGCTGCGTCTCAACGCCGCGGGCATCGGCCGCGGAGATCGCGTTGCGGTGCGCGTGGGAAGCGGCACCGCTGAGCTCTACCTCGCGATCCTCGGCGTGCTGCAGTCCGGCGCCGCCTACGTACCGATCGACGCCGACGACCCACCCGCTCGCGTGGCCGACATCAGCCGGCGCTCCGGGGCACGCGCGATCCTCACCGACGGGCTGCAGCTGCAGCCGCTGGGTGACGGTGTGGGCGTCGGCGCGCCCGAGGAGCTGGCGGATGAGGAGCTGGATGCCTGGATCATCTTCACCTCCGGTTCGACCGGGGCGCCGAAGGGTGTCGCCGTCACGCATCGCTCCGCGGCGGCGTTCGTCGCGGCCGAGGCCCGTCTCTGGACGGTGGAGCCGACAGACCGCGTGCTGGCCGGCCTGTCTGTCGGATTTGACGCCAGCTGCGAGGAGATCTGGCTCGCGTGGGCCAACGGCGCCGCGCTGGTGCCGGCGCCGCGAGCCGTGGTGCGCGCCGGCGTGGAGCTCGGGACCTGGTTGCTGGACCGCGGGATCACTGTCGTCTCGACGGTCCCGACGCTCGCGGCGCTCTGGGATGAATCGTGCCTGCACGGAGTGCGCCTGCTGATCCTCGGCGGCGAGGCCTGCCCCGAGCCGCTGGGCTGGCGCCTGTCGGCCGGGCGTGAGGTCTGGAACACCTACGGCCCCACCGAGGCGACCGTGGTGTCGACGGCGGCTCCGGTGATCCCCGGTGAGCCGATCACGATCGGCTGGCCGCTGCACGGCTGGGAGGTCGCGATAGTCGATGAGGGTGAGGAGGTTGAGCCCGGGGAGCCCGGTGAGCTCGTGATCGGCGGCATCGGCCTGGCGCGCTACCTGGACCCCGCGCTGGAGCGCGAGCGGTACGCCGGTCTGCCGGCGCTGGGCTGGGACCGGGCCTACCGGACCGGTGACATCGTGCGGCTCGGCCCCGCGGGGCTGGAGTTCGTGGGCCGGCGTGACGACCAGGTCAAGCTCGGCGGGCGCCGCATCGAGCTCGGCGAGGTCGAGGCGGCGCTGCACAGCGCGCAGGGCGTGGTCGCCGCCGCCGTGGCGGTTCGTGAGACCGCTGCGGGCAACCGCCTGCTCGTCGGCTACGTGGTCGGTGAGGCAACGCCGGAGGAGGTCCGCACGCACGCGGCCAAGCGGCTGCCCGCCGGGATCGTCCCGCTTGTGGTGTCGGTGGCGGAGCTGCCGATGACAGGCTCGGGCAAGGTCGACCGCAGGGCGCTGCCCTGGCCGCTGGAGTCCGACGCGGACGCGCTGGCGGCCGGGATCGGCGCCGACGGCAGCACCCTGGCTGAGGACGAGGTCTGGCTGGCGGAGCGCTGGGTGGAGCAGCTCGGTCCGGTCGCGATCACCGCCAACAGCGACTTCTTCGCGCTCGGCGGCACCAGCCTCGCAGCCGCCAAGCTGATCTCGGAGCTGCGCCGCCGCCATCCGGCTGTGGCGGTGGCCGACCTCTACCAGCAGCCCACGCTGCGCACGCTCGCCGCGCGCCTGCGCGCGATCGGCGTCGCCGAGCAGGCCGAGGTGCGCGCGCCGGCCGCCGCGCGCACGTTCTCACGCGTGCTTCAGCTGTTCGCCTTCCTCTCACTGTTTCTGATCCAGACGCCCGCGTGGCTTGCCGGGATCCTCGCCTTCGAGCACTGGTACCACGTCGGCCCGCAGGTTCCGTGGGTCTGGATCGTCGTCGGCTGGCTGGCGCTGGCCACAACGCCCGCGCACTCACTGATCGCGCTCGTCTCGCGGCGGCTGCTGATGCGCGGGATCACCCCCGGCCGCTACCCGCGCAACGGCTCTGTCGGCTTTCGCCTGCTGCTGCTCGAGCGGATCTCGGACCTCTGCCGTCTGGAGGGTCTCGCCGGGACCCCGTGGGCCGCGCGCTACGCGCGGCTGTCGGGCCACGACGTGGCGCGCGACGCGGCGCTCGACACGCTGCCGCCCATCACCTCGCTGGTGCACGTCGGCGCCGGCGTCACGATTGAGTCGGAGGTCGATCTGCACGGCTGGTGGGTAGAGGGCGATGAGCTGGTGATCGGCGAGCTGCACATCGGCGACGGTGCGCGCATCGGCGCGCGCGCGCTGCTGATGCCCGACGCGGTGATTGAGCCGGGCGCCGAGGTTGAGCCGGGCGGCGTGGTCAGCGGCCGCGTGCCGCGCGGCGAGCGCTGGGGCGGAGCGCCAGCCAGACGGCTTGGCACCGCCGGTGAGCACTGGCCCGCGGAGCCCGCTGCGGCGCCCGACCCGCGTCGCGCGCGCGCCTGGCGCCTGGCGTTCATCGGGGGCTCGCTGCTGAGCATCGTGCTGCCGCTGCTGGCGGCGCTGCCGGGGATCGTGATCCTGCTGCTGGTGGAGCCGCAGGTCAACGACACCATGCAGCTGGTGCTCGCGTTCATCTACCTGGCGCCGCTCGAGGCACTGCTGTTCGTCGTCTGCTTCTCACTGCTGGTGGCGCTTGCGATGCGCGTCTTCTCGCGGCTGATCGAGCCGGGGTGGCATGCGGGTCCGGGCCGTACCGGCTGGGCGCTGTGGATGACCGGCAACCTGATGGGGCAGACCCGGGGCGCGCTTTTCCCGCTCTACTCCTCGAGCTTCACGCGCCGCTGGCTGCGGCTCTGCGGGATCCCGGTGGGTGAGCGCACCGAGGTCTCAATCGCGGTCGGCATCAACAAGCTCACGAGCCTCGGCGAGGCGAGCTTCGCCGCGGATGACGTTGTCTTTCACTGCTCACGCGCCCGTAACGGCTGGCTGCGGGTGGAGCCGGTCAGCGTCGGTGACCGCAGCTTCCTGGGCAACAGCGCGCTGCTGACACCCGGCACGCAGGTGGGTGACGGCAGCCTCGTGGGCCTGATGACCGTGGCTCCGCAGGACACCCCGGACGGCAGCTCATGGCTGGGAGCGCCGGCGCTGGAGCTGCCGCGCCGCCCGCAGCAGGTGGATCCCCGGCGCACGGTCGATCCGCCCCGGCACCTGCGCCTGGCGCGGCGCTGCTTCGACGTCGTGCGGATCCTGTTCCCGACCTCCGTGGCGATCGTGCTGAGCGCCCTCGCCTACCGCGCCATCGAGCTCGCCGGCAGGGATTTCGGGCTGCTTGCGATGGTGGCGCTCACCCCGTTGGTGCTGGTCGGCGTGGGCGTCGGCGCGACGCTCGTGACGGTGCTCGTGAAGTGGCTGCTGATGGGCCGCTACCGCGCCGGTGATCACCCGTTCTTCTCCAGCTACGTGTGGCGCGATGAGATCGTCAACACCTGCCAGGAGCAGCTGGCCGGCGGCCTGCTGATGAACCTCCTGCTGGGCACGGTGGCGATGCCGCTCTACCTGCGCCTGATGGGTGCCCGCGTGGGACGCGACGTCTGGGTGGAGAACCTCAACACCACCGAGTTTGACCTCGCCAGCTTCGGTGACGGCGCCGCCGTGAACCGTGGCGCGGTGATTGAGACCCACCTCTTCCACGATCGCGTGATGAGCACCGGACCGGTGCACGTCGGGGTCGGCGCGACGCTCGGTCCGTCGAGCGTCTCGCTGCCGCAGACCGTGATCGGTGACGGCACGGTGGTCGGCGGCCGCTCGATCGTGATGCGCGGTGAGCAGCTGCCGGCGGGGACGCGCTGGCACGGGGCGCCGGTCTCCAGCGAGTGAGCCGCTGCGCATGTCCACGCCGGGTGTCGAACTGATCGAGCTGCCGCCGGGAGACACAGGGAGGGAGCGGGCGCGCGCGCGAGCGCGCGCCCGCGGCGCCGCCCACGTCTCCCGCTCCTACCGCACGCCGCTGGCCGCCATCGCCTGGCACAGCTCGCCGGTGGGGGTCGACCTGGAGCGCGTGGAGCCGTTCACGCGCAGCTTCGCGGAGTCGATCTGCACGCCCGATGAGCTCGAGCAGATCGACAGCCTCGCCGCGCGGGATGAGCTGGTGGCGTCGCTGTGGTCCGGCAAGGAGGCGCTGGCCAAGGCACTCGGAGACGCTCTGGCCTACGACCCGCGCCGGCTCCAATCGCCGCTGATGTGGCCCGACGGCGTCTGTGGGCGCTGGCGGGCAAGAGCGCTGGAGGCGCTGCCGGAGGGTTACGTGGGCTGGCTGGTCTGGAGCGAGGCGCCGGCGGCCTGACCGGTCGCCGCGCCCGCGCCCAGCGCGGCCGCCGCCAGGGCGCCCAGCGAGAGCTCCGCGTCGTGCAGCTGCTGCTCTTCGATCTGGCGCTGATCGTGCGCGTCCGCCAGCGTGTTTGAGACCAGCAGCGCACAGCCGCCCTGCACCCCGTGGCGCGCGCAGACGGTGAGGATCGCCGCGGCCTCCATCTCGACGGCCACCGCACCCGCCGCCAGCCACCTGGGATGCAGCGCCGAAGCGTCGTAGTAGAGGTCGGTGGAGACCACCGTCGCCTGCAGGGGCGCCGGCGCCCGCAGATCCCCGGCGGCGTCGCGCAGCGCCTGCAAGAGCGGCGCCGCGGCGGCCACCCGCGCCAGCGGCGCGTGTGCGCCCAGCTGGCGGCTGGTGCCGTCGTCACTGAGCGCAGCCTCGGCGATCACGATCCGCCCCAGTCCCAGCTCGGCTCGCAGGGAGCCGCAGGTGCCGATCCGCAGCAGCCTGCGCGCGCCGAGCTCAATCAGCTCGTGCGTGACGATCGCCGCGCTCGGCCCGCCCATCCCGGTGCTCTGGATGCTGAGCAGCTCACCGTCGGCGGCGATTCCCGTGTAGCCCCAGAGGCCGCGGTTGTGGTTGAGCATCTTCGGCGACCGCAGGAGCGCCTGCACCAGGCGCAACGCGCGTCCCGGGTCACCGGGGAGCAGCACGCGCTCGGCCAGCTGGGCGGTTGGGCGGATGTGGATCATCGAGCGCAATCCTCGCACGCCGCTCCATAGACTCACGACGATGAGCGGCGATCGCAGCGGCCGATGAGCGTCACGCAGGCCTCCGCGGCGGTGGGTGAGCCGGCGCACACGCTCGATCACTGGGTGGCCGCCGGCGTGGTCCCGGAGTTTGAGGGCGAGTGGACGCCCGCGGCGATCGGCAAGGCGCGGCTCGTCAAGCGGATCCTGGAGCGCGGCTACACGCTTGAGCAGGTGCGCGAGGCCACCGAGCAGGGGCGGCTGCTCTCAGGCCGCCTGACGGAGATCTTCGGGCTCGGTGAGCGCCGCCATGAGCGCATCGAGGTGGCACGTGAGACGGGGCTTGACCTGAGCGTCGTCTCACGCGTGGCGGGTCTGCTCGGGCTCGTCGACGATGAGCCGCTGCGCGAGCCCGACCGGCTGCTGCTCAACTACGTGGCGCGCGCGCTGGAGATCGGGCTGCCGCTGGAGGCGATGCTGCAGCTGACCCGCGTGTACGTGCAGTCGATCAGCCAGCTGGCCGACGCGGAGGTGCGGCTCGTGCACCTCTACGTGCACGAGCCGCTGATGCGCTCCGGCACCTCACCGGAGGAGATGAACCGGGAGATGCTGACGATCGCTGAGGAGCTGGCGCCACTGGCCAACCAGGTGCTCGTGCACATGCACACGCGCATGCTCTCGCACTTCATCGCGCAGGACGTGGTCGGGCACATGGAGGCGCAACCGGCGCTTGACGCCAGCGACGTGGGCCGGGTCCTGGTGGCGGTGGCGTTCGCCGACCTCTCCGGATACACGCAGCTCACCGAGCGCGAGGGTGATCTGCGCGCGCTTGACGTCGTCGAGCACTTCCTGCACGTGATCTCAACGACGCTGCCTCAGGGCGCGCGGGTGATCAAGACGATCGGGGACGAGGCGATGGTGATCGGACCTGATCCGGAGGCTCTGACGCTCTGGGCGGTGGAGCTGGGGGCGCGGCTGCGCGAGCAGCCGCGCCCCCAGCTCCAGGTGCCCCGGCCCCGGATCGCCGTGCACTACGGGCACGCGCGTTACCGCGACGGCGATTACTACGGGCGTGAGGTGAACCTGGCGGCGCGCGTCGCCGGGGAGTCGGGTGCCGGCCAGGTGCTGGTCACGCGGGCGGTGGTGGAGGCGGCAGGCGGTGGCCGGCTGCGCTTCGAGCCGATCGGCATGGTGCGCCTGCGCGGCTTCAGTGAGTCGACCGAGATCTTCCTCGCCTCAGGCGAGGGCGGCGGGTGAGCCGGGCGCCGCAGCCGTCCGCCGGCGAGCCGGTGCGGGAGATGCGCGCCGAGGTGCGCCGGCGGGAGTTGCTGCCGGCCGGCCGGCCGCTGCTGGTGATGCTCTCCGGGGGCCGTGACTCTGTCTGCCTGCTGGATCTCGCCGTCAGCCTGCTGGGGGCCGCCGCGGTCAGCGCGCTGCACGTCAACTACGGATTGCGGGAGGGCGCCGCCGGGGATGAGCGCCACTGCCGTGATCTGTGCGCGGATTACGGCGTTGAGCTGAGCGTGCGCAGGCCCGGGGCGCCGACCCTGGGGAACCTGCAGGCGTGGGCGCGCGACGTACGCTACGGCGCCGCTGCGCAGCTGGCGCTCGAGCGGGGCGCGCTGGTGGCCGCCGGTCACACCTCCACTGACCAGGTGGAGACGATCCTCTACCGGCTCGCCTCCTCACCCAGTCGCCGCGCGCTGCTGGGCATGCGCGAGCGTGACGGCGTGCTCGTGCGGCCGCTGCTGCACTTCTCGCGGGAGCAGACCGCCGCCTACTGCACGGCGCTCGGACTGGCCTGGCGTGATGACGAGAGCAATGACAGCGACGCGTACGCCCGCGGGCGCGTGCGGCACGGGCTGGTGAGCGCGATGCGCGCCGTGCATCCGGGCGCGGAGGCCAACGTGCTGGCGGTGGCTGAGCTGCTGCGCGATGAGGCGCTGGTGCTGGAGAGCCTCGTGGACGAGGTGCTGCGAGGCTCGCGCAGCGTGCCGCTGCGCACGCTGCGCGAGCTGCCGGCGGCGCTGGCGCGACTGGTGGTGGCGCGGCTTGCCGGCGGCGCGCGCGGCGCTCCCGCCCCCGGTGTGACACGGCGCCTTGATGAGCTGTTGCTGATGCCTGACCTCGGCCTCTGCCATCTCGATCTCCCGCACCGCGTGCGGGCGACCGCACGCGACGGTCAGTTGAGCTTCGGGATCACCCCGAGGATCGAGCGGGACGGCGACCGGTGAGCCTGGCCGGATGGCGCCCGCGCGGCACGGCAGCCCGGGCGCGCGACAAATACACTGCGGCGAGGTGACGCACGACGAAGCGATCGGCGAGGTTCTCGTCCCGGCGCAGGACCTTGCCCGCCGGGTGCGGGAGCTCGCCGCCGAGATCTCCGCGGACTACGCCGGCAAGGATGTGGTGCTGGTCGGCGTGCTCAAGGGCGCGATCTTCTTCGTCGCCGACCTGATGCGCGCGCTGGACCTGCAGTGCGAGGTGGACTTCATGGCGATCTCCTCCTACGGCTCACTGACCAAGTCCTCAGGCGTGGTGCGGATCCTCAAGGATCTGGATGCCGTGATCGAGAACCGGCACGTGCTGATCCTCGAGGACATCATCGACTCGGGGCTCACGCTCCAGTACCTGCTGCGCAACCTGCAGGGACGCGGGCCGGCATCGCTCGAGGTCTGCGCGCTGCTGGTCAAGCCCGGGCGCAGCAAGGTCGATCTGCAGCCGCGTTACGTCGGCTTCGAGATCCCCGATGAGTTCGTGATCGGCTACGGGCTCGATCACGCCGAGCGCTACCGCAACCTTCCATTCGTGGCGGCTCTGAACCAGTGAACGGCGTCGCCGGCGCGCCGCGCGCCGACACAGGCCGGTGTGGATCGCCGCCCCGGCAGGCGGCGGCGAGGCGGCTGATCGGCTGGGTTGCGCGCTGCAGGACGCCGCAGCCACGGTGCTACGCTTGCTGCTTCCGACCCTTACGCTCACTGGTCATCTGGGCGGGGGCGGGGTCCCGAGGAGCTTTCACATGAGCCGTTTCTTCAAGAGCGCAGCGTTCCCGATCCTGATCGTGGTCGTGCTCGCGTTCTTCGCGTCCAAGCTCGTGAACCAGTCCTCGGGGACACCGCCGCCAACCTTCGGGCAGCTGGTCCAGCTGGTCAATAGCGGCCAGGTGCGCTCGATCTCGCTGGACCAGAAGAGCAACAGCGCGTCGGTGGTGCTCACCAGCGGCCAGAAGTTCTCCACCGGCTACCCGGACGGCTACACGCAGACCCTGATCAACGACGTGCTCAAGAACGAGGGCGGCGCTGCGATCAGCGTGCAGGACAAGTCCAGCAGCGGCTGGCTGTCACTGCTCACCTACCTGCTGCCGTTCGTGCTGTTCATCGGCGTCTGGCTGTTCCTCATGAACCAGGTTCAGGGGGGCGGCTCCAAGGTCATGTCGTTCGGCAAGTCGCGTGCCAAGCGCATGTCTGTCGACTCGCCGAAGATCACCTTCCGTGACGTGGCCGGCGTCGATGAGGCCGTTGAGGAGCTGCACGAGATCAAGGAGTTCCTCGAGAACCCCAAGAAGTTCCAGGCGCTCGGTGCGCGCATCCCCAAGGGCGTGCTGCTCTACGGGCCTCCCGGCACCGGCAAGACGCTGCTGGCCCGCGCGGTGGCCGGCGAGGCGGGTGTGCCGTTCTTCTCCATCTCCGGCTCTGACTTCGTCGAGATGTTCGTCGGCGTCGGCGCCTCACGCGTGCGCGATCTCTTCGAGCAGGCCAAGCAGAACTCCCCCTGCATCATCTTCATGGACGAGATTGACGCCGTCGGACGCCACCGTGGCGCCGGCCTGGGCGGCGGTCACGACGAGCGTGAGCAGACGCTCAACCAGCTGCTGGTTGAGATGGACGGCTTCGAGATGAAGGACAACATCATCCTGATCGCCGCCACCAACCGGCCCGACATCCTCGACCCCGCGCTGCTGCGCCCAGGCCGTTTCGACCGCCAGATCGTGGTCGACCGTCCGGACCGCACCGGGCGCAAGAAGATCCTCGAGGTCCACACCCGCGGCAAGCCGCTCGCGCGTGAGATCGACATCGACGCGCTGGCCGGCCAGACTCCGGGCTTCACCGGTGCCGACCTCTCCAACCTGGTCAACGAGGCGGCGCTGCTGGCGGCTCGCAGCGGCAAGCGCGAGATCACCCAGGATGAGCTGGAGGAGGGGATCATGCGCGTGATCGCCGGCCCGGAGAAGAAGACCCGGGTGATGAGCGAGCTGGAGCGCCGGGTCACCGCCTACCACGAGATGGGCCACGCGATCGTCGGCCACTTCCTGCCCAACAGCGACCCGATCCACAAGATCTCCGTGATCTCCCGCGGCCAGGCGCTCGGCTACACGATCTCGCTGCCGGGTGAGGACAAGTTCCTGACCACTCGCGCGGAGCTGCTCGACACGATGGCGATGACGCTCGGCGGCCGCGCCGCCGAGGAGATCGTCTTTGGCGAGATCACGACCGGCGCCTCCAACGACCTGGAGAAGGTGACGGCCACTGCCAAGCAGATGGTGATGCGCTTCGGGATGTCCGACAAGCTCGGCCCGCGCGTCTTCGGCCATGACCACGGGCAGCCCTTCCTGGGCCGCGAGTTCAGCTCAGAGCCCGACTATTCGGATGAGATCGCGCGTGAGATCGACCTCGAGATCCGCCGGATCGTCGAGTCCGCGCACCAGCAGGCGCGGGACATCCTCGGCACTCACCGTGAGCAGCTCAACCGCATCTCGGAGATCCTGCTCAGGCGGGAGACGATCGAGGCTGACCAGTTTGCGGCGCTGCTCGACGGGCGCAGTGAGGAGGACGTGTTTGGCAGCGAGGCGCCGCCACCGCCCTCGCTTCCGGTCCCGCCGGCGTCCGGCACCCCTGAACGTTCCTCCGGCGCGGAGCCCGGACGCTTCTTCCCGCGTCCCGGTCTGGCCGGCGGCACCGCTGAATAGTGCCGCGCGGGTCCTCCAGCGCGCGCCGATCGCGCCCGGGGGCGCTGGCTGTGCTGGTCCGCTGGGTGCTGCCCATCGGGCTGGTGATCGCCGGGATCGTGCTGCTGATCATCTCCCACGGCCACGTCTCCGGCGTTCAGGACAACGCCGCCGAGGCCAACCCGTTCGTGGCCACCACCACGGACCAGCGTTCGATGCTCTCCGCGATCGGCGTTGCCGCGCTGGTGATCGCGCTGATGGTCTGGCTGCTGAACTGGATGCTGCGTCTGAACGCCGATGAGGCCGGGGAGCGCGCCCAGGAGGACGACGCACGCGCTTACTTCGTGAGCCACGGGCACTGGCCCGGCGAGGGCGGCGAGGAGTGAGCTGCAGGCGGCCCGCGGGGCCGCCGACCCTCAGTTGACCGGCGTGCCTGGCGGGGGCGTGAGCCCGGCCGCGGCGCACTGCTGCAGCCCAACCGCCATCGTCGGCGCGGCGGCCAGCTTCGGCGGCTTCAGGAACGCCGGCCTGCGGAAGTCGAAGTAGTCGGTCATCGGGTGGGCGTTGGCGTCGCGGAAGGTCAGCGCCGGCAGGTTCCAGCGGTGTTCCAGGAACGCCAGGATCGAGGTGTGGTCCTGGACCACCCGCGAGCTGTAGTTGGCCCGCGCCCACGGTGAGACGACGATCATCGGGACGCGGAACCCGTAGCGGTCATACCCTCCGGGGACCAGTTGCTCGTTGGCCAATGACTGTCTGGGGGCGATCCCGTCGGGTGCGATCGCCCGCGGCGGCGGCACGTGGTCGTAGTAACCGCCGTGCTCATCCCAGGTGAGGAAGAGCGCTGTCCTGGACCACTGCCGTGAGCGCATCAGGGCGCTCACCACCGACGCGAGAAAGCCCTCTCCGGCCTGGATGTCCTGAGGGTTCTCCTCCGAGTACACGGAGTAGTTGGGGTCGATCAGTGAGAAGGCGGGCAGCGCGCCGGCGTGGGCGTCGGCGTAGAACTGGCTGATCGGCAGGATCCGGGCGGCGCTGGCCTGAGAGTTGGCGAAGTTGGGGACGATCAGCGGCGAGGCCTGCAGCGTGCCGCCGGTGGGCTGCACGTAGTTCTTCCAGCTGATGCCGTGGTGCAGCAGCCGGTCGAAGATCGTGCCGTTGGCCGCGGGCACGGTGTAGGTGGCGTTGCTGGTCGCGGTCAGCCCGGAGGCGGTGCCGCAGAACAGGAAGCGGCGGTTGGGGTAGGTCTGCGCCAGCACCGAGGCGAAATACCGCTCGCCGACCGGAAAGTGCTCGACCAGGGAGTATGTGAACGGCAGGTCGTGGCCGTCCCAGTACCACATCGCGGCGGCGGTGCCGGCCTGCACGAAGCCGTCGTTGCGGCCCCCGTTCCAGGCCAGGTGCGAGGCGTTCCAATCCTGGTTGGGATGGGCCGGCTGCTGACAGGGGGAGCTCGCGGCCGTGGCGTAGACGCGCGGTCCGTGCACCACGGGCCTGGCCTGCGACGGGTTCCAGTTGATCGGCCGGCCACGGTGCCCAAAGTGAAAGCCGTCGAGATGGTGGCGTCCGGGGATCTGGTGGGGAGCCATCCCGAGCAGATTGTCGAAGGAGTGGTTCTCCATCATCAGCACCACGACGTGCTCAATCTTCTCCAGCGCCGGGTTGGAGTGACCGGCCGGCAGGTGCGGCAGCGGCAAGGAGTCGGGGTGACGCAGGCCACCGTGGCGCGCCGGGGGCTTGGCCCAGGCCGGCACCCGCGCGAAGCCGAGCGCGCCCGAGCTTCCCAGCGCGCCGACCGCGGCGCCGCGCAGCAGCGCCCGCCGGGTGAGCCTTGGGAAGTCATCCATACCCTCCCTTTTATACCTGCACGCGCGCCGGTTCACCGCAGCTTCACAAGCGCCGGCCAGCTACCGTGCAGCGAGCATGAGTGCGAGCCCCGCTCAGAACGCCCCCTTCGAGCTGATGGGGATCGTCAACGTGACCCCCGACTCCTTCAGCGACGGGGGCCGCTATCTGCGGCCGGAGAGCGCGCTCGCGCACGCGCTGGAGCTGGTCGGCGAGGGGGCTGCGCTGCTCGATGTCGGTGGCGAGTCGACGCGTCCCGGGGCGCAGCCGGTGGCGGCCGATGAGGAGTGCCGCCGGGTGATCCCGGTGATCGAGGGCATCGCCGCGGCGGCGGCCGGGGCGCGCATCTCGGTCGACACCTCCAAGGCGGTGGTGGCGCAACGCGCGCTCGCCGCCGGCGCGACGATCGTCAACGACGTCACCGCGCTGCGCGCATCCCCGGAGATGGCCGAGCTGGTGGCCCGCGCAGATGCGCAGCTGTGCCTGATGCACATGGTCGGCACCCCCCGCACGATGCAGCACGACCCCCACTATGAGGACGTCGTCGCCGACGTCAAGCGCTTCCTCGAGGAGCGCATGCGCTTCGCGGTCGCGGAGGGCGTCGCGGAGGAGCGGATCATCCTTGACCCGGGGATCGGCTTCGGCAAGACCACGTCCCACAACCTGCAGCTGATCACGCGCCTGGGGGAGATCGTGGCGCTCGGGCGCCCGGTGCTGATCGGCACCAGCCGCAAGAGCTTCATCGGCTCGATCACCGGACGCGAGGTGGGCGAGCGCCTGGCCGGGACGATCGCCACCAACGTGCTGGCCTTCGAGCGCGGCGCGACGCTCTTCAGGGTGCATGACGTCGCACCGCTCAACGACGCGCTGCGCGTTGCCGCGGCGGCGCTGGCGCCGGCACGCTGAGCCCTGCCGCGGCCGCGATCCGCGTCACCGCGGCGCGGCGAACCCTCTACAGTCGGGCGCATGTCAGAGGAGCATCCGGAGTTCGAGCCCGATGAGCTCGACGATCAAGAGCTTGAGGAAGATGAGGACGACGAGGAGGAGGACGAGGATGACGAGGGTCATCCCGAACCCGAGGTCACGGTCGAGGTCTCGGGGCTCTCGCTCTACACGCACATGGGCGTCAGCGAGGCTGAGCGCCAGTTGGGCCAGCGCCTGATCGTCGACGTCCGGCTGGACGTCGGCGAGTGTGACGCCACCGTGACCGACAGGATCGAGGACACGGTCGACTACGGCGAGGTCTGTGAGTTCATCAACCTGATTGCCCAGCAGCGCAACTACAAGACGCTGGAGCGGTTCTGCGCGGCCGTCGCGGATCGCCTGATCGAGCGCTATGAGGTGCATGCCGTGTGGGTCAAGGCGGCCAAGCCTGAGCCGCCCATCGCGCTGCCGGTCGGTGAGGTCTCGGTCGAGGTCTGGCGCGAGGCGTGAGCCGCCGCGGCTACCTCGGGCTGGGCTCCAACCTCGGGGAGCGGCGCACCCACCTGCAGGCGGCTCTGCGAAGGTTGCCCGCGCACGGCGTCACCGTGCTGCGCAGCTCCTCCACCTACGACACGGAGCCGGTCGGGCTGGTGCTCGACCAGCCGCAGTTCCTCAACGCCTGCCTGGAGATCGAGACCGATCACGAGCCGTTGGCGCTGCTTGACGCCTGCAAGCTGGTGGAGCGGGAGGTGGGCCGTGCCGCCGGCGGGGTGCGTCACGGTCCGCGCGTGATCGACGTCGATGTGCTGCTGCTCGGCGATCTGCGCTTTGAGTCAGATCGCCTGCGGCTCCCGCATCCCGAGGTGAGCAGCCGCCGGTTCGTGCTGGTGCCGCTGCTCGAGCTGGATCCGGGGCTGACGCTGCCCGGCGGTGAGCGCCTCGCCGCCGCGCTCACCGCGCTCGGCGGCGGGCAGGACGTGCGCCTCGCCGGTGATCCGCTGGCCATATAGTCCGCGGCGATGAGCGACACCGCCCGCAAGCTGCTGGTCGTAGACGTCGGCAACACGCAGACCCACTTTGGGATCTTCGATCCGGGCAGTGACGTGGTCGCCGAGCAGTGGCGGTTCGCAACGGTGCGCGAATCAACCTCCGACGAGCTGGGTGCGGCGCTCTCCAACCTGCTGAGCCTGCGCGGGCTGGGGTTTGCTGACATCGGGCACTCGATCGTCTCCTCGACGGTCCCGCAGCTCTCCGAGCAGTGGGTCGCGATGGCCGACCGCTACCTCGGCCACCGGATGCTGGTGGTCGGCCCCGCGATCCGCACCGGGATGCCGATCCGGATCGACAACCCGCGTGAGGTCGGAGCCGACCGCCTGGTCAACGCGGTGGCCGCCTTCGAGCGTTTTCAGAGCGGCTGCATAGTCGTTGACTTCGGTACGGCAATCACCTACGACGCCGTTTCGGACCAGGGCGAGTACCTGGGCGGGATCATCACCCCGGGTGTGGAGATCTCGCTCGACGCGCTCTCCGAGCGCGCCGCCAAGCTCCCGCGCGTGGAGATGCTCGAGCCGCGCGCGGTGATCGGCAAGTCGACCGTGGAGGCGCTGCGCAGCGGTGTCGCGTTCGGCTTCGCCGGGCAGGTCGAGGGGATCGTGCGGCGCATGCGCGAGGAGCTGGACGGGCCCGTTCACGTGATCGCCACCGGCGGCTACTCGAAGGTGATGGCGCCGTTCATCAGCGAATCGATAGATGCCGTCGACGACCACCTGACGCTCACCGGCCTACGCCTGATCTGGCAGCGCAACCAGCGGTAGCGGCACGTCCGGGGTCGCGCTCAGTGCCAGCGCCAGGATCAGCGGCCCCAGCGCCCCACGCCGTTGCGGCGTGGGCGCCTCAGCGCCCCGCGCAGCCTCCAGCAGCGCCCGCAGGGCGTTGAACAGGGGCGCGTCGTCAAGCTCGTCGGGCACCGCGCAGGCCAGCTCCGCCAGCGCCAGCGCCTCAGCGCTCTCACCGCCGCGCAGCAGCGCGTAGATGCCGCTCTGGATCAGCGCACCGACGCGTGCCAGCAGCAGCCGCTGCGGCTGGTCGCGCTCACCCAGCGCGGCGCCCGCGACCAGCGGCGGCTGGCCGGCGGCCAGCCGCAGCGACTGCTCTGAGCTGAACGCGCGCACCTGTGCGTCACTCCAGCCCGCCTGCAGCGCCAGGCGGACCTGTGCGGCGGCCGTCAGCGCCGTGCGCCCGTAGGGCGCGTCTGAGGCGAAGAGGATCTGTCCGGGGGGCACCAGCTGCATCAGCGCGCTCAGATCTGCCGGGATCCACCACGAGCTGTCGAACAGCAGGTTCGGCAACTCGCGGGCCGCGCGCCAGATCCAGGCCAGGTCACAGACCCCGGCGTGGGCCAGGATCACCGGCGCGTTCGGGAACCGCGCCGCCAGCCTGACCACGTGCTCACCGAGCGCCGGGATCCCGCGCCCAGCGTGGATCAGCAGCGGCAGCGAGCGCTCATCCGCCAGCTCAAAGAGCTCCCGGACCTCGGGGTGATCGAGCGTGAAGCGCTCCGCCCGGGGATGGAGCTTGATCCCCCTGGCGCCCCGGCGCAGGGCGCGCCGGGCCTCCGCCGGGGCCTCTCGGCCCGGGGCCACGCGACAGAACGCGACCATCCCGCAATCCGCCTGCGCGGCCAGCTCGATCACCATGTCGTTGGCCGCGCGGTAGCCCTCCGGCTCGTGCATCGGAAAGACGAAGCAGCCGACTGCCTCAGCCTCCAGGAGCGTCTCACGCAACTGCTGCGGGCTCTGGCTGAAACCGTCGGGGTCGTTGGCGCCGATGTGGGTGTGCGCGTCAAACAGCGCCAGCCCGGGCACCAGCGCGCGGGTTGCCCGCAGCCAGTGTGCGCTCAGTGCCTCTGTGTCCATGCTCGGATTCGTACCATGGGAGTGGTGCCCAGAACACTGACAGAGCCGTGGCAGCTCGGCGGCGTGACCGTGCCCAACCGCGTCGTGCTCGCGCCGCTGGCGGGGATCGGCAACTGGTTCGTGCGCCTGCAGGCCAAGCGCTACGGTGCCGGCCTGGCGGTCTCGGAGATGGTCTCCAGCCACGCCGTGCACTACGGCAACCAGCGCACCTGCAATGAGCTGCTGCGCATCCATCCGGACGAGCACCCGGTGTCCGTGCAGCTGTTCGGCGCCGACCCCGACGTGATGGCCTCAGCCGCGGAGCGCGTCGCGGCCGCGGGCGCGGACATCATCGACATCAACATGGGCTGCCCGGTACCCAAGGTCTGCAAGACCGGTGCGGGTGCGGCGCTGCTCGACGACCCCGACCGCGCGGTCGCGGTGGCGCGCGCCGCGGCTCGCGGCAGCGGCCTGCCGGTGACCGTGAAGCTGCGCACCGGCCTGCGGCCCGGTGACGGCAAGGGGGTGGCTGTGGCTCGCGATCTCGCGCAGCGCGGCGAGGTCGCCGCGCTGACGGTGCATCCGCGCCACGCCTCCCAGCGGCACAGTGGCGCACCGGACTACGCGCTGGCCGCTCAGCTGGTGCAGGAGTTGCCGGTGCCGGTGCTGATCTCCGGCGGCCTGCGTTCGGCGGCGCTGGCCCGCGACGCCTTCCAGCGGACCGGCGCGGCGGCGGTGATGCTGGCCCGCGGCTCACTGGGCAACCCCTGGCTGTTTGCGGAGCTGCTCAGCGGCCATGAGATCGCGCCGACGCGCGAGCAGATCCTCGCCGAGGTGGACTGGCTTCTGGAACGCGCCGTCGAGCACATGGGCGAGCAGCGGGCCAACCGTTACCTGCGCAAGTTCTACCCCTGGTACATCGAGCGGCTCGGCGGCACGCGTGCGCAACAGGCGGTCCTGCAAGCGGCCCTGCAGCAGGCTCCGAGCACCGCGTCGGCCCGTGAGCTGTTCCATCTCGCACAACTTTCGTCGCTCGGCGGCTGAAGTGGCTTTCAGCCGCCGCTGATCGCCGTCTATACTTCCCCGCCCAGCTGCGCAGTGGCAGTGGATCCCGCGCCAGCGGGCTTTTTTCTGTGCCGACCTACTCTCTGGATCGCTATGCCTAAGGATGTCATCCTCACCCCTGAAGGGCTCGCCAACCTCAAGGCTGAGCTGGAGCACATGTCGACCGTGCGACGGCGTGAGGTCGCGGCCCGTATCAAGGAGGCACGGGAGTTCGGCGATATCTCCGAGAACGCCGAGTACGACGACGCCAAGAACGAGCAGGCGATGCTCGAGGCGCGGATCGCGACGCTCGAGGAGAAGCTGCGCTCGGCAACCGTGATCGACCCCGCGGAGCTCGACGCTGATGTGGTGCGCGTCGGGTCGACCGTGCACGTGGTGGATGGCGGCGGAGCGAAGCTCACGTACACGATCGTCGGCTCGGCGGAGGCCAAGCCGGCGGAGATGAAGCTCTCCAACCAGTCTCCGGTCGGCAAGGCGCTGCTCGGCCGCAAGCAGGGTGATGAGGTCGTCTTCTCGACGCCCAAGGGCGAGCGTCGCCTGAAGATCGCCAAGATCGAAGTGGCCTGAGCCGGGTCTGCGCGCCGCGATGAGCGACGAGCAACCGCTCGACGTATTCGCCGCCCGGCGTCAGAAGCTCACGGAGCTGCGCGCGGCCGGAGTCGAGCCGTTCCCCTGGGTGTTCTCCGGAGCCGAGCCGATCGCGGCGGTGCGTGAGCGCCACGCCGATCTGGAGGTTGGCGTCGAGACGAGCGTCTCCCACCGGGTGGCCGGGCGCCTGGCGGCGCGCCGGGGCCAGGGCAAGATGGCGTTTCTGGACCTCGTCGACCGCTCCGGGCGCATCCAGCTGCAGGCCCGCGTCGATGAGCTCGGGGCGCAGCGCATGGAACTGCTGCTGAGCCTTGATCTCGGTGACATCGTCGGCGTGGACGGGGTCGCGTTCAACTCCCGCCGGGGTGAGCTCTCGCTGCGCGTGACGGGGTTTGAGGTGCTGGCCAAGTCACTGCGCCCACCGCCGGACAAGCATCATGGCCTGACCGACGTGGAGACCCGCTTCCGCCACCGTGAGGCGGACCTGCTGGCCAGCGAGGAGGCGCGCGCGCTGTTTATCACGCGTGCACGGATGATCTCGGCGATCCGCCGCTACCTCGATCAGAACGGCTTCATCGAGGTTGAGACACCGATCCTGCAGCCGCTCTATGGCGGCGCCGCGGCGCGGCCGTTCGTCACCCACCACAACGAGCTGGGCCGCGACCTCTACCTGCGGATCGCCAGCGAGCTGTATCTCAAGCGCCTGATCGTCGGCGGGCTGGAGCGCGTCTATGAGATCGGCAGGAACTTCCGCAACGAGGGTGTCTCCCACAAGCACAACCCTGAGTTCACGATGATCGAGTACTACGAGGCCTACGCCGACTACCTGGACGTGGCGCGGCGCTTTGAGCAGCTGATGGCGTTCGTCACGCGTGAGATCGGTTACGAGGGACCGGTTGACTTCCAGCGGCCCTGGCATCGGGAGACGCTCGCCGGGTCAATCGAGCGGCGCACCGGGATCGACATCGAGCGCCACCGCGACCGCGAGTCGCTGGGCGCGGCGATGGCCGCCAAGGGCCTGCCGGTGCCGGAGACCGACACCTGGCCGCAGCTGGTCGATGAGCTGGTCTCAAAGCATGTGGAGCCGACGCTGGTCGAGCCGACGCTGCTGATGGACTACCCGGTCGAGATCTCGCCGCTGGCCAAGCGCCATCGCGATGACCCGCGGCTGGTTGAGCGCTTCGAGGCTTTCGTCAACGGCATGGAGGTGGCCAACGCCTTCTCCGAGCTCAACGATCCCGACGATCAGCGTGAGCGCTTCGAGCAGCAGCGCGCGCTGGCGGCCAGCGGTGACGAGGAGGCTCAGCCCTACGACGAGTCCTACATCCGCGCGCTGGAGTACGGGATGCCGCCGACCGGCGGGATCGGCTTCGGCATCGATCGCATGGCGATGATCCTCACCGGCCAGCGCACGATCCGTGAGATCGTGCTCTTCCCGGCGATGCGTGACTGAGCCCGGCGGGCGCCATCGGTAGCGCTTGACCTGTAACCCGCAAAACCCTTTGACTGCTGGGGATTCGCCGGTTCGAGCGGCACGCTTGGACGTTTGATCTACACCGGCGCGCAAACGCGACAAAAGCCCGGCCGATGCACCGAAGCGATGCTGAGGTGCTCAGGTTGCTCGTCAAGAGACTGCGGTGTGAGGACGGCCAGGCACTGGTCGAGCTCGCCTTCGTGCTGCCGCTGGTGCTGCTCTTCCTGTTCGGGATCATCGACTTCGGCCTCGCGCTGAACTCCTACAACTCCGACACCAACATCGCCAACATCGCCGCGCGCACGGTCTCGGTGATCGGCAGCTCCACGAGCGTCAAGTGCAACGGCACGGCCGAGACGACGCTCACCGCCTACGTCGACTGTGAGGCCTCGTCCACCGGGGCGCCGACGCCCAGCGCCGTCTGCGTGGCCGACATCTCTGGCTCCTCGCCGAGCGGCAGCTACACCACCGGGGACCCGATCAAGGTGGTGATCACCTCGACGTTCCACTGGTTCAGCATCCTCACCGGCGCCAGCAGCTACATCGGCAAGGTGGTCGACCCCACCAGCGCCATCACCTCCAGCGCGACGATGCGCATGGAGCAGGCTCCGAGCACCGGCTCGAGCAGCTTCCTGACCCCGACCTGCACGTCGTGAGCGGCGATGATCGCGTCGCGCGGACATCTGGCCGATCCCGGACTCCCGGACTTCAAGTGCGCCGTGCTGAGCGCCGATAGCAGCCAGCGAGCGCCGCTTGAGCGCGGACCGCGAACCACGCACGGCAGACAGCAAGCAGGATTGGAGAGCCACTGATGCAGGCCAGCAGGCACCTAGGCAGGATCACCGCTCCGAGGACGGGCCAGACGCTCTCGGGCCGTCGCGGCTCATCGCTCGTGGCGCTCCTCTGCGCGGTGGCCGCGGGCGTGCTGATCTACCTGTTCATCTCCCAGAACCGCACGACGACCGTGACCACTGGGCCGAGCACGGCGACGGTGTTCGTCGCCAAGCGCTACATCCCGGCGGGAATGCCGGAGTCGGCGATCATCTCCCAGAACCTGCTGGCGCCGAAGGTCGTGCCGCTCGGCCAGGCGGTCGCCGGTGCGATCTCAGACCCGTCGCTGATCGCCGGTGAGGTCGCGGCCACCTCGATCGCCGCCGGGCAGCAGGTGACCGGAACCGACTTCAGCCGCGCGAACGTCACGCTCGGCTCCTACCTGAGCGGTGACTACCGGGCGGTCGCGATGTCGATCGACTCCGCGCACGGGCTCACCGCCTACCTGACGCGCGGCGACACGGTTGACGTCGTCGCCCAGGGCCCGAAGGGCAGCTTCGACCTCTTCCAGGACGTCACCGTGCTTGACAACGCGAGCGGCAACATCGTGCTCGAGCTGACCGACAAGCAGGTGCTGTTGCTGGCCAACGCCAAGCAGGCCGGACTCACGCTGTGGCTCACGCTGCGCCCGGTCAGCGGCGCGCGCAACTCGATCCCCAACGGATACATGGTGAAGCTCTGATGGCACGCAGCATCGCAGCGATCGTCGCGCACGACGACTCCGTCCCGCAGGCGCTGGTGGCGGCACACATCGGACAGGACGCAGGCATTGAGATCGTCGCCACGGTCGGCTCCCTGGCGCTCAGCGCGGACGACGTTCGGCGGACCGACGCGGACCTGCTGCTGATCGCCTGCCGCGACCAGTCGAGCGAGGCGCTCGAGCTGGTCCAGTGGTGGAACGGCGCGCGTCCCGGGCGGCCCGTGCTGGTCCTCTGCCGCGAGGCCGAGCATGAGTTCGTGCACAGCGCGTTCGCCGCCGGCGCGGATGACGTGGTGGTCATCAACCCGGGGCCATATGTGCCCGAGCAGGCCCGGCGCGACGTTGAGTTCGCCGTGAGCAAGGCGATCGCGCGTCACCGCGCCGGCTCGGATCGCGCGCCGGACGCCGGCTATGTGATCGGGATGCTCGGCCCCAAGGGCGGTACCGGCAAGACCGTGGCCAGCACCAACCTCGCCGTGGCGCTGGCCCAGCGTGGTCGCCGCACGGTGCTCGTCGACCTCGACCTGCAGTTCGGCGACGTGGCGCTGGCCCTGGGACTCAACCCGGAGGTCACGATCTTTGATCTCGCGGTCTCCGGCGGGAGCCTCGACGCCACCAAGCTCGATGACTTCCTGCTGCGCCACCCCAGCGGCCTGCGGGTGCTCGCCGCGCCGGTGCGCCCGGATCAGGCCTCCTCGGTGAGCACGGACATGATCTTCGACATCTACGATCTGCTGCGACGCGAATATGACTTCGTGGTGGTCGACACCCCGCCCGCCTTCGAGCCCGAGGTGATCGCCACGATCGACGCCGCCAACGCCCTGTGCGTGATGGCGATGCTGGACGCGCTCTCGCTCAAGAACGCACGGCTGGGGTTGGAGACGCTCGACCTGATGGGCGTTGAGCAGGACCGCGTGCGCGTCGTGCTCAACCGGGCCGACAGCTCCGTGGGCATCAGCCACAACGACGCGGTGGCGATCCTCGGGCGCCGCCCGGACGCGCTGATCCCCAGCGCCGAGGCGGTGCCGCGCTCACTCGGTGAGGGGGTGCCGCTGGTCTCCTCGCAGCGCCGCAGTGAGGTCGCCCGCGCGCTTGACTCGCTGGCTGACCTGTTTGCGCAGACGCCGCCAGAGCTGGTGATCGCCGATCGCCGGCCACGGCGCAAGCGGCGCCGTGGCCTCGTGCGCCGCCGGCAGGCCGCCGTGGTGGCCGGTGAGATCGCCTCCGGTGAGGTGTGAGGGCTGAGATGGAACTCCGCGACCGCCTGAACCGGGAGCGCCCCCAGACGCTGCAGGTGCCGGCACCCGCCAGCGCCGCGGTGAGCGACAGCTTCACCGAGCTCAAGGACCGGATTCACATGGCGGTGATCTCCGACCTGGGCCCCCGGCTCTACAACGAGGCGCTCTCGGAAGGGGCGCTCCTGGAGGTCGTGACGGCGGACATCCGCAACCGGCTCACGCAGGAGCGCGGCCTGGCCGGAGCCGACCGCGACCGCTTGATCCAGGAGATCGCCAACGACACGCTCGGCCACGGCCCGATCGAGCCGCTGCTGCAGGACGACACCATCACAGAGGTGATGGTCAACGGCCCGAGCGACGTCTGGGTCGAGCGCGACGGGAAGCTCACCAAGACGGCGGTGCGCTTCACCGACGAGCACCACCTGCGACGGATCATCAACAAGATCGTCGCGCAGGTCGGGCGGCGCGTCGACGAGGCGTCGCCGATGGTCGACGCGCGCCTGCCGGACGGCAGCCGCGTGAACGCCGTGCTGCCGCCGCTCTCGCTGACGGGGCCGCTGCTGACGATCCGCAAGTTCTCAAAGCATCGCTGGGATCTGGCGGATCTGGTCGGGATCGGCTCGCTGACCTCGCAGGCCAGGGAGTTCCTGGAGACCGCGATCCATGCGGAGCTGAACATCCTGATCTCAGGCGGCACCGGCTCCGGTAAGACGACGTTGCTGAACGCCATGTCCTCGGCGATCCCGCAGAGCGAACGGATCGTCACCATCGAGGACGCGGCCGAGCTGCGCCTCAACCAGACCCACGTGCTGCGCCTGGAGGCGCGCCCCAAGAACATCGAGGGTCAGGGGGAGATCCCGATCCGTGAGCTGGTGCGCAACTCTCTGCGCATGCGCCCCGACCGGATCATCGTCGGGGAGGTCCGCGGGTCGGAGACGATGGACATGCTGCAGGCGATGAACACCGGTCACGACGGCTCGCTGAGCACCTGCCACGCCAACTCCCCGCGGGACGCCATCTCGCGCGTGGAGAGCATGGTGCTGATGGCCGGTGTCGACTTCCCGATCCGCGCGATCCGCCAGCAGATCTCGCGCGCGCTGGACCTGGTGGTGCAGATTGAGCGCTTCAGTGACGGCGCCCGCCGGGTCACGAGCATCACCGAGGTGCAGCGCATGGAGGGGGACACGGTGACGCTCCAGGAGATCTTCGAGTACCGGATCGACAAGGGCCGCGCGGAGCTCGGCGGCATGCTCTCCTACACCGGCCTGCGTCCCACCTCCAACAAGTTTGAGCGGCACGCGATCCCGCTGCCGGCGTGGATGGACGACCACAGCTTCGCGGAGCCGCGCGCGGTTCCCGAGCGGGCCACCGTCGCGCCGTTCGGCGCGCGGCCCTCGCGCGCCGAGCCGAGGCGGATGGGTCGGTGACCGCCGGCTCCACCCAGGCGATTGTCGTGAGCGTCGCCGGCGGCTCGCTGATCGGAGTCGCCGTGATGATGCTCACCGGCCGCCGGGTCAGCGTCGCCAAGCGCATCAGCGGCTACGTGACCCCGGCCGCCAGCGCCGCCACTGATCCCGGGCGCTCGCTGATCGAGCGGGCGCTCGGTGACAAACAGGCGCGCCAGATCGCACGCTCACCGTTCATCACCCGCCTGCGGACGGAGCTCGAGGTGGCGGATCTCAGCTTCGGGCCTGAGCAGGGGCTGGCGCTGGTGGCGCTGGTCACGGTGCTTGTCGGCTGGCTGCTGCTGACCAGCACGAACAGCCTGATCGCCGCGGTGCTGGCGCTGTTTGTCCCGGTGCTGGGCAACGCGCTGCTGAAGATGCTGGCCGGACGCCAGCGGCGGCTGTTCGCCGAGCAACTGCCGGACAACCTCGCGGTGATCGCATCGGCGATGCGCGCCGGCAACACCTTCGTCGGAGCGCTGCGCGCGGTGCTTGACGACGCTCCCGAGCCCTCGCGCCGGGAGCTGCGGCGTGCCGTCACCGATGAGCAGCTCGGCACGCCCCTGGCGGAGGCGCTCAATCGCGTCACCGAGCGGATGCGCAGTGAGGACTTCCAGCACATCGCGATAGTCGCCGCGCTGCAGCGTGAGACCGGCGGCAACACCGCCGAGGTGATCGACCTGGTCGCCAACACCGTGCGCGAGCGGATTGAGATCCGCCGCATGGTCAGGGGCCTGACCGCGCAGGGACGGCTCTCCGGCGGCGTGCTCTCGCTGATGCCGGTCGGCCTGCTGATCATGGTCTCGCTGATCAACCCGACCTACGTGCACCCCCTGTTCCACACCACGACCGGTGTGATCGGGCTCGGCATGGGGATCGGCCTGGTGATCATGGGCGGGCTGGTGATCCGCAAGATCATCGACATCAAGGTCTGAGCCGGTCTGGCGATGGTGCTCTATCTGATAGCTGCCGCCGGCGTCCTGGCGATCGGCGCGATTGCGTCGCTCAACGCGCTTCAGGCGCGCCGCAGCACCGCCGCGCAGCGTGTGGTCGCGATCGTGGAGTACGGGCTGCGCAGCTCACCGGCGGCGGCGCAGCCGGCTGAGGGCTTCATCGTCGCGGAGCCGCGCCAGTCGATCTTCGGCTCGCTGGCGACCTGGCTGGGGGGTGTCTTCTCGGGCCGCCTGACGGCCGTCGGGGAGGATGCAATCCGCGATCAGCTGATGGCGGCGGGCATGTACACCGTGTCGGCGCGCACCGTGATCGGCTACCGGGTGCTCGCCACAGTGCTCTTGCCGACGCTCGTCTTCCTCTCGGCCGGCGCGGCCCAGCCGTTGGACTTTGCGATGATCGCGCTGGCGCTGTTTGCCGGCTGGGTGCTGCCGCTGACGATCGTGCAGCGCAAGGCGCGCCGCCGGGTTGAGGTGATCGACCGCAGCCTGCCCGACCTGATTGACCTGCTGACCGTGATGATCGAGGCGGGCCTCTCCTTCCCGGCGGCGCTGCGCATGGCCTCTGAGCAGCTCAGCGCCCCACTCAGCGATGAGCTGCGGCTGACGTTGCAGGAGCAGACGATGGGACTCGGCATCGACGAGGCGCTTGCGCACATGGCCGCGCGTGCCGACACACCCGCGATGAAGGCCTTCGTGCGCGCGATGTCCCAGGGCGAGAAGATGGGGATCTCAACCGGCCAGATCATGCGCAACCTCGCCAATGAGATGCGCAACCGCCGCCGCGCGCGGGCCGAGGAGCGCGCCCAGAAGACCCCTGTGCTGATGCTCTTCCCGCTCGTCTTCCTGATCTTCCCGGCGATGTTCATCATCCTGATGACGCCCGCCGTGATGAACCTCGTGCATTCCCTCAAGGGCTTCTGAACCGGACCCCTGGGCGCGCGAGCCCGCGGTCCCCGCGGGCACCCGCAGCAGCGCGTCCGGCGCATCCCGCGCGTCCGGCGCATCCCGCGCGTCCCGCGCATCCGGCGCGTCCGGGGCGTCTGGCGCGTCCGGCGCATCCGGCGCATCCCGCGCGTCCAGCGCATCCCGCGCGGTTCGCTGACCCAGCGCAGTCCGCGGTTCCCGCGCACCCCGCGCGTCCCGCGCGATTCGCTGACTCAGCGCAGTGCGCACACCTCGCGCAGTCCAGCA